>PWHE01000018.1 GCA_003554735.1 Mollicutes bacterium | reverse complement strand
TGCCATTTATAGGATGGTTTTATAGCCGGTCTTCGAGCGTGAACCACGAAGTCGTTTGCGAATAGATTTTCTCACGTAAAAGCGTAGAAAGAATGTTTGTTCAAGACGGCGAGAGTGGACAGACCGTGTGAAAAACTGGTAATATAAGAGTAGAGTGTCCGTTGTCTAAGGCATTCACCGATTGGAAGGGGTTCGCCCCAATAACAATAAAAGGAGATCAAATCTATGGGAAAATACATCATGGCCATCGACCAAGGCACCACAAGTACCAGAGCGATCGTTTTCGATAAGGACAATCACGTCATTTCAAGTGCGACGAAAGAGATTGAGCAAATCTATCCGAAACCCGGATGGGTGGAACACAACCCGAACGAAATATGGCTCTCCGTGCTTTCAGTCATTGCCGAAGCATTGGTCCAACGGGACATCAAGGCGAAAGACATCGAAGCCATCGGCATCACCAACCAGCGTGAAACGACGGTGGTTTGGGACAAGGATACGGGCAAACCTGTTCACAACGCCCTCGTTTGGCAATCCCGCCAATCCCAGCCCATCTGCGAGGATTTGAGGACCAAAGGCTATGAGCCGTTCGTCAAATCAAAGACCGGGCTATTGCTCGACCCGTACTTTTCCGGGACGAAAATCAAATGGATTCTTGACAATGTGAACGGCTGCCGGGCCAAAGCGGAAGAAGGCAAGCTCCTCTTTGGGACCATCGACAGCTGGCTCATCTATAAACTAACCGGCGGGGCGGTCCACGTCACCGACTATACCAACGCTTCACGCACGCTTCTTTACAACATCTACAAACTTGAATGGGATGAAGAACTGCTTGAGCTTCTCGATGTGCCCGCGTCCATGCTTCCGGAGGTGAAATCCTCTTCGGAGATTTATGGCAGCACCGTCTCACATCATTTCTTCGGCCTTGAAGTCCCGATCGCCGGCATCGCCGGTGACCAGCAGGCCGCCCTTTTCGGACAGGCATGTTTTGAAAAAGGGAGCGTCAAAAACACCTACGGCACCGGAAATTTCATGCTGATGAACACCGGTGAAGACGGCGTCATCTCGGACCATGGTCTGCTTACCACCATTGCATGGGGCGTTGGCGGAAAAGTCGAATATGCGCTTGAAGGATCCGTTTTCGTGACCGGTTCAGCGGTTCAGTGGCTTAGAGACGGATTAAAGATGATCAAGACCGCCGATGAAACCGAAAAACTCTCCAAACGACTGCCACACAATGAAGGCGTCTATTTGGTACCCGCATTTGTCGGTCTTGGCACCCCTCACTGGGATACTGAAGCACGCGGCGCATTCTTCGGCCTCACCCGCGGAACGAAAAAAGAGCACTTCGCCAGAAGCGCCCTTGAAGCGATCGCGTATCAGTCCATGGACGTCCTTAAAGCAATGGAAGAAGATACCGGAATGCCCATCAAACGATTCAAAGTCGACGGTGGGGCGACCGCGAACGACTTCCTGATGCAGTTTCAAGCGGACATCTTGAATCTCGAGGTCGAACGGGCCAAAGTGCAAGAGACAACCGCCTTGGGCGCCGCTTACCTCGCCGGCCTTGCCACCGGCTTTTACAAAGACAAGGCAACCATTCAAAAATCGTGGAAGACCGACAAGACGTTCAAGCCTTCTATGGATGATGAAACACGCAACCGCCTCGTGGCGGGGTGGCACGATGCCGTCCGGTCGACACGAAACTTCAAACACGGAAAGGAATAATTATGGCACGCGATACGAACATTGAACTCAGAAACACACTGATCTACCAAGTATACGTTAGAAACCACACCGAGGAAGGCACCTTCAAGGCTCTTATCAAGGATTTGGACCGCATCAAGGCTCTCGGAACGGATGTCGTCTACCTTTTGCCGATTCATCCGATTGGTGAAAAAAGCCGCAAAGGCGAGCTCGGAAGCCCTTATTCCATCAAGGATTACTACGCCATCAATCCCGAACTCGGCACGGAGGACGATTTTCGTGAACTGATTGACGCGGTGCACCAAAAAAGCATGCGCATCATGATGGACATCGTTTTCAACCATACCTCCTATGACTCCGTCCTCTTCAACAAGCACCCGGAATTCTTCTATAAGAAGGACGGACAATACACCAACCGTGTCGGGGACTGGTGGGACATCGTCGATTTTGATTTCACCAAAGACAGAAGACTATGGGACTACCTGATAGAGAATTTGGTCCATTATACGAAAATGGGCGTGGACGGCTTCAGGTTCGACGTATCGAGTCTGATCCCCTATGATTTCATGAAAGAGGCCAGAGAAACGGTCGGGTCCATCAACCCCGATACCGTCTGGTTGAGCGAAAGCGTCCACGGACACTTTCTTAAGGAAATAAGGGATCGAGGCTTCGACGGGCTTTCAGAAAGCGAACTTTACGACATCTTCGACATGGCCTACGATTATGACGCGCACCCTTATCTTGAGGCCTACCTCGAAAATAGGGGCCCTTTGTCGGACTTCGTTTTTTGGCATCAGAAACAAGAGGAGATCTATCCGAAAAACTACATCAAGATGCGCAATCTCGAAAACCATGATTTCGGACGGTTCGCGGGACTTGTGGAAAGCCAGGACAAACTCGAGAACTGGCACGCGTTCTCGTTCTTCGCGAAAGGCTCGACGATGATATTCGGTGGTGGAGAGGCCTCTGAGCCGCATCACCCCGACCTTTTCAACAAAGACACCATCGCATTCAGCGGAAAAGATATTTCACCTTTGATCAAAACCATGCGTACAATTACAAACGACCGGCTTTTCTACGCGGGCGTTTACACCATTGATCAGCCCGAATCCCTCGAGGCGATCCGGTGCACCTACACACTCGACGGCAGACAGGCCATCGGCATTTTCAATGTCGGCAGCGACGAAGGCCCCGTTGATGTGACGCTTGAAGACGGGGAGTATACAAACCGGGTTAACGGTGACACGGTTAATGTCAAACGAGGACAAATCCACCTCCAAAGAGGTCCCATCGTCCTCGTTTCTGAAAACTAGTCATCATTTTCATTGACTTTGACGGCGCAATTTTCTATAATTAGGTCGTAAAACTTATAATACAAGATATCTTCAGGGCAGGGCGAGATTCCCGACCGGCGGTACAGTCCGC
>PWHE01000041.1 GCA_003554735.1 Mollicutes bacterium | reverse complement strand
TTTCTTTAAAAAACACTTCCGCGGAAGTGTTTTTCAAGTGTTATTTCTTTTCGAGATTGTCCACCAGGAAATCGATGGTCTTTCTGAACACCACTTCTTGTTCGACGGCCTGCGGATTCACTTGTGACTTGACTTGCTCGACATCCATGTTGTGTTGCTCGGCAAGTTCCTCGAATTTTTCGTTGACTTCCTCTTCGGTCGCTTTGATGCCTTCTTCTTCGCCGATGGCTTCAAGCGTGAGGTTGTAGCGGATGGAACGTTCGGCATCGTTCATCATGTTGCTTTCGAATTGCTCTTTGTCCATGCCGGTGAGCTGAAGGTATGTGTCAAGGTCGAGGCCGTATTGCTGTGCCTGACGTTTAGTATTGTCCATCATGCGGTTTTTCTCTTCGACGATCATTTCTTCAGGAACGTTCATCTCGGCGTTTTTGCTGGCTTGGTCGACCGCAAAGTCGATGGCCTTGTTCTTGTTGGCTTCACGCTTTTGCTTTTCGAGCGATTCGCGCGTGTCCTTTTTGAGGGCTTCGACGGTTTCGATGCCTTCTTTGTCAAGGTCCTTGACGAACTCGTCATTGAGTTCAGGGACTTCTTTGACTTTGATTTCGTGAAGTTTCACTTTGAAGACAGTGTCCTTGCCGGCAAGGTGTTCGGCCTGATAGTCTTCAGGGAAGGTGATTTCGATTTCTTTTTCTTCGCCCGGCTTCATGCCGACCATTTTTTCTTCAAAACCGGGGATGAATTGTCCGCTGCCGATTTCAAGTTCGTGGTTCTCGGCTTTTCCGCCTTCGAACGGCTCGCCGTCGAGGAATCCCTCGAAATCAAAGACGGCGGTGTCGCCTTCTTCAAGCGCGCCTTCTTCTTTGACGATCAGTTCCGCGTTTTGTTCACGGAGTTTCTGGATTTCCGCATTGACTTCCTCTTCGGTCACTTCATCGGAAGGCTCTTCGTACTCAAGCCCTTTGTATTGACCGAGTTCAACATCCGGTTTTACAGCGACGATCGCCGTGTATGTGAAGGGTTCGCCTTTTTTGACATTGTTGATGTCGAGGTCGATTTTGGGTTGGCTTACGACCTGCAGATTGTTGTCCATGACCGCTTGGACATAAGTTTCTTGAACGACATGGTTGAGCGCTTCTTCATAAAGTGATTCAACGCCTTTATGCTGTTCGTATACTTTACGGGTCACTTTTCCTTTTCTGAATCCTTTGATTTCAACGTCGTCTTTGATCTTTTCGAACGCTTTGTCAAGACCTTCTTCAAATTGCTCAGGAGTGACGTCGATGGTGAGTTTCACACGTGAGTTTGATAGTTCTTCAATTTTTGCCATAGTAAATAAGATACCTCCATAGATTTAATCCTTGTTAATTATAACACATCGCGCACGTTTGTAAACTGTAACACAAAATTATGCGCATTTCAAGCCTACTCGAGACTGTGCATCAGTCCCATGAGTTCGCGTTTATTGATGTTGGTTTGATAACGGTTGTCCGATTCTTGGAATGCGAAAATGTCGATGGCTTCTTCTAGCGGTTTGAACACCGGTTTCATGCCACGTTCCTTCTCTTCGTCCGTGAGACTTTGGCCCTTTGGATTCGGGGCGACTTCACAAAGAAAGAAATGATGATGCCAGATGGAATCGGTGAAATACTCCTTGAGCGTGACGGTCGGTTTGAGGGATGTGACCTGATAGCCGGTTTCCTCCAGCACTTCACGTTTGAGGGCCTTTTCAAGCGTCTCGCCCTCATCCACGCCGCCGCCCGGGAGTGTGTATCGGTGGGTCTTCTCATAGTGCACAAGACAAAGCCTGCCCTCAATGAAAAAGACGGCACGGGCCCCGATGTGGGGCTTTAGGTACGAAAGCGACGCTTTGTCCAGGTTGTCTTCGATGATTTCGATCTCCATGCTCATCCTTTCGACACGTCAATCAATACGGGAATGACGATCGGGCGTCGGGACGTGGATTTGAAAAGATGCTTGGAGATGTCGTCGCGCAGTTTCTCCTTGAAGAGCCGGTAATCGAAATACCGTTTGGAGAACATCTCTTTGGCGACATCGTCATAGATGGCGGTGACCTCGTCGATCAGTTCTTCGTTCTGTTTCATGAAGACGAACCCTCTGGAGATGACTTCCGGATCGCCGACGCTTTGTTTTTTCTTGGCGTCGATATGACCGATGATGAGCATGACGCCATCCTGGGAAAGGATTTCGCGGTCTTTGAGCACCACTTCGCTCAGATCGCTGTCCAGGATGCCGTCGACCAGCACATCGCCGGACTTGATTTTCTGGGCGACGCCTTTGAGCTGTCCGTTTTGAATTCTCAGGACCTGGCCGTTTTCAAGGTCGATGACGTTTTTGTCCTTATAACCGAGTTCTTTGGCGATTTGTTGTACCGCGTAGAAATGGCGGTATTCACCGATAATGGGCACAATGTACTGGGGATTGAGAATGTTGGTCAGAAGCTTGATATCCTCGCTGCTCGCATGCGCGGAAGGCAACATGGCCTTATCGACTTTGATGAGGTTGATGTCGTTGCGATAAAGGGTGTCGAGCGTACGCGCGGCGATCTTCTCGGTACCCGGAACCGGTGGGGTGAGCATCATCACGTCATCGGCTTCGTTGAGGTGAATCAGACGATCGACTTTGCGTACCATGCGTTGCAGCATGAAAAACGGCTCGTGGCGTTCGCCGGTGACAAGCACGACGCTGTCTTTGAGTTCGTTCTTGTTGTTTTCGTCGATGAACTTGAGATTGAGCAGGCGATCCTCAGGGATTTTCAAAAAGCCCTGCGTGATGGCGATGTCGACCATGCGTTGCGCTTTTCTTCCGATGATGGCGATGTTGCGTCCGTGCTTGAGCGCCACATTGACCACCTGCTGGATTCGGTAGATGTCCGTTGAAAAGGTGGAGACCACGATCCGTCCCTTGGCGTTCATGAATGTGCGGTTCAGGACGTGGTTAAGCGGACGGCTTCCTGTGACTTTCCCCTGCGCGTCCGCGTTCAATGATTCGGTGAGCAGGGCGAGGACTTTCTTGCCTGCAATGGCGGAAAGCCGGTCGAACGAGGTCCGGTAGGTCGGGTCGACGTTCTGGTCGAACGTGTAGTCCGGGCTGTAGACAATGACACCGTCCTCGGTTTCAA
>PWHE01000044.1 GCA_003554735.1 Mollicutes bacterium | reverse complement strand
CCGCTCTTGCTTCTTTTCTTCGCAATCACGTTAAGCGCTTGCGAAGTCTCACAGATCCGCATCATCGCGCAACGTGAACTCAGCGATGTGCTTACCATAGTCGAAGATGAGGAAGGCACCCTAGACATCACCTACCCGCAAATCGAATTTGAAGGCGTCTTCGGTGGTCCCCGCGGGCTTGAGGACGAAGAGGAATACACCGATGAACGCATTTTCTTCTTTATAACCTATGTGGTGGACGGAAACGAACAATACGCCGTTGGTGAGTATTACCGGACATATGAACTCGGTGAAAGCGGCGAACCGGATGAGGAATACCATACCGTCGACTTCTATGACGATGAAGACGCATTCGAAAACGCCAAGGCCGATGCCCTGGATGAACTGGATGGCTATGTACAGACCTTGGAAGACATTGTCGAGGAGCTCGAACGCGACAACCCTGCAGTCGAACTCGAGATGCTCCGCGAACTCGACAGTTTTGATGACGATGATGTCGATGAATATCACAGACACTCGCATGATGAATAAACATTTGCCATTATCTTTTCAATCCTAAAAAGAATCCTGAAACCGTTCTAACCGGTTTCAGGGTTTTTTGAATGAATGCTTTCAACGTATGATATAATGACGTGGAAAAGGAGGCAGCACATGAAAATTTTGCATGATAACTACACGATGAGCAACGGGATAACCATACCGAAGATCGGGTTTGGAACCTGGCAGATCCCTGATGGGGACGAAACATACCGTGCCGTCACTTTGGCGATCAAAAACGGATACCGCCACATCGATACGGCACAGATTTACGGGAACGAGGCAAGTGTTGGGAAGGCCATCACCCATTCGCCCATACGAAGAAAAGACATCTTCATCACTTCCAAACTGCACGGTGCGATCAAGACATATGACGAGGCAATCCAGGCATTTGATGAGTCGCTTGATAAACTGGGTACGGATTATCTTGACCTCTTCTTGATACACGCGCCAAAACCACCGGGTGCGGACAAAACATCCAATTATGACAAAGAAAATGTCGAAGTGTATAAAGCACTAGAAAAACTTTATAAAGAGGGTCGCATCCGTTCAATCGGCGTATCCAACTTCACAATCAGCGACCTGAAAAACATTATCACACATTGCGACGTCGTTCCGCATGTCAACCAGATCGCCTATTTCATCGGACTCGACAACGACCGACTCCACGCCTATTGCGATGAGAAAAAAATCCTCATCGAAGCCTATTCACCCTTGGCGATCGGCCATGCGCTCAAGAACGAAACCATTGTTCGAACCGCTGAAAAATACAACGTGACCCCCGCGCAGATATGCCTCAAATATCTTTTACAACGCGGTACGTTGCCTTTGCCGAAATCCGTCAATGAAGAGAGAATCCGACAAAACAAAACGCTTCAATTCACGATTGAAAAAAGCGATATGGATCGTTTAAAAGCGCTTAGAAATGATCCGCGCTGACTCGAAAAACACCAGATAAGCCAACCGAAAAAACGGTTGGCTTTATTTATGAGTATCCATATGTTCTTTCAATATCGAAACCACAGCTTCTTCATAAGCCTCTTCACTGTAGCACCCCTCGCGGTATTGTCGGAAAGCGTCTGTAAGTTTTTCCGATTTATCTTTGTCCTCGGACGCGACATAATCGGACAGCAGCGTGACATCCGCAACAGGGATCAGTTTCGGTCTTGGGGAATGGTCTTTGGTGATATACTGCTCATCGACGGTGATTCCCATGACAATCACAGAACGGTTCTTATTTTTCATAACCCCTTCAATCGGCCAGGTAATCAAAGCCTGATCGCCTGGCACACCCGTCGCCATGGCAACAAGCGGCCATTCGCCCCCACGGTGAACCGAGCGACACTCCTCGTCCAAAAGAAGTTCCAACTTGCCGAGAAAATCTTCACAAAGATGCACACCTTCTTTTAAACGCTCAAGCAGAAAGACTTCTTTATCTCCGGGCAGGCTGTACACAGTTTTTTTACGCCTTAATGGTTTATCGTAGCGTTTCGATTCAATAAGCCCGGTCGCATCATGTTCAGTGTCAAAACGCATTCGCGCCGATGCGGCCGCCTTGATCGCCTCGATTTTATTCAATTTGTCGATGATCTCGTTGAAACGCGATCTATCCTCATCTTTGCTTTGCGCATCAATCAGTTTCTCGATGCGATTCAGATGGGCGTCAATGCGCTTTTGATAAAGTGCCGGCAAATCGTTTTTGTTGGATTGGTACCATTCACGTATACGATTGTATCCGGGCCCGTAATTCTTCATGCGTTTCTGATAAATGACCAGAAATATCACAAGAATAACCACAAAACCGATCAGATACTCATAGGGAACGCCGAACATGGAACCACCTCGCATATCACAAATTTGAAAAAATATGAATACATCTTGACCATCAGTCCTTGTTCATGACCTCATACACGAAATCCATGATGATGCCGGCCGTGATCTCATGTTGTTCCAGAACACTGATTTCAGCTTCCTTATCCGCCCGCTGTGTGCCATAATAACCGAACTGGGCATGATTCGCCCCATCAATCCGCGCATGGGTGGTATCGGCGGGCAAGAGGCTTTCACGTATTTCTAACGCGTCTGTGTCGATCACACCGTCAAGCTCGGCGGTAATGGAGAGCACACTGAGCGCGGTCTCACTCAAATCAATGCTTGATGGCGTGTAGGACGCGATAAGGATAAGCCCTTCAAGTCTCTCTGGATATGAATCGGCAACGTAAGAGGCACTCGCACCACCAAGCGAATGGCCACCGAGAAACCAGGGATGGCCTTCCTCGTAATAATCATTGAAAGCATAACGGTTCAAAATCGCAAAATTCAGCGGCATTTTCGGTATAATCACGCGCACACCTTCTCTGGCAAGCATATCGCCAAGCAACACGTAACTTTCAGCCTCCACAAGCGCACCCGGATAGAGCACCAATGTGGCAAACGGATCGGTGGGTTCAACCATAAAATGATTTCGTGTTTCCGTGACTTCGTTTGTAATATGGTCATGCATGGACGATTCAGGCCCTCTGGCCAATAGCGTCAAGACCACATAAGTCACGAGCAGAAGCACCATCAGGATTGCCATGCCAATCATCAAAAAACGAAAAAGTCGATTG
>PWHE01000039.1 GCA_003554735.1 Mollicutes bacterium | reverse complement strand
TTTTCGCACGCTTCCTTCGCTTCTTCGGTGACTTCCATCGGATGGTTGAAATGCGAGTTGAGGAAGATCGGATGATATTTCTTGAGCATGTTCACAAGATCATCGGTGATGCGTTGCGGCAAGGTGACCGGTGTGCGTGAACCGAGCCGGATGTATTCGACATGCGGAATGGCATGCAGCTGCGAGATGATCCATTCAAGCTGGCTGTCAGAAAGCGTCAGCGGATCGCCTCCGGTGATCAGTATGTCACGGATTTCCGGATTGGCCGCGATGTAATCGATGGATTCCTGGACTTTCGGACGCGGCGTCGCGAGGTCTTCGGTACCGATGTTGCGACGACGCTGGCAGTGCCTGCAATACATCGCGCATTCGTTGGTGACGTTGATGATGAGGCGGTCGGGGTAGCGCCGGGTGATGGTTCCGGCCGGATTGGTGTGTTCTTCGTTCATCGGGTCCAAGTTGGTATAGGTATCTTCAAGCTCCATGAACGAAGGCATCGCCATCAGTTTGATAGGGTCGAAGGTCTTATCGGGGTCGATCAGTGAAAGATAATAAGGAGAGATGCTCCAGCGGAAGTTTTCCCCTACTTCCTTGACGGCCTTTTTCTCATCATCTGTGAGATTGATGATTTTGGTAAGGGTATCGACATCCTTGATTCGGTTCTTGAGCTGCCATTTATAATCGCGCCAGTCCTCTTCCGTGCCCCCCAGCACGTTAAGGATGGTCTGTTTGCGTTGTTGCAGTTCCTCTTGCATTTCAAGGCCCTTCGGAATGGTTTTGCGAACTTCCAGGTAATCCTCGATTCGTGATTTGAGTTCCTGCGCACGTTGCAGGGATATTTCTCGTTGTCGGGTAGCCATGATATCACTGTCCTTTCTATGAGCATCTGTGCTACAGCTGACATTATAACATAAAAAGCGTTTTCGTTCATCTGTGTGATGTGCTCAGGTTGTGTGCACCGCATGCGGATGATAAAATATTTGATGAAAACGGTTGTCAAAGCATGCGTTTCCCTATATACTATATAGGATTGAAAAAACTGCAGCAAAAAGCAGGAATATATTAACAAAGGATGAGTGACAATGGAAGAAATCAAAAACATGACCAATGTGAAAAAAGAGACGCGCAAAGCGTATAAGAAACTTTACAAAGCGATGGTCAAATATTATGACACTGTGCAATCCGAAGAAGGGGACAAAGCGATGCGCCACACGCCCACTGAAGCTGAGGAAGCCGCATTCAAAAAGTTCCGCAAGACCGTGTTCAACACCGAAAAATTCGTGCTGATCGACCTTGCGACCATGCTCGAGATGGTCGAGGAGCAACCCGAAGACCTTGAGAAACGCTTCAAACAGCGCAAGCAATACCGGACGGAATCGGTCACGCACGCGGCGATTGTCAAAGAAATCATGGAGACGGAAGACCTTCTTGAGAAATTCGAAAAGGGCCTTGAACTCTTCAACAAACACAACATCATCATATAATTGAGACCGCAGGGAAACCTGCGGTTTTTTCACCCGCTTTACTGTGGAAAAAACGCTTGATATAATGAAAGTGGACATCCCTTTTGAGGGATGCTTTCATTATAAATGGAGGTGTTATCATGCGAAAACTGCTGTTTGTGTTCACCCTGGGTGTATTTGCTTTGCTCGCCGGGTGCGGTGAAACGCAGGAACCTGACGCCGACATCGAGGATTTGAGGGTCCAAGACGATGAGATCGTATTCGACCTGAATACGGAAGACCCTTCCGATACCATCACTGCGTATCGGGTTGCGCTCTTCAAGGACGGCGAGGAAATCGTCGCATTGGATGAAGATGACAATCTTGTGACACACGGAACCAATACGGACGTACGATTCTTCAATCTGGATGGTGGCGATTATGTCATCGAAGCGATTGCGACGTATGAGTTCGAGGGTGAGACCCACGAGGACGTGCTTGCGAGTGACACCGCGACCATTGAAGTGGACGAGGTCGAACCCGAAGCCGCCATGCTGGATACCGATGTTGACCAGGAAGGCATTGTCTTCGATCTTGAAGTGACGGACCCTTCCGATACGCTCGATGCCGTAACCGTCGAACTGCGCGATGAAGACAATGCGCTGCTCGCCGAACTGACCGGTGATGACGGCATCATCCAAGGCGAGGGCTTGACTGAAGGCGTGCAGTTTTATAACCTCGACCCCGACACTACGTATGAGGTCGTCGTCCTGTTCACCTACACATTCGAAGGCGAGACATACGAGAATGAAGCTGTTCTCACCCACACATTCACCACAGAAGAAGGATGAAGCCCATCCTTCTTTTTTTTGTCTTGACTTTGTGACGTCTTTGACGCATCATAGAAAGTAGGAATAAAAACGCTATCATACGATATTTCAGGAGGAATTTTATGAAAATTGTTGTCGCTCTTGGGGGCAATGCCCTCGGCAATACCCCCGATGAACAAAAAGCACTCGTCAAAAACACCGCTTCAAGCGTCGCGGACATGATCGAACAGGACCATGATGTCATCATCGTCCACGGCAACGGGCCACAAGTGGGGATGATCCAAAGCGCTTTTGATGAAGCCAGCAAAATCAAACCCAACATCCCCATCATGCCTTTGCCCGAGTGCGGCGCCATGAGCCAAGGATATATCGGCTTCCACCTTCAAAACGGCATCCGCAATGAACTTTTCTCCCGCGGGATTGAGAAAAACATCACCACGCTCGTCACCCAAACGGTGGTGGACAAGGACGATAAAGCCTTCAAAAATCCCACCAAACCGATCGGTGCCTTCTATAGTGAAGCGGAAATCAAAGAGCTACAAAAACAGATGAACCTTCCGTATGTGGAGGACAGTGGAAGAGGCTACCGCTTTGTTGTCGCCTCCCCCAAACCGATTGATTTTCTTGAAAGCGAAAGCATTAAACATCTGCTTGAAAAGCGCGATATCATCATCGCCTCAGGCGGAGGCGGCATTCCCGTGATCAAAGATAACGGTTCATACCAAGGCGTGCCGGCCGTCATCGACAAGGATTCGTCCTCCGCCCGTCTGGCCGAGATCATCGAGGCCGACATCTTCGTAATCCTGACCGCCGTCGACCGGGTCATGATCAACTTCGGAAAGCCCGAGCAGAAGGCCATCGAATCAATGACGAT
>PWHE01000114.1 GCA_003554735.1 Mollicutes bacterium | reverse complement strand
TTCCGTCTATCATCGTCACACCCCGGATGAAGTTTTCAATGATGGCGTTCTTGACTTCTTCCCCACGGTCCGTAAGAATGTCGAGACGCACACGCCGGTATGCGGTATGCAGCTTTTCAATGATCATGTTCGTAACCACAAAGCTGAGCAAGGTATAAAACGCGAACTGCGGATCGAACACGAGCAAAGAGATTGCCAGAATGGTCGCATTCATCATGATGCCGATATAGCCGATACTGAGTTGGAATTTGAGCGAAAGATACTGAATGACAATATCAATGCCGCCAGTCGATGCACCGCTTTTCAAGGTCATGGCGGCACCGATCCCTACAAGCATGCCGCCAAGTACGCTTGAAGCAAGTATATCCTCACCCTGCAGCATGGTCTGGTTTTCAAAAATACCAATCAGAATCCCCTGCATGAGAATCGAATAGATCGAGTAATAGACAAACGTCTTGGATATGCCGACCACTCCAAGAACCATGATCGGTATGTTGAAAAGAACGACATAAAGACCGAGATTAAGATCGATCCCGAGTGTTCTGAATCCATATTGAGTCAATGTCGCAAACCCAGTCAAACCACCGGGTATGAGATTGGCGGGAACAATGAAAAAACTAACCCCTACAGAAAACAGAATGGTCCCGAGTGTTACCCACACAAGGCGTTTGATTTCAAGCTCCAAGTTCATAGTCCTCACCCCTTTTATTTATCGTGCCTCAAGTAATTTATATTGTTATCTTTCCTTTGTCAACAACAATGATAGCTTTTTTGCTTCACATAAAAAAAGAGTGCGACCAATATTGCATTGGTCACACTCGATTTATAAGGATGAATCTTATGAGATATTAATTAATCAGTAGAGATACTGGTGTCGAGTTCAACGAAGTCTTCGCCTTCAACATACTCAGCGACAATGTTTCCGAACGAAATATGAGAAATTGTCAGCTCAATCCAGTCAATGGTGTCGCCTTCCTCGAAATACGTTTCTTCAAGTTCAGGCCCATAGTTACGAATATCGTAACGAATGCCATACTCTGCATCACCAGTATCCAACATAACGTAATTATGTTCTTCATCGACATAATCAACCGTTACATCTTCAAACCAGAAACGCATGGACTGATAGCTTTGGAAATCATCCGCAACATCTTCGATGTCCATATCATCAATGACATAAACGTCATGAGTCTCTTCATCATTATCTACCAATGTGGGGTTAACGAGCTGATAGATAGTGTTTCCGTCTTGATGTTGAGTTCTAAAGTCAACATAACCAGTGATGCTAACTTTATTACCTATTTCAACATCAAAATCTTCCCAGATAAAGACGGCGGTGCCATCCTCGTCTTGAATAAAGAATCCATCGGCTCCTCCAAAGACAGGGAAGGATGTCACAACGCCTTCGATGTGGACAAAAGCGCCTTCTTCAGCATCGAATACTGTTGCAACTTCAGATGCATCTAATTCTAATTCATCTTCTCCCCAAATGTTTTCATAACCTACAGCATCCAACCATGCATCATTTTCACGATACGCTGGTCCTGCACCTTCAGGAACAATCAGTTCAAAGTCTTCATGAACATTTTCGAAAACAGTGTCGTCCTCAGGAACGATTGCTTCTGGATCTGCTTGGTTGAGAACCGCGGTTTCAAGACCGCTACCGGCGAATGCGCCAGAACCGATATGTTCTACATAAGCAGGAATGTTCACATACTCAAGGTCAGTCATGTCTTCAAATGCATCTGCATCGATTTCAGTGACTGGGTTCGTATACAGTCTGTGTGGTAAAGTAAGTTCAGTGATGGTACCGTCGTATCCGGTGATTGCAACGTAAGTAATCTCTTCTTCGTCTTCTTCACCTTCGTTGATGGTCATGGTACGGGTATCGAACTCGAGGTTCTCATCATACCATCCGGCAAAAATAGTCGTATTGGCCTCAGGCATCTCAAGATCGAAGAAAGTGTCATAATCTTCTGAGGTAAACCAACCTTCAAAGACATAACCATCAAGTGTCGGATCTTCCGGTTCAGTAATTTCTTCACCGGCATACTCGATTACATAGTCAATGTCGGATCCTTCAAACGTTTCGAAGAACAAGAAGAATACGGTTCCGCGCTCTTCAATGTCAAAGCCTCTGTGCGCATAATCGCCAAGTGAATCGGTCAATGTGCTGAGATAGTCGTCTTCTGAATAAAATAGAAGCGAATCCGCAAGACCAGCGAATGATGCGTTGTCTTCACCTGGTGCGTAGAACGTTGGAATGTCGCCTTCAAACACGATGCTGCTTAGAGATGGTGTCGCAGTAAAAGCGTCCGCACCGATATAATCTACTGATTCAGGAATATACACAGTATGTGTAAATCCATGTTCAGCAAATGCACCCGATGCGATCTCGACTACAGGATAGCCATCGATCTCAGATGGAACTTCAACTTCCATGAATCCGAAATCCATGATTTCGAGAATGGTGATTTCCTCATCCTCATAACGATACTTGAACTGGCTCCATTGCTGTTCGTATGGACCCTCAATCAGCTCGATATCAAACGATGTTGAGGCATCTGCATATTCCACCTCAAGTGTGTGGGTGCCGACAGTATCCGGTACATCGCCAACCAGCATATCCTCATCAAGAGTCAATGTGGTCGCCTCATCATTCTCATAATATGTCAGTACGATGTCGCCAAGATCGAAATCGTCAACATAGAATGGATCAGCAATGGTTGTTTCATCAACTTCCAAAGATGTTTCAACTTCTACATCACATGCAGCGATAGTAAACACCAGTGCAAAAAACAAACCAAGTGATAATAGTTTCTTCATAATAATTTGTTGCTCCCTTCTCATTATATTATTTTTTCAATATTAAGTCCTACGTTCATTCTACAATAAAATAAACCCTCATACAATACCCTTGATTCATGCAATAACTAATGCAGATGGAATTTCCAAAACTATTAGTATAAAAAGGGTTTATTGTCAATACATCAAAAATAATTCCCCTCTTTTGCGGGGGACAAGTATGATCCTATATCAATGTGTCATTTTAGACGTTTTAATAGAGGGCTTTATGCATTATTTGAAAAAATACAACAACAACATACCCTAGGGTTTATTTTGAAACTCCAACCAAATAATGACAATAATTTTATGACGCTTCGTCATGAAAATGTCATAAAAAGGCTTAATTTAGGGCTTCTTGTCTTTAAGTTGTAATGCTAACCTTTTAGGGTGAACTGCAAAATAAAAGGGCCAATGGGAACCCATTGACCCTTCGTTGACGATTATTCTCCAGTTATCATTTTGTAAAGTACGACGAAGGCTGCAAGGCCTACTCCGAGAACCAGATAAGATAGGGTCACAAATCCTGTAAGCCCGTAGATGAAATAGCCCAGAGCCGCAATCAAAGCGGTCACCAGCGCATAAGGAACCTGCGTGATGAAATGGGAATGCAACGTAGAGCGTGCACCTGTTGCGGAAAGCACCGTCGTATCCGATACCGGTGAGGAATGGTCTCCGAAAACCGCACCACCGAGAACGGCGGCGACAATGACCGGCATCAACGCAGCGTCCGCTTGCATCGCAACCGGGACCGCGATTGGAAGTATGATTCCAAACGCGCCCCAAGATGTTCCCGTAGCGAACGCGATGCCGCCGGCAATCAAGAACATGATGACCGGTAGCAACATGGCCGCAAGGGGTGCTTCGTCAATATATTCGGCAATCATGTCACCGACACCGAGATCCTGGATGGCACCTGAAACCAGCCACGCGAGAATCAGGATGATGGCGGCCGATTTGATCATCGACAGCATGCCTTTCCCGCTGACTTTCATCAGGTGTTTCGTATCCGTAACTCCCGCGTCATACGCCATCATGACAGCGATGATGAAGGCGACAACTCCCGAGAAGAACAAGGGCAGCGTAATGTCCTGATCAAGGAAAGCACCCGGGGAGAACCCGGCTTGCGCAAGCATGATGAGCAAGGTGAGCATGACCAGTGTCACCACGGGAATGATCAGCGTCCACTGGCTGGCGTGTTTTCCTTGCACGTCTTCTTCGCTTACCGCCTCTTCCGCTTGCATGATGGATATGTCCTTGCCTTCGGCGGCTTTTTCTTCATACTTTCTCATCGGGCCGAAATTGATGCCAAGACGGATGGTGAGAAGCACCATCACGAGTGCCGTAAGGGGATAGAACTGATAAGGCACTGAGGCAATGAAGCCGGAAAATCCTGTATGAGCGGTATAACCCGCCTCATCGAAAAGCCCGCCGAGCAAACCGATGATGTAGGCTCCCCACGTGGAAAGCGGCATCATGATGACTACCGGCGCGCTGGTGGAGTCGATCACATAAGCCAGTTTCGCACGTGAAATCTTGTACGGTCGGTGACCGGTTTTGATACCTCGCCGATGACCAGGGCGTTGAAGTAATCATCGATGAAGATAATCAGACCGAGGATCCACGTAAGCATCTGAGCGGCGACGGGATTCGTCACTTTTTCGACCGCCCATTCGGCGAATGCACGGATGCCTCCCGCCAATGAGATGACGGCGGTGATGCCACCGATCAAAACGACGAATCCGACAATCGGCATGTACCAATCAAAACTGGTGATGATTCCGACAAACTGGTTCCACATATAAAGCAACGCGTCTAGAATGCTGTATTCCGTGTGAATCAGTGAGGCCAAGATGAAACCTACACTAAGACTGAGCAACACCTTGCGTGTCGCAATCACCAGCACAACCATGATCAGTGCGGGCAATAAAGCAATAAATAAGTCCATGAATAGTACCTTCTCTCTCTTTTTTGTTAAAAATATTTTACCATTGTTTCATTGCCGGGGCAATCGTGTAAAACCCTTTCATTAAAAGGCGGAGCTCATCCTCCACCTACAAAGTTCGTGAATACGACCACATCACCGTCTTCAAGTTTTTCATTAAACCGCTTCTCATGCATGACCTTTTTATTGTTGATGAATATGACCGCCTGCTTTAATTCCTCTTTACTCAATGAAGGCACTTTAAGTAATATTTCATCGGTGAGTTCCTTCATATCGGACGCTTTGAGGGAAAGTTCAGACACACGATGATTCGAGCGCAGGAGCGCAAAAAACTTAACGTGAACCATACGAATCATCCTTTTCATAGAGAATGCGCATCTCATAATTCAATGCATCGACAAAGAGGATCCGGTTTTCAAGCGTCGGCTTCCCCGTAAAGAACTTGAGCGCCTCTGCGACCATCAGGTTGCCGGTGAGTCCGAGCGTGAACGTCGGACACCGAAGACTTTTCTCAAGACCATGTAACGCTTCCCCGTAAAATTCGGTCAAGAGAAAGCTGCCGGGCATCACAAGACCGATCTGGGCGAACCATCCGCCAATCGCACCATGCAACAAGGGCAAGTCCAGATCGTTCGCCAGACCTTCAATATGCAGTTTGCTAACGATGTTGTCGACCGCATCGACAATCAGGTCGACATCATCAAAGCGCTCACGTCCAACCGATTGAATGCGTGTTTTGACGACACTCACATCGAGTGAGGGGTTGATGGCCTTCAAAGCATCTGCGACCACATCCGCCTTGTGTTGACCCAGCGTTTCAGGCGTTGAGAAGAGTTGCCGGTTCAGGTTGCTTTCTTCATACACATCATCATCGACAATCGTTACCTTCCCGATTGCGCTACGAACCATGCCGTTAAGAAAATGGGCACCGAGTCCGCCACCTCCCACCACAAGGACATGGGATGATTGAAACGTCTTGATATCCGTTTCATTAAAGATTCCCAGATTCGCTTTCTGCCATTCCATACAACCACCCTTTCACCATAAGTATACCATTATCGCAAAGCCGAAAAAAACTCGGACTTTGCAAATTTAAACATTCAGGGTACAATAATTCACGATAAGGAGGCTGTGACCAATGACGATCAACCTGAACATGGACCCGAACATTCTTCTGAGCGTCATCAATACCAAGCTCAGAAACGACTATGACTCACTTCCCACCCTTGCAAAGGAAGAGAACATCAACATGGATGAACTGAAAGAAGCTTTGAAGAAAAACAACTTCTTCTATGACCCGGATTCAAACCAGTTCAAGTAATCACCGCTCCCATCCCCCTTGTGGGCTTCAACTTATGACATTCAGTTCGTTTCACCAACCTATCATTGGAAAGAGCACATACAACGCGTTTATCTTGCTTTTATTTTGTTTTCTAAATATAATGATGGTGAGGTGATACAATGGAACAACTGAAAGGCATCCATCATGTGACCGCCATCACAAGCAGCGCTGAAAAAATCTATGACTATTTCACAGACATCCTCGGATTGAAACTCGTCAAAAAAACGATCAACCAGGATGACATCCATACTTACCATCTTTTCTTCGCGGATGACGCGGGCAATCCCGGCACCGACATGACATTCTTTGATTTCCAGGGCATTCCAAAGGCCCAAAAAGGTACCGATGAGATTTCACGGACCGGCTTCCGCGTTCCAAGCGACCAGGCGCTTGATTACTGGATGAAGCGCTTTGAACACTACAATGTGACACACGAGGGCATCGCCACCCTGTTCGGTCGTAAAGCGATTTTCTTCAAGGACTTTGACGACCAGGCCTATGCCCTTTTCTCCGATGAGAACGTTCCGGGCGTCGATTCGGGCGAACCTTTCAAAAAGGGCCCTGTCCCGAGTGAATACGCCATAACCGGGCTCGGACCGATATTCCTTACCGTTAGCGATCACGCAAAAATGGACACAGCGCTCACCAAACATATGGGCATGCGTCTCAAAAAACACCAGGGCGATGCTTTCCTTTATGAAATGGGCGCAGGCGGAAACGGCGCCAGCGTCATTGTCCATGAAAATGACAATCTCAACCACGGCATTCAAGGCTACGGAAGCATCCATCATGTCGCGTTCAGAATCGAAGACAGGAAGGCTCTGGACGAGTGGACCGAACACCTGAACAAGCTGCGTAAACCGACTTCCGGCTTTGTCGACCGTTTCTACTTCAAGTCACTCTACACAAGGCTGTACCCCGGCATCCTTTTCGAATTCGCCACGGAAGGCCCCGGTTTCATCGACGATGAAGAAGACCGTGAGACGCTCGGAACCACGCTCGCCTTGCCACCGGCATTCCGGGACAAGCGGGAGACCATCGAACGAATCGTTCGACACTTTGACACCACGCGTCACGTTAAAACACGTGAAAAGGAGTATTTCGATGAATAGAGACCTGAAGACACTGACCATCTTCTTCCGCACCCGAAACACCCTTGAACGGCGCATCCGTCAGGACATCGCGCAACATGGTCTCAACGCCACTGAATTTGGTGTACTCGAAATCCTTTATCATAAGGGACCGCAAACCGTCAACAGCATCCTGCAAAAAGTCCTTGTTCAAGGTCCTTCTCTTACCTATGCCCTGAAATCGCTCGAAAAAAGAGGTTGGATCACTCGTAAAAAGATGCCGCATGACAAGCGGGTCTATCAATCAAGCCTGACTGAAGAAGGGCATGATTTCATTGCCAAGATTTATCCGAAACACGAACAAAACTTGCGCAGTCTGCTCGATGTCTTTACACCAGAGGAGGAAAAGACCTTTCAAAGACTGCTTAAGAAACTCGGCAAACAAAAAAACAGCAGCGGCTAAAAGCCGCTGCTTTTCATTGGTGACGCATCACTTTGAAACGTTCGACAACATACGGTTCACGAGGATCGATCCCCGCTTTTTCAAGCGTGATTTCAAGCTGTTTGAAGGCGGTGTCCACCCCTTCGATCATAGGCAGTAACACCCCTTTTTTCACCCCCGAGGTGACAATGATTCCATATGTGGAAGGATCAAGCATACGCACATCACTGACCTTTTCGGGAGGATATACAACATCGACACTATAGGTGAGTTCAGCGAGTTCATCGGTGTGCACAGACGGAAAACGCGGGTCTTCAAAGGCGGCACAGTAGGCATTCGCCACAATCTCATGCGCAAGATCCGAATGCATGGGTTCAACCGTGCCTATGCACCCCCTCAGTACGCCGTCTTTTTTTATGGTTGTGAATGCCGCCTTTCGTGTGCGCATGCCCTCGGGAAGCTCGAGTACGGAAGGGTCGATCAGACGTTCATCCCGAACAAAACTTTCAACGGTCAGACGTGCCAGGGACACGTAAGGATTATCCATCCTCGTCCACCGGTGTGTATCCAACAATCGCATACCCCACACCAAACGGTCTTTCATAGGCATGAAAATCCGTCTTTACCTTCCTGCCATCAAGCGCACCGGCCATCATGGTGAACGACTCGAGTCCGCACTGTGCGGCCGCTTTCAAAAAGCCCTCGTCATAATTGAAAAAGGCTTCAAAGTTCGCTTTTTTCAGTGCTTCCAGCATGGTCTCGTCAAACGTTTCGCCCTCTTTCGCATAGCCGTACGGCCCGTCTTTTTTCAGTTTGTGTGACAAATCGCCGCTTGCAAGCCATACGACCCGCCTGTCCGAATCGTTGACGATTTTGGCCACCGCTTTGCCGAGCTCATAATGCGTACTCAACGGTTCTTCCGTGATGCTCAGACGGATCATATTAAAGGAATCCATGTGCTTTTTCAAAAAGTAAAGTGGCACCATGCACCCGTGGTCAAGCGGTGGGTTGTCCCTTTCAAGCGACCCGCCTTTGATGCCGTGAACCGCCAGGGATTCATGAAGATCCTGAATCAAAGGCATGTCGTAGGGAATGTCAAAGTAGACATGTGGCGCGCCGAACCGTTCAAAAGACCCCCATCCGGCATGGCCTGAGGAGATTCTGAAATAGTCCCTGTACATAGGGGCATGCGGAGAGGACACAATCACTGTATCCACATCCATCGCGGCGATTTCTTCGGCGATGGCGTGATACGCATCCAGTATTTTTTGCGCTTGTTTCTCCTTCCCCTCGCCAATCTCGGGAATGATGATCGGCGGATGGGGCACAATATACGTTTTCAAGAGTCCCATAAAAGCCTCCTTATACGTTGCCGAGATATATCGATCGAATGCCGTGCTCACGACCGATGTCCCGTGCTTTTTCAAGCGTTTTGATATCCGTAGGCAGTTTGTCTTTCATCCGATAAGCCGGGAAGAAACGGCTGATATGCCACACAACGTCAGTTCCGGCCGCATCGATGATATCTTTCACAATGACTGTGAGTGCTTTTTCACTATCGTTCACACCCGGTATCACCAGCGTGGTGACTTCCGTATGCACACCGGCCGCTTTCATTCTTCTGATCGTATCATAGACTTGCTCAATGCCGGTCCCGCAGAATCGCCGGTAAGTGTCATCGTCATGCGCTTTCACATCCACATTGACGGCATCCAGATAAGGAAGAATCAAGTCTAAAGCCTCCGGTGTCATCGTCCCGTTCGTGACAAAGACGTTCTTCAAACCGTGCAGATGCGCTTCACGCATCGTATCAAGTGCGTATTCTATGAAGATGGTCGGTTCGCTATACGTATACGCAATGGATTCACAACCATGGGCGAGCGCTGTTTTCACATGCGTTTCAGGGGTGATGTCATAACCTCGGACCTCCTCGGCGAACGCGAGCGCATGATTTTGACACCAAGGGCAACGCATGTTGCAGCCGACTGTAGAAAAGGAATAGCTCAACGTACGGGGCATAAACTCATAAAGCGGCTTTTTCTCAATCGGATCGATGCCTCGTGCGGCGGTTTTTCCGTAGTTGAGAGCATAAAGCGTTCCATCCCGGTTTTCTCGCACACGACAAAGACCGCGCGCCTTGTCGCGGATCACACATCGATGGGTGCAAACATTGCAGCGCACCTTCCCATCGTCCAGTTTCTCATAAAGGACCGCTTCTTTCATTGAGACCCCTTCTTCCTTGTCTTCACACCTTAATTTTACCATATCTGCGCCCATTACTTAAATACTGCATAATACTCCAAATTGTAATCATTCCATAAACCGAAAATAGGGTTTAAATATAAAGCGCTATAATATATAATCTATCGTGTGAGCATGACATATCGTATCGGAGGCGACCATGGAACTTTCATTTGATGTGATCATTGTCGGCGCAGGACCGGCGGGCATTTTTACAGCGTATGAGCTTACCAATAAGAGTCCGCAGACAAAGGTGCTACTGGTTGACAAAGGCAAAAACATCTATGAACGCAATTGTCCCATTCTGGAGAAAAAAATCGACAAATGCCCGGAGAACAAGAACGGCATACAAGGCTGTCAAAACGGTTGTTCAATCACCGGCGGATTCGGTGGCGCAGGCGCTTACTCTGACGGCAAGTTCAACATCACATCCGAATTCGGCGGCTGGCTCGGCGAGTATCTTGACGACGACGAAGTCAACGCACTGATTCTTGATGTCGATGCCATCAACCTCGAACACGGCGCACCAAAAACCATCACAGACCCGAACACCGTGCCCGTTCAGGAGATTGCGACAAAGGGCGCCAAACATGGGCTCAAACTGCTCAAAGCCAACGTACGCCATCTCGGGACGGAACGGAATCTCGACATTCTCAAAAGCATTTACGAGACCCTCAAAAACACCATCACCATGGCGTTCGCCACAACAGTCGAAGACATTATCGTCGAAGGCGACACTGTCAAAGGCGTGCGCACAAGGCAAAAAGGAACGGTCTCGAATGTTTATGCGAACCATATCGTTTTAGCCCCCGGAAGAGACGGGGCCAGCTGGCTTGAACAACTTTGCAAAACGCACGGTATCCCCCTGAGCAACAACCAGGTCGACATCGGGGTGCGGGTCGAAACCTCGAACGAAATCATGGAAACGATCAACACCCATCTTTATGAAGGGAAATTTATCTACCAGACCTCCCTCGGCACGCAGGTGCGGACCTTTTGCGCAAATCCCGGCGGACATGTCGTCATCGAAAACCATAGCGGAACGATGCTCGCCAACGGGCACGCTTTCAGCGGCACCGACAAAAAATCCGCCAACACCAACTTCGCACTTTTGGTCTCCCATAATTTCACCGAACCGTTCAAACGTCCGAGCGAATTCGCTCACAGACTCTCTTCGCTGGCCAACATGCTTTCGGACGGATCGCTCATCATCCAGACTTACGGCGATCTCAAAAAAGGCAGACGAACCACCGAAAAACGACTTCATGAATCGTTCATCAAACCGACCCTCAAAGAAGCCAGGCCGGGCGACCTCGGACTGGTGCTTCCTTATAACACAATGATATCCATCATCGAAATGATCGAAGCCTTGGAATCCGTCACACCCGGCATCGCCTCTCCGCATACCCTTCTTTACGGCGTGGAGGCCAAATTCTATAGTGCCAGGCCGCGACTGAACCCATCACTGGAAAGTGATGTCAAAGGGCTTTTTTTTGGTGGAGACGGTGCCGGGATCACGCGCGGGCTCGCTCAAGCGGGTGCGTGCGGCATCAAAATCGCCAGAAGCATACTTGAAAAGGACGTGAAACAATGAACACACTGGCCATCATCGGCGCCCAATGGGGCGACGAAGGTAAAGGCAAAATCACCGATTACCTCGCCAAACAGGCGGACTATGTGGTACGCTATCAAGGCGGCAACAACGCCGGGCACACCATCAAGTTCGGGGGAAAGACCCATGCGCTTCACCTTGTGCCTTCGGGCATCTTTCAAGCAGACACGAAGAACATCCTCGCTAACGGCATGGTCATCGACCCGGTTGCCTTGTGCGACGAACTTGCCTTGATTGAATCGCACGGGTTTTCCACCGATACGCTGCACCTGTCCGACCGGGCGCACATTGTCATGCCGTATCACCGGTCGCTTGATGGCATGTATGAATCGTTCAAAAAAGAAAAAGTCGGGACCACCGCAAAAGGCATCGGACCCGCCTACTCGGATAAAACCCTCAGGCGTTCGGTTCGCGTGCATACTTATATCGATGAAACCCGTTTGAGATTGCATCTAAAGGAAAATCTTCCACATGTGAACGCGTTGTTGAAGCAACATGGTTTTAAGAGCTATGATGTTGAAACGTTGATTGAGGAAAGTCGCCCCGGCAGGGAACGATTGAAATCATATGTGAGCGATACATCGCTTATCCTCAACGAGGCACTCAATGAACATAGAACCGTGCTGTTCGAAGGCGCGCAGGGCACCATGCTTTGCATGGACCATGGCACCTATCCCTTCGTCACTGCCTCATCGCCCACTGCGGCGGGCATCCCACTTGGCGCAGGCGTACCACCGCGTTCCATCAACCGCGTGCTCGGGATTGTCAAAGCCTACACGACCCGCGTCGGCGGCGGTCCGTTCCCAACAGAAATTGAAGGCGATACTGCCAATACTATCCGCAAACGCGGAAACGAGTACGGAACCACCACCGGAAGACCCAGAAGGATCGGCTGGCTGGACGCAGTCCAATTGAAGCATTCCTGCAGAGTCAACGGTTTCACAGGCATCGCACTTACGCTCTTCGATGTGCTTTCGAGTCTGGATTCCCTAAAAATCGCGACCGCTTATTCCCTTGACGGAAAAACCATCCGTTCAATGCCGGCCGACCCCGCAGATCTCGCTCGGGTCATTCCGATCTATGAGACCCTTCCGGGATTCAAAGATGACATCTCAAAGGTACGGTCGTTCAGCGACCTGCCCAAAGATGCCAAAACCTATATCGAAAAGATCGAAGCGTTGCTTGACGTCCCGGTACAGATTTTCTCCGTCGGACCCTCCCGAGAAGAAACGGTCGTCCGGGCCAACCCTTACAAAACAGGAGGGGATGGCAATGATTGATCGTTATCGCACACCGTTCATGAAAGACCTGTTTTCCACGCAACGGCATTTTGAGCGATTCTTGAAAGTGGAACTCGCCTCCATGGAGGCGCATGCCGATTACGGGATCATACCTTCCGCCGCGGTGGACAAGGCAAAAAAACACGCCACCGTCGATGCGGGCCGCATCGAGACACTTGAAAAAACGACGCGGCATGATGTCGTCGCGTTCATACAAGCCGTAAGCGAAACCCTCGGTGAGGAACAACGCTACTTCCACTATGGCCTCACCAGCACCGATATTGTCGATACGGCCCACGCACTTGCATATAAACAAGCGAACGAGCGGTTGGAGGCACGCCTCAAGACTTTCATTCATACATTGAAAGACAAGGCAATCACGTATAGGGATACCCCGTGCATCGGTCGTACGCACGGCATCCACGCCGACATTACCAGCTTCGGAGTGAAAATGGCGCTTTATGTCGACATCTTCACACGTCAGCTCGATCATTTCAGCCGGACCCGCCAAGGCGTTGAGACCGGCAAAATCAGCGGCGCGGTCGGCAATCACGCCAATGTCGCGCCGTCCATCCAAGATAAGGCACTCGACATCCTCGGGCTTCATAAACCCACCATCAGTACGCAAGTGCTTCAAAGAGACAACCACGCGACCTACATGAACACACTTTCGACCATCGCTTCGTGCGTCGAGCAACTTGCAACGGAAATAAGGCATCTTTCCCGCAGTGAAGTCAGGGAAGTCGAAGAGGCGTTCAAGCCCGGCCAAAAAGGGTCCTCGGCCATGCCGCACAAGAAAAACCCGATCGCAAGCGAAAACATGTGCGGTGTCGCCCGAATGGTGCGGGGCTATGCATCCATGGTCAACGAAAATATTGCGCTTTGGCACGAGCGTGACATCTCGCATTCCTCCGTCGAACGGGTCGCTATGGTTGATGCGATCACATTGATGGACTACATGCTCGAGCGCTATGAACGCATCATCCGTGAACTGGTTGTATATGAAGATCGGATGCTTAGAAACATTCACACCACACACGGCGTCATTTTTTCACAACAGGTCATGAACCGGCTGATTGAACATGGCATGAGCCGCAAAGAAGCCTACGAACGCATCCAACCCTTGGCAATAAGAGCCTATGAGACCGGTGAAGACTTCCGCGCCATGGTGGAAAACGAAGGGTTGCTGCCAAAAGAAACATTGGATGAATGTTTTGACGTCCACGCCTTTTTAAAGCATACAGACACACTCTTCAAGCGCATCGGCATATAAAAAAAGTACCCGCGGGTACTTTTTTTATTGCATATTTGACAGATAATCCTTGATTTTCGTTGCCACAAGGTCCACCGCGACATCATGTTTTGGGTCGTTGGGTATGATCACATCCGCGTGCCGTTTGGTCGGTTTGAT
>PWHE01000072.1 GCA_003554735.1 Mollicutes bacterium | reverse complement strand
TCTCCCGCGAAGCACTATTCAAGCGCGCCAAAGCGAAAGGGATGGATGTCATCGCCATCACCGACCACGACGTGACCGCCGAAGTCGAAGACAACAAACGACTTTCGAAAAAATACGGCGTCCGCTACATCCCCGGCATCGAGCTCTCCACACTCTATGAGGGAAAAAGCGTCCACATCCTCGGATACTTCACCGATGACGCCTACAATCATCCGGAAATGAAGGAATATTACAAGATGATCAAAGAAGGGCGTGAAAACCGCGCTCGCAAGTTCATCGAAAACCTTAAACATTATCATGACATCGAGATCACCTATGAACAGCTGATCCGAATCTCCGGCGGCATCATCGCCCGTCCGCATATCGCCCGGGCCATCATGGAGAACTATCCATCCTACACCCATGACCGGATTTTCGACGAACTCATCGGCGATGATGCGAAAGCCTACGTGCCGTCCACGGAGCTTTCGACAAAAGAAGGGCTCGACCTTCTCAAACGCCATAACATCATTGCGGTCCTCGCCCATCCCGTGCTTTTGAAGCCACACATCCACGATGAAGTGCTCGCGCATGACTTTGACGGCATCGAAGCCATCTATTGCTTGAACACGCCCAAAGACACCGAACATTATATGGACATCGCACGCAAGCGTGGCCTCCTCATCACCGCGGGCGGCGATTATCACGGCATCGAAAACGATTCGAGCCATTGCGACATCGGCGAGGTGACCCTCGAAGGGGACGCCCTGGACGCCTTCTTGAAACGTTTTGAATAACCATAAGAAAAACGGAATGCTTACGTTCGCATTCCGTTTTTATGTGGTCAGAGGAAATATACGTAAAGAATGACAACGACCAAGGCATTGGCAATGAAATTCACGCCGGAATTGCCGAGCAGTCTCACACCGCTATGATGCGTCGTGTTCGCCCCGGGCGTCTCGACGATGGCGCCGCTTTCCTTGTCCAGGAATTTCACCTGAATGGTGCCGAGCGCCGAATCGATCAACGATCCCGAAAACGCCGCGATCCCAATCAGCAAGATGATCTGCGGGTCGCGAATATAGGGAATCGCAAGCGATGCGAACAGCGCCGCACCGAGTAGGGCGCCTAAGAACCCGAGCGGACTCACCGCCCCGCTCAGTCCGTTCGCCATCGTCTTTCGGGTGAAAAGATGTTTCGGATCCTTTTTGGATAGGCGTCCGAGTTCGCTGCTGAAGGTATCGCTGGCGGATACGCCGATGGTCACGAAATAGAGAATCAGATATATCTGTGTGCCCTCGATGAAGTGAAGGGTGGCGAAGATTGTGGCGAACAATGCATTGGAAAGCACCTGGAGTGCGTTGCGGTTGGCAGGCGCTGCATTGGTGTGAAGGCTTCCGATTAAAGCGGAAGCCGCAAAAAAGACAATGAGCACCGAAAAGAGATACGGCCCGCCGAAGGCATAGATGAGTGTGCCGACCATGATGGCGGCGACGCCTCCTGAAATACTCAGTGACTCCTTGTAATAAGCAAGGAGGACGATGGTGGTGCTCAGAATGAAACCGAGCATGGTCTGAATCATCATAATATCACAACCGATAAAAAGAATATGAAAAGTGGAACACTCAGGTTGTCAAAGCCGTTTTTGGTAAACATCTCAAGCGCGGTGGCGCCGAGTGCGATGAGCAACACAGAACCGATCTGAGTTGGAAAAAGGATGAACCCGATAGCCAGTGTGAACACAAGCATCACCGAAGAGCCGACATAGGTCTTTTTACGATAGACAGTCTTTTTCCCGAAATGTTTTCCCGTGAGCGCGGAAAGCCCGTCGCCATACCCCATGGCAAGAATGGCGAACAGCCCCGCATCAAGATAGTCATAGCGGAAAGCGATGAAGGTGATGATGGTGAGTGATAGGGCGTAGTAAACCGTGCCCAGCCCCTCGTTATCTTGTTCAGTCCGTTCCATGGCACGGACCAATTTGAATCGCCACGAAAGCCCGTTCAGAATGATGAATGAGAAAGGCACGATGCTTGCGGCATAGGCGCCTTCAAATGTGTGGATCGCCAGGATGAACCAATGGGCGACCGCGATGTGGATGAACTTTCGGCTGCCTTCGCCTCTCAACAGTCCGGCTTTCTCTAGCAGAGTTGCCACAATCAAAACAGCGAGGATGAACGCATAGGAATAAATAAAAGCCATCATGGGCGCACCGTTTGTGCACAGGTGTCTTCGGTCATGTCGATCCATCCTTTTTTGTGTTTTGACCGGCAGGGCTCATGGGGCACCAGCCTTGTTTAAATCTTAATTCATTATACATAACACAGCCCGTTTTGTAAACAAAGCAATCGCCCCATAAGGGCATCCGATCGATATTCTTGCAATGAATCGCTTTACGTAGGACGCATGGTAAAGTACAATGGAACCAAAGACGATGAAGTGAACAAACCGGGAGGGTCGTTAACATGGAACGTCGATGCAACAAATGCGGCACGGAACTGCCTGGGGGTTCGTATGTATGCCCGAACTGTCACCAGCAGGATGTGCAGTACAAACGGACCAAGGAACACGATTATCTTGCCAGCGCAGGCTTGTTTCTCGGTTTGATGGGGTTTGTGATGATCCCCTTCCCATTGGTCCCCTTTCTTTTCGGGGCGACGGGCTTTTATCTGGGCATCAGCCGGCTGGATAAACGAAAAGCCTTACCGGCCGCATGCATCAATGCTTTGGTGCTTGTCCTCGCGCTTTCATACTGGGGCGCAATCTTCCTGGGGTACCTATGAAAAAGTCACTGCCGCGGCAGTGACTTCTTTTTTATTCGTTTTCGTGAAGTTCAAAATGGTCGTCACCAAGCAGAAGCAAGGTCATGCCGTGCGCTCTACGTTCGGTGATGATGGTGTTTAGGGAGAAGGTGTCGCCGACTTCAAGCGTGCGATCATCGACGGCCGACCATTCGCTGATGCGGAATGAGCGGGGCCAAAGCGAGTTTGTGATGTAATCCTCACCGGGCTGGAACACGGCGATTTCGTTGCCTTCTTCATCTTCGGCGAAAAGCGTCATTTCATTTTCGGAAAATCCGGTGATGGTAAGGTTCTCATAGCGTGCGTATAGGCCGCTGTGGCTTTCGTCCAGTGTGTCGAGTGGAATGGTGTGGACTTCGTACTCGACATCGGTATCAAGGACTTCGATGTCGATGTTGTCGTAATCAGTCAGGAAAAAGCTTTGCCATGGCTTTCCGT
>PWHE01000080.1 GCA_003554735.1 Mollicutes bacterium | reverse complement strand
TTACGAGAGCGAAGCCTTGCAGACGCTATTCAAAGAAGAAGGCTATGAAATCGTCGATTTCAAGGATTATGCCGATATATACGTCATCAACACCTGCACGGTGACCAACGCATCGGATTCGAAGAGCCGCAAAACCATCCGTCAGGCCGTCAGACGAAACCCCGACGCCGTGGTCGCGGTTATCGGATGCTATGCGCAAGTCGACCATGAGACCATCCAGGCGATCGATGGCGTCGACATCATCCAAGGCACCACCGACCGCGCCAGATTGCTAGAGAATGTGAAACGGTTCCTACGGGACCGCAAACCGATCCAAAGCATCGATGATCTGAGCCGTTACAAAACCTTTGACCGGCTCAACGTGACAAGCTTTGAAGAACAGACCCGCGCCTTTCTTAAAATCCAGGACGGATGCAACGAGTTCTGCAGCTACTGCATCATCCCTTTCGCCCGGGGCCGGATCCGCTCCCGCCGTAAGGACGAGGTGCTCAAGGAAGCCAAATCTTTGGTCGCTTCAGGCTACAAGGAAATCGTGCTTACCGGCATCCATACCGGCGGATACGGAAGCGACCTTGACGATACGACGTTTTACGACCTCTTGAATGAGATGAAGGATATCGATGGCTTGAAGCGGCTCCGCATATCGAGCATTGAAATCAATCAGCTGAGTGATAAGATCCTCGAACTGATGCGCGACAACGCCGTGTTCGCAAGACATCTTCACATCCCCTTGCAGCATGGGTCGGATGAGATTCTCTCCAGGATGCGTCGTCGCTACAGTGTGCAGGCGTATCTGGACAAACTTGATTCGATTCGCTACACTCTCGGCGACATCGCCATAACCACCGACATCATCCTCGGGTATCCGGGGGAAAGCGAAGCGCATTTCGAAGAAATGAAAACCACCATCAAAAAAGCCAAGTTCGCCGAGATGCACGTGTTTCCCTACTCAAAACGAAGCGGCACGAAAGCCGCGCAATCAAAAGGCCACATACACGGCACCATCAAAAGCATGCGTGTCAATGAGCTGCTTGTCCTGAACGAATCCCTTGCCATGAGCTACCGCCACCGACTGAAGCGCAGCCAAGTTCCAATGGACGTGCTTTATGAACACTGTGACGGCGCCACCTGCAAAGGCCACACGAGTGAGTATGTGTACGTCGAAGTCAACACCCATAGCGGCGCACCCAACGCCATGGAACGCATCACCCTGTGCGATGAAGCGTATCCTGTGGCGCGGGCGCAAACAAAAAGCGTATCGTAATCGGATACGCTTTTTGTTTGGTCACCGTATTTCATAGCTCAGCCACGCTTCGTTTTCTTCAAGGCGGTATTCGAAATCCTCGTCTTTGAGAATGCGCTCGGGCAGCTCGTCCAGGTAAAGAATCATCTCATCAAGGCAATCGAACTTGTTCGACATGCGGATCAGGTCTTTCGTGTTTTGGAATTTCTCACGACGGTCCTTCCCTTTGCGTTCATCAAGGATGGTGAGATAGCACCGGCGCTTCTTGATCCGCAAGCCTTTCTTTTTCGCTTTCATGGCGGCGAAACGAAGCTGTTTGACTTTGAACTCGAGGTACTTTTTGACGCGTTTTCGGGCCGGGCGTTTCAAGGAGCGATACGTGTTCCCGCCGCTTTTGCGCTTCTTGTCGATCTTTTCAAGGAGACGCTCGCCGTTGTATTTCTTCTTGCTTTGTTTGCGATGCTTTTTCACGAGTTTACGCAACAGCATCCGTCTGCCTACGACTTTGAACGGGATGAAAAGGAATACGGCACCGACAACGGCGGCCAAAACGTATTCGAGGGGAATATCGGGTAAGAGCTCTGCGAAATCGAAATCCAGATACTGAAGCAGATCGTCGATACTCATGCCATCACCACCCTGTTTTTATATCATTTTATCATGAAACGAGAGCGTGTTGAAGTTTTTTATCCGTTATATCGCGTAATGGAAGGAAAAACCTTTACAATAAAATAAAGATTTGGTATTATGTTAACAGTTATTTTCAAGAGCGGAAGGGAGGGAAACCTCATGGCCAAAACAGTAGTTCGAAACAATGAATCATTAGAGGACGCGCTGAAGCGATTCAAGCGCGATGTTTCACGTTCAGGTACCCTTGCTGAAGCTCGAAAACGAGAGTATTACATCAAGCCAAGTGTTTCTAAGAAGAATAAACAAAACAAGAACAAGGGAAAGAAATAACACACACTCAGAAATAACGGTGAAAAAGTTCACCGTTATTTTTTTCTCTGGACCACATAAACAGTCCCTTGTATGGTATAATATTTAAAGGACTTTCAAACAAGAATCCCAAGGTAAAGGAGCTAACGGATTGAAGCTTACAAAATTGGATGTCTCATTCACCAACATACAGACGTTTTCCGAGGTGGTCGGCACGAACGATCGCCATTTGGATGTGCTCAATCGTTTTTTTGAGACGACCATCTTCACCAAGGGCGATTCCATCCAGATCGAAGAAGACTCAACCGAAAAGAAAGAAAAACTCGAAGCGGTATTTTCCATCCTCATAAGGTTGGTCGATTCCGCCATCCAGATCAGCGAACGCGATGTCATCTACATTTCCAAACTGGTGGATGACGCCGTTGATAGACAAACCATCATCGACCATTATGTGAACCGTGTCGAAATCACCAAGACCGTCACCGGAAAACCGATCTATGCGAAGACCATCAACCAGAAACGCTACCTCGACGCGATCGAGAAGAACGACCTAGTCTTCGGCATCGGCCCTGCCGGTACGGGGAAGACCTATGTCGCGGTTTTGCATGCGGTGAAACTGCTCAAAAGCGGTCATATCCGCAAAATCGTCCTGACACGGCCCGCCGTCGAAGCGGGCGAAAGTCTGGGCTTTCTTCCGGGCGACCTCAAGGAAAAGATCGACCCTTATTTGCGTCCTCTTTATGATGCACTTTATGAGGCGCTTGGGACCAAGCAGACCGATGACCTCATCGAAAAAGGCATCATCGAAATCGCACCCCTTGCCTACATGCGGGGCCGGACCCTTGAAAACGCCTATGTTGTGCTCGACGAGGCGCAAAATACAACCAAGGGTCAGATGAAGCTTTTCCTCACCCGACTGGGCTTTGAATCGAAAATGATCGTCACCGGTGACATCACCCAGGTCGACCTGCCCAAAAACACTCAAAGCGGACTGATTCACGCAACAAGACTCCTGAATGACGTCAAAGGCATTTCGACCATCCGTTTCGAACGGGTCGATGTCATCCGCCATCCGCTCATTCAGAAAAT
>PWHE01000091.1 GCA_003554735.1 Mollicutes bacterium | reverse complement strand
CCCGGGAACATGTCCTTGAGCGGGATGATGTCGCCGGCATTGAACCCTTCGTTCGCTATGCCGTGTGAGAACGCCTCCTTAGCCCGAGGATTTTCAAACGAGGCCAACGTCACAAACGGCATGAAGATGTCCACGCCCTGCATCGTCGCAAGATGGTAGAATTCTTCTTCACTGAGTTCGTAGAAATAGCTTTCATCCATGTTGAGCACCGCTTTCACCATGCTCAGGATATCGAAATAATTGAGGGTGCGCCGACGCATCATCGCATCGTAGTCTTGCAATGTGAGTCCGTTGGGATCTTTTTCATTGAAATCGATCACTTCGCTCAAATCAAGCGTGAACTGCGCGTCGCGGAAAATGAGCTGGTGCGCAGGCGGATAGCCCATCGATGTCCGTATGCTCGTGTCCGCTCCGCGTTCAATCAAGCATTCGACATAAGAAGGGTCATTCGCAAAGCGAAGGGCCTGGTGATACAGCGTGAGGCCGAAACCATTCTCTTCATTGATGCGAAAACCACGTTTCAAAAGAAAGTCGAGCGCTTTTGCGAATTCCTCCAGTGAATCCAGCTGACAAACATGCATGAACAGGTCCGTGTCCATGAATTCAACCAGATTGTCGACCCCTTCGATCATATTCAAAAGGCCGGGATGCATGGCGATGATGTCAAACACGATGCCTTCATCATGAACAAGCGATTGCATGCTCGATAGTTCCGAGAGGTACCAAAACACCTCGTAGTTGTTGAGAGCGAGGCGCAAAAGGTCCTTGTGCAGGGACGGGTGGACGGGATAATGTTCGTAGAAATGCTTGAAGTATTCCACGTCCTTGTTGAGGATCATGAACTCATACATTTCAAGAAGGTGCTCATTGGAAAACTCGAAATTTTCAAGCGCAATGAGCAAGAAGTGCTCCCGTTCGAACAAAAGCATCACGATGAGCAAGGAAAAATCCATCTGGTTATAAAAGTCCGAATAATCGTAGGATTCGATGAGATAATTGAAAATCTGCTCGCTGTCATAGGCGATGGCCAGTTCGATCGGGTCGAACATCTGATACTCATCAAACGGGTCATAGACCCTGATGAACGTTTCCACATCATCGCTTTTGACGGCGCTGGCCCATTCAATCCAATCATAGAGTTCATCACTCAACAGAAAACTTTTGTATGATTCATACATAGGGTCCACTCCATTTCTTAGGCTTCCTTAATGTCCATTTTAACACACTACTGCTTGTCGATGTCATCACGGTTATTGGTATTATGTCGACCTTCGTTGACGATGTGTTCGAACGCGCTTCCGATGGCCGCAGTATCGGAGAGGTCCTTCATCATACCGCTCATCTGCATGGTGCCAGGACGCACGGACATGTCATCAAAAATCCGGTACTCCTCTTTGTTTATGTGATCGGAGAAGTCCACGACGAAGACAAGTTTCTTGATCAGCTGTTTGCCGATGTATTTAAACAGCATGCTCAGATAATAGACAAGAATCACAGGCAGGAACACGATGAACAGAATCACACTTAACAACGTGAAAAATTTCTGCAGGTTTCTTGCGACCGTGGCCCGTCGTTTGAAAGAACGCGCCTGCAGACCGATAAAAAATCGGAATCCGAATGCGAAAAGTCTTTCAAACGTGTAAAACACGCAAACAAGCAGGAAAATGATGGCCTGCAAAGGCAAAAACAGGATGAGAATCAATGATTTGAGCAGCATTTCCGTTCTCGTAAAGTTTTGAAAATGCGCAAGATCCTTGAAGGACTGTGCGCCTTTTTTGAATGTTTCTTTCATGGTATCAACCTCATTAAGTAAAATCATAAATAATTGTATCATATTCACCGTTCAATTACTACTGATTAAAGGTCTTATAGGCAAAACACGCGCATAAGAAAACCCCGTCCTTGGACGGGGCGGAAAGACTCAGCTTTTGAGCGTGGCCTGACATTTGGGGCAGACGCCGCGATATAGCAATTGTGCGTCCTTCACCACATAATCTTTGAGTTTTTTTGCGTCGATGCGCGGTGGCTTGATGTCCACATCATAAATCCGTGAACAGCTCATGCACTTGAAATGGGAGTGGGGTTCGCTCACCAGGTCGTATCGTGTTTCCGTCTGGTCCATGATGATCATCGTAGCCAGATGATTCTGGATAAAAAGGTGCAATGTGTTGTAGACGGTGGTTTTTGATAGTGTGGGAATTTCCTTGTAAAGCGCCTGATAGATCTCATCCGCGGTCGGGTGGGTCTGGTTCTCTTTCAGATACTGATAGATCATCAGCCGCGTATAGGACGGTTTTATGTCATAACTCCTAAGAATTTCACTGTATTGTTGCATTCGGCTCACCTCAAAAATGTAACATATTTAAAACTGTAATGAGTTCATATCAATTATAGGCGGTTTTCTTAAAAATGTCAATCGCAAGCCGATTGTTTGGAAAAGTGCCGTAAACACGATATAATAAAGTAAGTTCGTAAAAAGGAGCGATCATTCATGGAAATCAAGCAAGGCGATCAGCAATTTTATGTCAAAAACGATCAAGGCAAGAAAATAGCGTCCATCACCTACCAGCAGGAAAATGACGACATCATTGTTGCGAATTCGACCTATGTCGACCCTTCGCTGCGCGGGCAAGGCGTTGCGAAGAAACTGCTTGACCGTCTCGCCGAGCATGCGAGAGAACACAACCTTCAGATTCGACCGCTTTGTTCCTATGTTGTCAAAGCGTTTGAGGCCTATTCACAGTATGATGATGTCAAAATTCGATAAAAGTGGTGAAAATCGCCACTTTTTTTATGTGCCGTATATGATGACGGTAGCGATGAGCGCAATCAAAAGCACGATGCAGGAGCCTATGAAGTGAATTCTGGCCCAGTCATGGTTGTCTTCATCCGTTTCGTCATCAAAGACCCTCACGTTGCGAAGCCCCAGGATGAAGTTGACCGCACTCAATGGAATGCCGATATACACCATGTCGAAGGGGACGCGTTCGATATCGCCTAACACACCGTTGATGATCAAGACGACAACCAATATGAACATAGCGGTCATAATCAACAACGACACTTTCAAGACAGGATGGACGTGTTTCATGGTATCACCTCTACAGTGTCATTATATCGCATGATGGTCCAAGAGAAAAGCACCTTCGAAAAGGCGCTTTTTCATTGGATTATTTAGCGAGCGCGTCCACAACGACGTCATAATCAAGTACGCCTCTGAGACGGCCTTTGCCGTCCACGACCGGAAGGTCGTAGGTCGCTTTGGAAAGTTTTTCCCAGGCGTCCTG
>PWHE01000006.1 GCA_003554735.1 Mollicutes bacterium | reverse complement strand
TGCGCGCCTCGTCGATGAGAATGGAGTCGACCTCGTCAATGATCGCATAGTTCAACGACCGTTGAACCATGTCTTCCTTGTAGATGACCATGTGGTCACGCAGGTAGTCGAAGCCGATTTCATTGTTGGTCGAATAAAGAATGTCGCACAGGTAGGCTTCGCGCTTTTCATCTTTGGAAAGGTCACGCTTGTTGAAGCCGACGGTAAGTCCGAGAAAACGGAAAATGTCTCCGATTTCACCTTCGGCCTCGCGACCTGCGAGGTATTCGTTGACCGTAACGATATGGACGCCTTCGCCGGTAAGGGCGTTCAAATAGGCGGGCATGACGGCGGTAAGGGTCTTCCCCTCACCGGTTTTCATCTCCGCGATGTCGCCGTCATGGAGTACTTTCGCACCCATGACCTGGACCTTGAACGGGGTCATTCCCGTCACGCGGGTCGAAGCTTCGCGGACCACAGCGAATGCCTCTTCGATCATGTCATCGAAGGTTTCACCGTCGCTGAGCCGTTGTTTGAATTCTTCTGTTTTCGCTTTGAGTGCTTCATCGGACAATGATTGTATTTGTTCGTGAAGTTCCATTACCCTGTCAGCGAATTTGCTGAGCGGTTTTTGTGCTCTTCGCGAAGGGTCTAGTAGTCTACTAAGCATTGTTTCACCTCATTTTTTCATATATATAATATCACAAAGGCCCTTTAGAAAAAAGACAAACGTGCCGCGTTGAGAAAAAAGGAATGATATTGTTCTCAAGCTGCACATTCTCTATGGGCACCTTCATGCGAGACGTTTGGAAAGTACCGGATTATGCTCAAAGAAAAGGCCCTTTCTCAAGGGCCTTAAGCAGTTATTTTGTTTCTATGACCGCATAATCTCCGTCGTTCCTGAGATAAAGCACATTGATTCGTTTGGTTTCGGCATCCTTGTAGATGTAAAAGTCGTGACCGAGCATGTTCATCGCCGTGATGGCTTCTTCGCTTGACATCTCTTCTGGAGTGATCTCTTTTTTCCTTACCGGCGGACCGACAAGTTCCCTTTCAAGGGCATCGAGATCAATGTCTTCGTTGAACAGATCGGCGACGCCTTCTTTTTTACGGAGCGAGCGATTGATTTTGGTTTTGTTTTTGCGGATTTGGCTTTCAAGTTTGTCGATGGCCTGGTCGATGGCGGCGTACATGTCTTCTTCGCCGACCTCGGCACGCATCGTGAAGAACTTGGTAGGGATGGTCACTTCCACTTTATGGTGGTCATTGTAGGTCTTGCATACGACAACGGCATCGAGTTCCTCTTTGAAGTAGCGTTCGAGTTTGCCGAGTTTCTCATCAGCGTAATTCTCGATTGCCTGAGTCACTTCGAAGCCGTTCTTTCCACGAACCTCAAGTTTCATGGACATCATCTCCTTTATGTTTTGGTAATTTCATTATAACATATCAAAGTCAAAAGCAAATCAAAATGTCATTCGATCATGCGCGCCATCTCATGGAGACTGAGATGGTGCGAAGCGAAGAGATTAAGGGGATCGAACAGTTTGCTCAGCAAGTGCCAGACCGTAGGTTTCGGCTCGGTGACGCTGTCTTTGAAAAGCAGTTCAATGCGCTTGTCAAGCACGACTTCTTCCATCATTATTTTGAAATGCGCGGGATGGAATGAACCATCGAACGTATAGAGATGGCACTCCGAATGCTCCATCGGAAACACGCTTTTTTTGACCGGTGTCTCGATCATGACTTCGCACACTTCGCAGATATGTCTCATCCGGAACAGGTTTTCAAACGTCTGGGCTGGCTGGAACGGTTGATGACAGATTGTGCAGATCCTCATAAAAAACACATCCTTTCACACGCATGATACGCGTGAAGGATGTGTTTTGCTTCAATATTCCTTGGCTTCGATGGCGCCTTCGAGATAGGCGCGCATGTTGAACGCCAACGCCTCAAGTTCGTTTTCCCCGGGATAGATGGTGATGTCCCCCAGATGGTCGATGGTTTCGATCAAAGGCTGGATGAAATCCTGGTTGTAGGCCAAACCGCCAGTAAGAATGATCGCATCGAGATGACCCTTGGTCAGGGCATAAAGCGACCCGATTTCCTTGGCGATCTGATGCACCATGGCCTTGACGACCTTGTGGGCTTCGACACGGTTGTCCGCCAGCATGTCCGAAACATCTTCGGCATCCTTGGTGTTGAGGTAGGAAAACATGCCGCCGTAACTTCGGACCAACTTGAGCACCTCTTCTTTGGTCTGTCCGCTGTAGCAAAGATCGATGACGCTGCATACAGGCAGCGAACCGGCGCGTTCAGGACTCATCGGTCCATCGCCGTCCAGTGCGTTGTTGACATCCGCGACCTTTCCCTGACGATGATACCCCACACTGATGCCGCCACCGAGATGGGCGACGATCAGATTGAGGTGTTCGTAAGGGATGTTCACCTCTTCGGCATACGTCCTGGCGACGGCTTTTTGATTGAGCGCGTGAAACAGCGAGCGACGCTCGATGCCGTTGAGACCGGAAAGTTTTGCGACATCGTCCATCTCGTCGACCACAACGGGGTCGGCGATGTAGGCGTCTTTTCCGACTTCACTCGCCAGGTTGTGGGCGATCAGTCCGCCCAGATTCGAGGCGTGTTCACCGTGGACGTTGCCGGTCAGTTCTTCAATCATGGTTTCATTGACACGGTAAAGGCCGCTCGGCACGGGACGGAGCAGGCCGCCTCGTCCGATGAAGCCGTCGATGGTGGAAAGTTCAATGTCATATTCTTCCAGGAATTCCTTGATGAGGTTCTCGCGATAGGGAAGCTGTTCGGCGAACGACTCAAATTGCAGCATCCTTGAATCATCGTGTTTGATGGTGGCTTTGGCAATCCGTTTGGACTTCCCCGTTTTCGGGATTTTATGGAATACCGCCACCTTCGTCGATGTCGAACCTGGGTTGATTGTCAGGATCCTCAAGCGAGAATCACTTCCTTCCTTATGCTTGGGCTGCTTCTATGCCCGATTTCAGGGCCTGTTTGTTGATATCGATCAGTTTTTCCTTAGAACCTGTGAAAATCTTCTCAAACGTCTTTTCGATTGCATCGCTCGTGAAAAGTCCGGTCGCACCGAGATAGACACCGAGCGCAACCATGTTGACGGTCTTCAAATTGCCGATTTCAAGGGCGATTTTGGAGGCGTCGACGGGGTAGACCGTAACGTCGTCACGATAGGAATACTCTTTGACAAGACCAGCGTTCACGATGATGGTGCCGCCTTGTCTGACTTTCGATTCGAATTTCTTGAGCGAGGGTTCGTTGAGCGCAATCAGGGTATCACATTCGCTGACGACGGGGGAATTGATGCTCTCCTTGGAGACGATGACGGAGCAGTTCGCGGTGCCCCCGCGCGTTTCAGGACCGTAGGAAGGGATCCATACGGTATTCAGGGACGCTTCGGTGGCGGTATAGGAGATGATTTGTCCCAGAAGCATGACCCCCTGACCACCGAATCCCGCAACAATCAGTTTTTCGGTTGTCTTATTCATCGCCGCCCTCCTTGGTCGCGTCTTTGTAAACGCCGAGAGGATAGTAGGGAATCATGTTTTCGACGGCCCAGTTCAAAGAGTCGTTGGGGTTCATGCCCCAGTTGATCGGGCAGGTCGAGATGAACTCGATCATCGAGAAGCCTTGTTTGCTCATTTGAACGTCAAATGCTTTTTCAATGGCTTTTTTGGCTTTTCGGATATGCTTGGGGTCATGGACGCTCACGCGTTCAAGATACGTCGCTCCGGGTACGGCCGCAAGCATTTCACTCACGCGGATCGGTTCGCCGGCGCCGACTTTCTTGCGGCCGATTGGTGAAGTAGTCGTCTTTTGGTCGATCAGGGTCGTCGGTGCCATCTGTCCGCCAGTCATGCCATAGATGGCGTTATTGACGAAGATGACCGTCATGTTTTCGCCGCGGTGTGCGGCATGGACGACTTCAGCCAGGCCGATGGAAGCGAGGTCTCCATCCCCCTGATAGGTGAAAACGGCCGATTCAGGACGGACACGCTTGATGCCCGTAGCCACAGCCGGGGCTCTTCCGTGCGCCGCTTGCTGCATGTCACAGTTGAAAAACTCGTAACTCAAGACGCTGCAGCCGACACTGGCAACGCCGATGGCCTGATCGATCAGGCCTTTTTCAACGAGTACTTCGCCGATCAGCTTATGGATGATGCCGTGGGTGCATCCCGGGCAGTAGGTGAAATCACGGTCGGTGAGGCCCGTATTTGGTTGATAGATGGTCTTGGTATTCATCAGACGGCCTCCTTCATGATGGCTTTGACTTTGCTGACGATTTCATCGGTTTCGGGGACGACGCCGCCGGTACGTCCGAAGAATTCGATTCTGTGTTTTCCGTTGGATGCGAGACGCACATCTTGCAGCATCTGGCCAAGGGACATTTCAAGCGTCAGCAGGGTTTTGGTCTTTTCACTCAGTGCGTCGAAAGCTTTCTGCGGATAGGGAAAGAGTGAGATGGGCCGGATCATTCCGACTTCGATGCCCTCGTCTTTGAGGGCGTCGATGGCACTGCGCGCGATGCGGGCCATCGAGCCGTAGGCGACAAGGACGATTTCAGGCTCGCTGTCCATATTGATCAATTCGTAGCGTTGCTCGTTTTCGATCATTTTAGTGTACTTGGCCTGCAAGTTCAGGTTGTGTTCCTCGAGTTTGTACGGATCGAGGTGCAGTGAAACGATGGTGTTGCGCTTGCCGCGTTTTGCGGCTTCGCCGGTGGCGGCCCAGTCCTTGGGCGGAACCTCGCGGGTCTCGACCGGTTGGTCCATGTCTACGGGCTCCATCATCTGGCCGAGCAGGCCGTCCACCGCGATCATGACCGGGTTGCGGTAATAATCGGCGAGCGCGAAGGACTCTTTGACGATGTTGACGGTTTCCTGCAGGTTTTCAGGTGCGAAAGATAGAACTTTCATGTCGCCGTTGCCACCGGTACGGGTAATCTGGTTGTAGTCCGCCTGGGAAGGCTGGATGCCACCGAGACCGGGACCGCCTCTCATCACATTGATGATGACACCCGGCAGTTCGCTACCCACCATGTAGGAAATCCCTTCTTGTTTGAGGGCGATTCCGGGTGAGGACGAACTGGTCAGCACACGGGCTCCGCTTCCGGCCGCTCCATAGACCATGTTGATGGCGGCGACTTCGCTTTCGGCCTGCACGAAGACGCGGCCGTATTGTTCCATATGGTAAGACAGATATTCGGGAAGTTCGTTCTGCGGGGTGATCGGATAGCCGAAAAAGGCGTCGCATCCACCCTTGATGGCCGCAAGTGCCATCGCCTCGTTCCCTTTCATGAGTACTTTTGCCATGATTGGCCTCCTTTAATCCTTTGCGTATCGCTCGACAGTGATGACGTTGTCCGGACAGATCATCGCACAAAAGGTGCAAGCGATGCATTTGTCCATGTCGGTCACCATCAGTGGGGTGTAGCCTTTTTGGTTGGTGCGCGAGGTATCCAGTGCGAGGATGTTCACGGGGCATTGGTGGACACACAGGTTGCAGCCCTTGCACTTCTCTTCATTGATGATGATTCTTCCTTTTGCCATAGTAGCCTCCTATAACCAGTGCTTCGCAAGATAGCGAACCAGCGTCCGGTTCCGGCCTGCGAAAATGTGGTTGGTTTTGACATGTTCCTCGATGAACGTGAAAGCGATTGGAATGCCGGTTTTTTCGGACACGGTTTTCAAAACCTTTTCACCTTCTTCGATATGTTCCTGTGTTGTCTCTTTCATCAGGTTTGAGTTGTTGATGAGTCCGTTGATGCGCAGCTGTGCGCTTCCTTCAAGCTCATCGATGAGTGCGATGATCTTGGCCGCATCCGATGTTTCCATCCGATAGATGTTAATCACCAGCAGAAAGTCGATGGAATCGGGGTTGATGTGTTCGGTATACTGCATCATCAGCTTCGCTCCCGCTTTCGTTCCGGCCAAATCATAGATTGCGCGGATGGAAGGATCCAAAAACGGTTTGAGTGCGGTGCCCGACACATAGGGAAGGTCGCTTCCGGATGCGTTCTCGATTGTCGATTCGACAAGTCTCACCTGGTGGGATTCCAACAGGTCACGGACACTCCTGGAACGAAAATAGGGATTGACAATGTCAAGGTCGACAAGCATGTCGACCTTTTCATTGATTGCGAGGTTCACCGCGATCTCACTTTTCCCGCTTCCGTAGTGACCGCTCAGAACCGTTATTCGCTTCATTATCGCTTGATGTAGTTGGCACGCATCTGGTTGATGGTCTCGATGCGTTGTTTTGCGAAAATCTTGGCGGCTTCTTGTGTATGGGTGTTGTTGTCTTTGGAAATCTTGTAGATATCCGTGATGCGGTCGTAGATGCGCTCGATATCACGGTAGGCGGCTTCTTCGTTATACCCTTTGGTCTCATGATAGACATTGATCAGCCCGCCGGCGTTGATGACGAAGTCGGGCGCGTAGAGAATGCCGGCATCGAAAAGTTTCTGTCCGTGTTTGTCCTCTTCTTCAAGAACGTTGTTCGCCGTTCCCGCCACGATGGACGCTTTGAGTTGCTTGATGGTCTTGTCGTTGATGACGGCGCCAAGCGCACATGGTGCGTAGACATCGACATCGAGTCCGTAGATGTCGTCGGGATCGACGAATTCCACGCTCGGGTATTTTTCCTTGATCTTCTTGATATGCTTCTCGTTGATTTCAGTGAAATAGACCTTTTTCGCCCCGGCATCGAGCAAATAGCCGATCAGGAAGTCACCGGTCTGCCCGGCACCCTGAACCGCAAAGGTCCGTTCACTCATATCATCGGAACCGAATTTCTCCACGAGCGATGCACGAATGCCGTGGAAGGTGCCTGTAGCCGTGGCCGGAGAAGGGTTCCCGCTTTTGCCGGGAAGCCCAACGACATGGTCGGTTTCCATGTTCACAAAGCCCATGTCCTTGGTTGATGTATTGACGTCCTCAGCCGTGATGTAACGTCCGTTGAGCGATTGGACATAACGGCCGAGACCGCGGAAATACGCTTCACTTTTCACTTCGTCGGCCTTGCCGATGAGTACGGTTTTCCCACCGCCGAGATTGAGACCGGCGGCCGCGGCTTTATAGGTCATTCCGCGAGCCAGACGAAGCACGTCCAAAGTGGCGTCGTCTTCGTTTTCGTAATCCCACAACCGTGTTCCCCCGAGTGCGGGACCCAGAGTCGTATTATGAATACATGTGATGCCCCTCAGTCCTGTTGTCTTGTCATGAAAAAACACGAGTTGTTCGTATCCGTGTTTCTCCATGTACTCAAATTTCTTCATAAAAAAATCCTCCTTAAAAGATAAGCACTCATAATTTAAACGCTTTGTATGAAAGCGTTTTTACACAAAAATTATAACACGTTTGATATGGGGTTGCAATGCCAAAAGATAAAAAAGTTGTATTATAGAAATTTTATGAAAAACAAGAAAAGAGCCCTCAAAGAGGGCTCGGATCATTTCGCTACGACATTGACGAGTTTGTTGGGGACGACGATGACTTTATGGATGGTTTTGCCTTCCGTGAACTGTTTCACGCGTTCGCTTTCAAGCGCGATCTGTTCGAGGGCGTCCTTTTCTTGGTCTTTGGCGGTGTCCACCTTGTCGCGGACTTTTCCGTTGACTTGCAGGACGATGGTGACTTTTTCTTCTTCGAGCAGGGTCTCATCAACCGTCGGAAACGGTGCATGGACAAGGCTTTGCGTGTTACCGATGAGTTCGTTGAGTTCTTCGGCCATATGCGGGGCGAAGGGATTCAGGAGTCTGAGCAGGGTCTCGAACGTCGTTTTGCTGATTTTCTCCCGCTGCAGCGCTTCGTTGACAAAGGTCATGAGTTTGGAGATGGCGGTGTTGAACTTGGTGTTCTCGATGTCCTCATCCACGCCTTTGATGGTCTTGTTGAGTTCGATGAGAAGCGCTTTGTCGTCCTCGTGGGCCGCATCGACGTTGTGTTGAAGTTTCCACACTCTTTCAAGGAAACGCCTCGAGCCCTTGACGCCGGTTTCGCTCCACGGGGTCGGCTGTTCGTAGTCCCCGATGAAGAGGATATAGAGTCTCAGGGTGTCGGCGCCGTAGAAGTCGATGGTCTCCATCGGGTTGACGACATTGCCTTTCGATTTGCTCATCTTGTCACCGTCGGGCCCCAAAATCAGACCCTGGGCGGTGCGTTTTTTGTAAGGTTCTTTGGTGGGGACCACGCCGATGTCATAGAGGAACTGGTGCCAGAAACGTGAATAGATGACGTGGCGGGTGACGTGCTCCATGCCGCCGTTGTACCAATCGACTGGCAACCAGTATTGCAGTTTCTCATAATCGGCCAATGCCTCGTCGTTCCCGGGGTCCGTATAGCGCAGGAAGTACCAGCTTGATCCGGCCCATTGGGGCATGGTGTCGGTTTCACGGCGGGCCGCCTTGCCGCATTTGGGGCAAGTGGTATGAACGAAGGCATCGATGCTTGCAAGCGGACTTTCGCCTTCTGCGCCCGGTTCGATGTTGCGGATGTCCTGGTCGGTGCCGGGAAGTTCCACGGGAAGGTCTTCTTCAGGGACAGGAACCATGCCGCATGCATCGCAGTGCACGATCGGGATGGGCTCTCCCCAGTAGCGTTGGCGGTTGAAGGCCCAGTCTTTCATCTTGAAGTTGACCGCTTTTTCCCCAATGCCTTCTTCAACAACGTGCTCAATGGTTTTCTCGATCGCCTCGGCGACACTGAGGCCATTGAGGAAGCCGCTGTTGATCAAGACGCCTTCTTCCACGTCGGTATAGGCTTCTTTTTCGATGTCGCCGCCCTGTATGACTTCACGAACGGAAAGTCCGTAGGTCTTGGCGAACTCGTAATCGCGCGCATCGTGCGCGGGGACCGCCATGATGGCTCCGGTTCCATAACCCATCATGACGTAATCGGCGATGAAGATCGGGATATCTTCGTCGCTGAGCGGATTCTTGGCTGTGAGCCCTTCAAGTTTCACGCCGGTCTTGTCTTTGGAAAGTTCGGTCCGTTCGAACTCGCTTTTGAGTTGCGCGTCCTTACGGTATTGGCGTACCGCATCGAGATTTTTTATGTGGTCTGCGGCCTTTTCAATGAGCGGATGCTCGGGGGCGATGACCATGAAGGTCGCACCGAAAAGCGTATCGGGGCGTGTGGTGAAAACGTTCAGGGATTCGTCCGCTTCGTTGACGGGAAAGACGATTTCGGCTCCGACGCTCTTGCCGATCCAGTTTTCCTGTTCGCGTTTGATTCGTGGCAGGGTGTCAAGGTCTTTGAGTCCTTCAAGCAACCTGTCGGCGTATTCGGTGATTTTGAGGAACCAGACGTCTTTCTCTTTTTGGACGACGGTTTCGCCGCAGCGGTCGCATTTGCCGCCCTGGCTTTCTTCGTTGGAAAGCACCACTTTGCAGGACGGACAGTAATTGACATGGGTCTTGCTGCGATAGGCGAGGTCTTTCTTGAAGAGTTGCAGGAAAATCCACTGCGTCCATTTGTAGTAACCGGGGTCCGTCGTATCGACCGTGCGGTCGAAATCGAATGAGAATCCGGCACGTTTCAATTGATCGGTGAATATTCCGATGTTCTCGTCGGTGATTTTTCTGGGGTGGATCTTTTGTTGCATGGCGTAGTTCTCCGTCGGCAATCCGAACGCGTCAAACCCGATCGGGAAAAGCACGTTATAACCTTCCATACGGCGTTTTCTTGAAACAATCTCGAGGCTTGTGTAGGCACGAATGTGACCGACGTGCATCCCTGAACCCGAAGGATAGGGGAATTCGACAAGCGAATAGTATTTCGGTTTGTCGCTGAAGTCCTCGGCGCTGAACGCACCGCTTTCGTACCAGTGTTTCTGCCACTTCGCTTCGATGGCTTTGGGATTGTATTTCATGGGTATTCCTCCTTTGTGAATAAAAAAAGTCCTTATTTCAAATAAGGACGACTGAGCCGCGGTACCACCTTTGTTCAATTAAGCACTTGAGTCCTTAACGCGGAAAACGGCGCAGTTCATGCGCGACTCCCCGGGCGAGTTCGTGCGGTCGCTTTCTTAGTTCGCAGCACCACTAAGTCTCTTGAAAAGCGAGGGACACTACTGCTCCCGGATCGTTGTCTTTGATTTGATTTAAGTTTAGCACATTTGAAGAATTTTTCAACCGTAAAGGCGTTTTTGCAGTTCGAAAGCGAGTTTCGATGTCTGCCTGAAGCCTATGAACAGCAACACGATGAACAAAATGAGATTGAACATCACGAGCTGATTGAACACCAGAACAATAAAAAGCAGCGTCGAGGCGTAGGTCATCATCACGAACATCTGGCGGAACGGCACTTTTTTCATGCGTTGGCGAATCAAGAAGGCGTTGAGCAGCACAAACGCCATAAACAGAAGCATCGCGCTGATGAATTCGGAGACGACTCTCACACCGAGCCAAAAGGGGACGTAGTTCATCATTTCCGTGTCGATCGTGTCAAACAGGCTCGCGAAAAAGGCCGTCCGTTCACCGGGGTCGGGGTTGAAATCAAGGTTGTGGATCGCCGGGTCCATCTCGCTGATGGGCCGTTCAATGAACGCCTGCTGCAAAAAGAACTGATCGGCCGAGATATACATCGTATCGCCGATCAGCACGACATGATTGCCATCATAACGGTCGATGTCATAACTTTCGGCGCCATCGATGATGAACGTGAACGGCAGATTGAAAATAGTCTCTTCGAACAATGCGTGCGGACCGCCCTCGCACTCGACCGTCGCATCAGCGATGCCACACGGTTCATCCGGATAGACAAAAGACTCGCGTATCTCTGTGCGCATGGTGTTGGAAATGCCCGAGAACTGCAGGACGCGCAAAGCGGGTCCGACCGTCATGAAAAGGGCGAAAAACATCATGAACAAGATGGCGAGGATGGGTTTGTCGTTACGGAATCCAATAAGGTCTTGTGGTGCGACTATGGCGCTCCTTACACGTCTGAACATATAATCACCAATAATTATTATACCACATCATGGACGCATGCGAACACGTTGTGCTAAAATAAATCAAGGTGATGGGTATGGCTGAAAAACATTACAACACAATGAATGACTTTCTCCGAAACACATTCGGTTCCAAGGTGTTCAAGGTCTCTTTGAACGCCGGTTTCTCATGCCCGAACAAAGACGGGACAAAAGGCTATGGCGGATGCATCTTCTGTTCGCCCTCGGGGTCGGGCGACTTCGCCGGCGACATCGGCGAGACGCTCGCTTCACAGTTCAAAGCGATCAAGACGCGAATGCACGAAAAATGGCCCGAAGCGAAATACATCGCCTACTTCCAGGCGAACACGAACACCTACGCGCCGGCGGACACACTCCGCACGCTTTATGACAAGGCTCTCAACCTCGATGAAAACGTGGTCGGCCTTTCCATCGGGACCCGTGCCGATTGTGTGGATGAATCCGTAATCGATGTGCTCGAATCATTGCACAAGCGTACCTACCTACAAGTGGAGATCGGTCTTCAGAGCATGCATGAAAAAACCGCGAAACGGATCAATCGCGGTCATGATCTGGCCACGTTCGACGATGCCGTCAAACGGCTCAGAAAACGCGGCATCAATGTCGTGGTCCATATCATCAACGGCTTCCCCTGGGAAGATAAGGACGCCATGCTTGAAACCGTGGACCATCTGGGAAATCTGGATATCCAGGGCATCAAAATCCATATGCTTCATATCACGAAGAACACCGCGCTTGGAAACGAATACCTGGCGAATCCTTTCCCCTTGCTTACGCTTGAGGAATACGTCGACATCACCATCGAACAGATCAGGCGACTGCATCCCGACGTCATCGTCCAGCGCGTCACCGGCGATGCGGCCAAAGACGACCTGATCGCTCCGCAGTGGACGCTCAAGAAGTTCGTGGTCATGAATGAAATCGATAAACGGATGCGCAAGGAGCGCCTGGTCCAAGGCGACCTCTACTCAAGCAGATAGTCGCTCCGTTCAAGAAAGAATACCAGCGCAAGCATGTCGGCCGCGCCACCCGGCGAGACATTCTTTTTCAGGCAGTCAAGTTTTTTCTCCATCTCAGGTGAAGGGTTCCCGATGTACTCGCGCATGCAGCGTTTGACATCCTCGAGAAGGCCTTTTTCGCCCTTTAGCAATGTGGTGTCGTCAAGACGCATCATGATCTGGATCAGTTTTTCAAGATCGGAAAGATGGGCGCCCGGGTACCATGCATAGATGGAGGGCAAGCCCTCGGCGATTTCACCGCGGATGCCGCGGACCCTATACGACTGATACGCTTTCTCCCCGGTGGATTCCGGGGTTTTTTGTTCGGCGAGGTCCTCGCTTTCAAAGGTCGAGGCCGCCTTTTTCAAGGCCTCCAGAAAGGCTTCGCGCCCATTTCCTTCCATGACGCTCCGCGCGAAAAATGGAAGGATGAGGCCGAAAAGGTAGTGCGCCCCTTTGTGGGTGTTCGCGCCGACCGTCTTAAGAAGCGTCAGTTCGTACCGTTTGCCCTGTTCGCGGAGCGTGCTCAGGGAGAACCCCTTGTGAAGCCCATAGGAAAGATAGGTCTCAAACGCCTCTTTTAGAATCTCGAACGCAGACAGGAAGTGTGAGATGTTCATGTCGGTGTGAATGCCCGAATCCCGGTGGGAGACGAGACCGAAGCAAGGATAGGTGAAAAGTTCGCGTCTGAGTGCGTGGATGGCCTCTTTGGCCAACGCGCGCTTTAAAAACGCACGGACGGTATCATCGAAATGATTGACCAGGGATTCCACGGAATGGTTGCCCTCCCGCCGGCAGACGTTGACGTCCTTTTCACAGAGAAAACAGCGACGCGGCGGCATGCCGAGGTCGCGTCTTGAATGTTGCTCGCCCAAGTAGTGCACATCGAGATCGACCAGCCGGCCGAGCGGATGGTTTTCTTCAAGATAGACAAGCGTGTTCTTGAGACGTTCGACATCCCGCTTGCATGGCATGATCGCATAGTCGCCGTCGGATGAGCGATGGATCTCAACAGGCTGTTTGTAAAGCGCTTCAAGCACTCTTTTAAAGGTCTTCAGGACAACGTCCGCCGCGGGATGGTGTTTGGCGTGGCCGGGCATGTTCGTCTGCATCACGACGAGCGGGTCGCTCTGATCATACGAAGCGATGACTTTTGCGCGTTGACTCCGGCTTTTTAACAACTCAGTGTCTGCTTTCATGGCGTTTCAACCTCCTGATGACCCGTTGTCCCTTGTCGCTGATGAGGTAGTCATATGTCGCTTCAGGCACGTATTTCCTTACGGTGTCCAGACCGTTCTTCTTCAACAGTTTCCGTACCGTCGAAGCACTGATCGGGACGGTGTCGATGGTTTTTCTCTCAACGATTTTAAGCGCGCTGCCCAGGTATTCTTTCATCGTCTGGTTATAGACGTCGGTCATCGGTGAATAGGGCTCTTCGCCGACATAGCGGGCGTTGATGTTGAAAATGCGCATGTAGTGTTGCTTGAACGTGAGCACATCAATCAATGCGTGTTCTTTTTTGATGGACTGTTCCTGTTTGAGGAAGTATTTTGGGAACGTCGCAAACGATACAAGGTAATCCTTGGAAGGGAGCACGTGAATGTCGGGTCTGTGCCTGAAGCTGTTTTTGATGATTTCGAAACGGTCTTCAAACGGAAAGAAGCTCCTGTCTTCACTGACCACGAACACAATGATCTGTTCATGCAGCTTGGATGCTTCTTCGATCAGATGCAGATGCCCTTTGGTGAACGGGTTCGCATTGATGACTACGGCGCCTTTGGCGCGATTGTCGAGATCGTATTTGCGTTTGAGCCGTTTGAGTGTCTGTTCGATATCGCCGTGAAGTTCCATGAAGGTGAGGTTCATGGTCTGGACGATTTCTTTGAACCCAAGCGAACGGAAAATCCCGATGTGCTCGGGCTGAGTGTAGACAAAAAGATGGTCATGGCCCTTTTCGTTGAGTTGCTTGATCAGTTTGCTCATGAGGGTGTTGAGCAGGTGTTGACCCTGGTATGTCTCGTCGACAGCGACGCATTTGATGATGTGTTCGGCGCTCGAGACGGTGGCGATGATGCGGCCCGCTTCTTCCATGTAGAGGGTCATATCGATGTCGTCCTCATACACGAGATTGTATGTGGAGAGGAACTTCGATATGGCTTTGATATCCTCTTTAAGCACGGCTTCACGAATTTTCATCCTATCCTTCCTTCCGATATAAGGCATCGCCTTTTTGGCCGTGGCGGCTTTCGATATGGCCGATCACGCGCCCTTTTGCAGGGGAGTGTTTCGGGACGCCGCTCAAGGCGTGCGCTTTTTTTTGCAATGATTCGATGGACATGAGGGGCAGTGTGGTGTTTTTGAAGCGTTCGAGCAGATCATGACGTTTCGGGTTGATCGCGATGCCGCGTTCGGTGATGATCACATCGACGCTTTGCCCAGGGGTGGTGATGCTCGTGACCCGGTCTTTGATAAGCGGCATGCGCCCTTTGAGAAGCGGCGAGACGATGATGGACAAGGCGGCGTCTTCCGCCGTGTCGCTATGGCCGCCTGACCCTCCGATGATGGTGCCCGATGAATCCGTGGTGACGTTGACGTTGAAATCAAGGTCGACTTCGGCGGCCCCGAGAATGACGATGGAAAGGTCTTTGATTTTGCGGTGGTCATTGTTCGGGTTCGCATAGTCCGATGCGCTCATGAAATGATGACGGGGATTTTCCCGGAGACTGCGGATGGCGTCGAGGTCGAAGCACTGGACATCGTAGAGGTCCTTGACCAGCCCCTTTTCAAGGGCGTTCACATGATGCTTGGTGATGCCTCCGGTGAAAAACGAAGCCGACAGCCCTTTTTCCTCGAGCGTTTCGGTGAACATTTTGGTGATGGCGAGTGAAATTCCGCCCGCGCCGCTTTGGAACGACACGTCTTTTTCGATCATGCCGCTTTCATCGAGAAACCGGATCGTGTCCCTGGCGATTTTAAGACCGAGCGGATCTTTTGTGATGCTGAGCGTCCCGCTGACAATGCCACGCGGGTCGCCGATGGAAGGGACGTGAAGAATGCCGTCGACCCATTTTGAGCGGATTTGCGGATTGGTTATGGTCGTTTGGATGGTATCGGTGATGAGGATGGTCTTTTTGGCGTGAATGGCATCCTCGATGGCGTATCCCAAGGAACCACAGACATTGTCACCTTCAAGGCCGGTTGCGTTGCCTTTTTCATCACAGGCGGACACCGCGATGAACGCGACATCAATGGCGTTTTCTCCTTCGATGATGGCACGGGCGCGCCCGCCGTGCGTCTGCATGGTGAGCTCGCCTGTGAGGCCGTAGGTGTTCAGGGCGTCCGCGAACGGACCGCTGATATAGTTCGTGGTGAGATTGCGGATGCGGTTTTCTTTCAGGGCTCTGATGAGTGATGTGTGGACGGGAAAAATGCCGCTCGGATAAAGTTCGAGGTTGGTAAGGTCCCTGTCCATCAAGGCCTCCATCACCATGTTCAGAACATTGTCGCCGTTGCGGAAATGATGGTGGAACGAACACGCCATCCCATCGCTGGGCTTCACAAAATCCAGTAACGTCTCAAGCGATTTGCTAATCAACGGAATCGCCTCCGTCCAGACCGTAACGTCGCGCTTTTTCAAGCAGCTTGTAAGCTCTTTGAATGATTGGTTTATCGACCATTTTCCCATCGAGTGAAAAGCGCATTGTGCCTTTGCGCTCGTGCATGGCGATGATGCGTTTCGCATCTTTGATCTGTTCGGCGCCGGGCGAGAACAGACGGTTGATCAAAGGGACCTGATTGGGGTGGATGGCCGATTTGGCGTCAAAGCCAAGATTCTTGGCTCGGGCGGCATCCTTTTGGAGGTTGTTGGCGTCCAAATCGGCCCATGGTGTGTCGACCGCGTCTTTCCCATATGCCTTGGCCGCCATGATGAGCGTCGAGCGGGCAAAGAGAATGGCATCTCCGGATGGGTCGCGTGTCGCCCCAAGTTCACTGCATAGGTCCTCAGCACCGAGAAAAAGGGCGCTGATTCGTTCCATGGCAGCGATGGTTTTGATATCGAAGAACGCCCCGGGCGTTTCAATCAGGGCGATGATGTCCAGTGAGTCCGGAAGGACTTTTAGAAGTTTGCTCAATGAAGCGGTGTCGCTTTTCGGATACACGACGCCTTTGACATGGTTCAAGGGAATATGGGCAAGATCCGCCTCATAGAGGGATGGCTCAGCGTTGATCCGAATGTAGATTTCCACATCGGGGGCGTGTTTCTTCAAGAAGGTCTCACTCAGGATGCGCGCTTCATCTTTTTCACCTGGCGCAATGGCGTCTTCCCAGTCAATGATGATGACATCCGCCTCATAGACATCCATGTTTTGCAGCATCCGCGGGACGTTGCCCGGAATGAAAAGGTAGGATCTAGCCATTGTCATCCCGCATTCTTTTGATCGCGGTGGTAAGTCTTGCTTTAATGGCATAATCGAGCGCGCCTTTGTCCTGGACAATCACATAGGCTTTGGTGATGCCGTGTTCCTTTAGCGTCTTTCTCACCAGGTCGCTGATATGTTCGTAAAACGCGTCATGAACGACGGTGTCGATTTCGATTTCGAGGCTTTCATGAGGCTTGATGGTCACTAGGCAGTCGCTTGATTCAAGCGTGCCCACACTAACGGTTTTCATCGTGCCACCTGCTTTCTATGAAGGCGATTTCGCGCATCATGTGATTTTTGACGATCATGATTCCCTCGTCGGTTCCCATGCCGGGTTTGGCGAGACATTGTTTGGCGCTGCAAGCGATGGCGATGCTGGTGGTGATTTCGGCACTGATGTTGGTCTCGTTGCATGATCCGCCACTGTACGCGCCGACGCCTTTTTTCAGGCAATATCGCAAGGCTTCGATGGTGTTGTTCACGCCGCCGAGGTCGGGAGTTTTCACCTGGAGCATATGGGCCGCGCCCTCATCCGCGAAGACTTTGACGTCCTCAAGCGTGTTACACCATTCGTCCGCCACAATCTCCACATGCACAGAATCATCGGCGTCAATCATGGTCTTGAGCGCTTTGAGGGCCTCAAGGGTGTCTTCGCGGTTGCCTTTGTCGATCGGGCCTTCGATTCTCAGGGTGAACGGCTCGGCAGTTTTTGAGAGTTCCTTGAGATAGTTGAAACATTTTTCGATGTTGTCATCGAAGATCATGCCGATGGTGCCATAGACATCGATGTGCAAGATGGGTTCATAGTCCTCCCGCATGCGTTTTTCGATGATGCGGTGACGCAGCCACTTCACGTAGTCCATGAGCTTTTCACCGTTGATGCCGAGTTTGGTCTTGACGGAATTGATGAGACCGTGCGGCAGTACTTCGATTTCCTTCATGATCATCTTGTCGACACCGGTATAGCGCTCATCACCGGTTTGGGCGAACACGGGAATCGGTACGTAACGGGGCGTATCGATATTGTATTCCTTGCGCACCAGTTCCGAGATGGTGAGCCCCTGCGCTTTCGCTGTGGCGTCCAAAAGGGCCTGGGTGATGCCATAACGCAAGGCGGTATGAATCGGTTTTCCGTCGATGTTGAGGGTGTCAAAACGTCGGGCGTTGGTTCTGAATTCGCTGATGTCTAGCCCGAGCAGAAGCGGACGGATGTTTTCCAGGAAGAACGTCTTCGCCTTTTTGGCCTCAAACAGTGTGTCGCGTCCTCCCGCACCGCTATATTGGACGGCCGCCGCATCGCCATAGGCAATCATGCCGTTTTCCAGCAGGAGCATGATGGAAAGGGATTCGCCCGCCTGACGAATCGCTTTGAAGTTTTGAGTGAGCGGATCGCCGATGTAGGTGAACCGGTCCATTTCGGCTCCCTTTTTGATGGCAGCCTGGTCATCGTTGTAAAATCCTGTGAATCCTTCCGCGCAGAGCACATTCTTTATTTTCATAGCGAGGGCTCCTTGTATTCGGAATTGCCCACCAGTATGCCTTGGGATACCGCATAGATATCGTCGATTGTCATCTTGAAGCTGACGGGTCTGCCTTCCGCCTTTCCACGGGCTTCCAACGCATCCTTGTGGAATCGTTTGATTTCATCGTCAAACGGCAGGTTGCCAAACTCGAGAATGCGGATGTTCCCTCTCAAGTCACGGGCGGGAAGGATCTTGCCGTGGTTCATTTCGCTCGGGGCAAAGGGAATATCCAAAATGCCGTGCTTGAAAGCCTGGATGACGCCTTGGGCGAAATCGCCCTTACCGATGTTGAGTGTCGCATAAAGCAACGTCTTGACTTCTTTTTCAATCATTTCCTTTTCCGCTTTCAACACGTCATCGGACGGATAGCGCTGGGTCTTGAGCATCCGGGTCATGAGCTTCGACGCCCGCAAACCTTCCGCATTCGCTTCCTTGGTCGGAATGCCCTGCGATTCATGGGGGCTTTTGGTAATGATTTTTGTGGCGTTGCCGAGGGTTGCGACGGTCGCGCCCAGTGAAATCAGGGACATGGCTTCGGCCTCGTCGGAAGGAAATCCGCCCATCCACTGATGCATGACGGTGGTCACGAAAACATCATCATATCCGAAGATTTTGAGATAGTAGTTGGTGAGTGAATCCAGCGTCTGAAGGGCCGCGACATCCTGGGTGATGTTGCCGCACTGACCATAACCGACCGTAATGTTTTTGACGCCTTGTTCCGCAGCCAAAATCGCTTCGATGATCGCGATGGTATGAGAGATTGACGGTGGAACAAGGGTCCCTGTCAGCGGACCGAAGGGTTCGCGGTTCAACTCGATGCCTTCTTCGGCATAGAGTCCGACCAGACGATCACAGTATTGCCAGTAACGGATAGTGTCCTCGAGTGAGATATTCTTCGCATAAGGGATGTTATAGGAGATGCCGCCGCCTTCATTCGACGTCCAGCCAGAAGCGTGAATGATTTCGCTCAACAGTCTTGCGTCAGGCGTACCGTGACGGGCTTGAAGCGGTACGTTCACGTTTTCAAACACTTTGTGGCATCCGTCGATGCCGTGATTGACCGCGGGAAAACCGTTGAGCATCGAGCGTTTTTGTTTCAACGATTGTTTGATGGCGTCCTCGGCATGTGAATACCGATTCTGACGCGTATAAGAGTCGATGGTCGACGGCAGAAAATCGGCTTTGCCGTGTTTTTCCAAAAACTGCATCAGTTCGATATGCTGATCAACAAGCGCAACGCCGGCTCTGGGTTGAATCATGGTGAGGTCGTGTTCTTTGGCGAAGCGAAGTTTCTTCGCGAAGTTTTTTGAGTCCGGAACGCTTTTGAGGAGTGCGACCGCTTTTTCAAATTCAAGCCGCTCATCCGCCCCGGTGGGCCAGTGGCTTCGGATTTCCTCACGTTTTTTAAAAAATTCCTCTTTTGAAAGTTTCTTGTTCATAATCATCATCTGCAGGTCTCCTATTTCAAATGACGTTTCATCAGTTTCAACGCCAGTTTGGGATGTTTTTGTCCAAGCAGCCCCATGGCTGCGAGTATGTACTTTTCATCAATCAAAAACGATGGGTCCGATGGTCTGAGCTCCAGCTTTTTGTCGCTCTTCTTATTGACTTCCTTGAGAATCTGTTTCGGGTCGGGACTGTTGATCAGTACCCCCCCTGTGCCGATGACATATTTGATGTCCGTCAAATCTTTTCCGGTTTGATAATACATGTTTCCAAGCGGGGTATATACAACCTCGACTGTGCCGACATGGCGAGAGATGGAATAATCCGTGCAAATTCTCGCAAGAGCTCTGTCAAAAGCTCTTTCCTCATCAGTATCGGGAAGGTAATCCACATTGTCCTGTCGTTTCTTGGCGGATTCCTCGATGTTGTTCTCCTCATGATATTCATAATATTTCTTGAATTCATAAGGGGAGACGAGACTCACCAGCGCGTTCGCACTGTAACGCATTCCGAGGTCGCCTTCGACGGTACGCTTGGCAAACGGTTCTTCCAGTCCTTTAAGGATCACTTCGGTGCGTTTGGGCGAGCCTTCCCCGATGGTATGGACATCCGTTGTCGCCCCGCCGATGTCGATCACCATGAGCTCGCCGTAGCCTTCGACATCCTCATGGCCTTTCGCAAGAAGTTCTGCCGCCATCAGGACGCTTTCAGGTGTCGGCATGATGATTTCACCGGTTTTTTCTTCCGCCTTGTTGATGCCTTTGGCTTCGATGATCTTTGTAATGAAGATTTTCCTTATGACCTTCTTTGCCTCTTCAACACAAAGCTTTTTCAGTTTCGGCATCACATTGTCGACAATATAATATTCGATAGTCGCCGCACTGAAGATATCATCGATTTCGTCCGCCGCATCTTTGTTGCCCGCAACGATGATCGGCACACCCAGATTGGCATCAGCCAGTTTCTTGGCGTTATGAATAATGCATTCCTTGTTGCCGCCATCCGTACCGCCGGCAAGCAAGACGATATCGATATTCGATTGCTTGAGCTGTTTGATTTCCTTCTTGGACAAATGGTGCGTATAGACATGCTCCACCAAAGCGCCCGCACCCAGACAGGCCCGCTTCGCCGCTTCTGCCGTCAACTCCTCAACAAGCCCGATGGCAGCCATCTTAAGTCCGCCAGCCGCTGAAGAGCATGCGGAAACAGCTTCAATGTCACCCATTTCAGGATGAGCGTTTTGAAGCTTCTCAAGTGCGAGATTGAATCCTTCCAACACGTCTGTTTTGACGGTGGTCATGGCTCTCGATGTTCCGACGATCTCTTCTTTTTTGAGATCGACCGCGGTGAGCTTGGTATATGTCGAGCCGAAATCCACCAGAAGGTGAACACTCATGCGTCGGCTAGGTCTTCCTTGATATCGCCCACCGCGTGTTCGATGTTCGTTCCCGGAGGATACACTCTGTCAAAACCCATCTTTTTGAAACGCTCCTCTACTTCTGTGAAGTCCTGCTTACCCACGACGATGTTGCCACCGACATAGAGTTTCACATGGGACAAACCGGCTTCAACCATGTTTTCTTTCATGTATTTGCAATCAAGTTCGCCATGTCCGTAAAGACTGGAAACAAGAATCGCTTTCGCGTCCGTTTCAATCGCCGCATTGATGAAATCTTCCTGTGAACTCAAAACGCCGATATTGACGACATTGAATCCGTGTTCTTTGAGTACATGGTCGATGATTTTGTTGCCCACCGCATGCACGTCTGCGCCGATCACGCCGATTACGACTGTGTACACTTCAATCAACCTTCTTTCCGATTTTCTCACAATAAAAAGGATGAAAAAAACCACTCATTTCATCCTTTTCGTTTTCGTTACAAGCGTAAACTAAAGAACCAGTGTTGCATGGTTGTCGACCCTCGCTCAGTAACCGTTTTCCTCGCTTGAAGGAAGTCATCATCATTGTCGCACCCTCGAATTGGCTTATTTAGTGTAAACGCTTTCCACAATATAATTATAACGCTACGCATTTAGAAATCAAGGCTTATTTAAAACTGTTGTTTCGTACACTTACCATATTGAATTGCTGTGTTGCTTTCACAATGTTTGCATATGGATAACGGAATCATTTTCATTCATTTTTTTAATGAAACGGATGACGCATTTTCGACAGCGTCGTGCAAGCTATGGTCTTTAAGATAAAGAACACATATGTGAAAAAACCTCAATAGAGGTTTTTTTCACCATGAAAATGTCCTGCGGCCTTCAAAGACCGGGTTCAATGATTTGAACTATGGGTGTTTTGCAGAGTGTTCTTTTGCATACAAAGGAATATGAGGAACCTGTTTTGACATTGTGTTCAGAATGTAGTTCCTATAAAAAAAGTCCTTCCGGATGGAAGGACATTTCGAATCATGCGGTACGTTGTTGAAACCGTTGATAATAACTTTCGAATTCAGAACTGTATTTGATGAAACGATCAAGAATGTATGGCTCGAAATAATTCTTGAATTCAAGCTCCAACAGTTCAATGGCGCGTTTATGGTTAAGTGCCGTCTTGTAGTTCCGGCTTTGTCTTAAAATCTCATACATCTCGGAAAGCAGAATGATCTGGCCCTCTTGCGAACGCTGAATCTTTTTCATGCGTTCTGTGAAGCTCCGATCGGCCGTTTTCTCAAAATGCGCACGGACGACATCCTCACTTTTTTGTTTCAGTTGAAGACGTTTGATGATGACACTACCGAGAATGGTCTTCTCCCGGATGACCTGGTAGTCTTTCTCGTTGAGAACGTCCTTGTTCTCATACTCGACAATGGAGAGGTCTTTCGTGCGATCGACGTGAATCTTGGAGTAATCATATATCTCGGTGCACACATTCGGTGAAAGTCCGAGGATGTTGCCGAGTCTTGAGGCGATTTCCGCGACACGGTAGGCGGCTTGTCGCTCTTCGCTGCGTGTGTTGGCGTTGAATACGCTGATGACATCGAATACGTCGCCGACAACCGCTTTGAAGTCGCTTTCCATATCGCGGCGTTTGACCAGTTCTTCTTTCCGCTTGTTGTTCATCATCTGCCCGATGGCGACGGATGAATAAAGCGCGATGTTGAAGATGATCAGAACCAATGTCCTGAGCAGGATATCGATGGATACTTGCGGTTCGTCGATAATCAGGTAGTCATACAAGGACTGGATGCTGTCGGCATGTTCATAAAGCGGGTGCATGATGGTGACATGGATGACGGTCATCAGAACCAGGACCCATTTGAAAAGAATGCGAAGCAGGGTCGCGTTTTGGTAAAGCGCGATCACGACAAGCGCGAAATAGATCAGAACGTAGCCGGCCTGGGTGATGGAAAAACCGAATACGTCCGAATAATCATCGACGCCGAGTCTCAGTTTGATGTAGACACCGAAGGACGCAAGAAGGATATAGACACTCGCGATGTACATCGCCATCTGTTGTTTGAGGAGCGTTCTCGGTCGTTCCCTGATGATTCGCTTGAGGGTCGTGTTGGTCGCGAACATGATGACACCAAACCCGAAAATGACAATGTAATTGGGATTCCGGTTCCCGATCAGGGTAAAGATCAGGAACACGGCGTTCGTTACGATGAGGATATTTTTGATGACACGGTTTCTTCGGTAAAGGACACTCGTTTCATCCAAAATATCAACTCCGGCTTCGAAGTTGAATTTTTCACTGGCGCGCTTCATGATCATTTTGTAAAGCACACGGGCCCGCCGTCTTATTTTGGATGGTTTGTTGGGGTTTCGCTTGTCTTCCCGCTTGGACGAGTACATCTTGATTCGCTCCGCCGTGTTTCTGAAAAACATGGCGATTTTGTCAAGACGTGTCGTCTTGTTCGGGTCGTCCCCTTTTTTCATCTTGTCTACATATTCTTTGAGTTCTTCGGGGTCCTGATCGGCTTTCTTGAAAAAGTCGTCAAGGTCCTTTTCCCTTTTTCCCATGATTTCACATCCTCGCGGTTACGGTTCAAAGGTCGAAGTCGAGACGAATCTCCTTGTATTTAGGGTCTTTTCTGGCTTCGAGCTCGTTGGTGATCTGGGCGACACGCGTCGATGCGGCTGCGCCGATGGCGCCGACGATGTCATCCAGGAACGTATGGCACTTGGTTTTGTCTTTTTTCCCGCCGTAATTCAGTTCCGCTACCACCGCGGGTTTGTTGACATCGATATCCCCGAAGTTGGTTTTACCGATGGTGCCGTAGATGCCGGCGAGTTCCAATCCGAACAGTTCGTCAATGCCGAACATGCCCAAATCGCTGTTGAGGATTTCGCGTAATGGTTCGCGAATCAGGTTTTCTTCAGTCAGTCTGTCGATTTCTGCACCGAGTTGAAGAATGTGGAACGTGTCCCGTAGAGAAAGAATCTTCTCGACGGAGTCGATGCAATCCTGCATGGAAATCTGGTCGGTCCACTTGGATTGCTGGGCGAATGCGATGTCAGCGATCTGTTCGACGGAAACCCCGCGTTCCTTCAAGGTTTCAACATTCATTCGAAGCATTTCATCCCTGGAAAACAAAGCTCTTTTCATTGTGTATAACTCCTTAAAAATTTGTATGATTTTTTCTAATACCCCATTATAGCACTTTTCAAGCCAAAGATAAATTGCTAAAACGACGCTTTTTGGCTTAATCGTCTATTTTTTTACCAATCGGTAAAAGCGTTTTCCCTTTTCCGTTGAGGAAACTTGCACCGTCCATCGCTTTACGGCCGGAAGGCTGGACTTCTTTCAAAAGCAGCCCGTCGTCCTTGCACTGGATGACAATGCCTTCTTTCCGATGGTCAACGACACGTCCCGGAGTTTCACCGTCCGATTCGACAACCTCTGCCTTGAGGACTTTCACTCGCTCTCCATCCACGGTGAGATACGTGGACGGTTCGGGATGAAAGGCGCGAACCTTACGCTCATTGGCGCTGGCCGTGGTTTCGAAATCCAGCTTCTCCTCTTCGGGCTTGATGTTATAAGCATAGGTCGCTTCGGATTCGTCTTGAGGCGTCGCCTTCACTTCGTTGTTGAATATGGAGGGAAGCACATCCTCGAGAAGATCGCTGCCTAGATGCGCAAGCTTTTCAAACAGGCTGCCCCCAGTGTCATCTTTTTCAATCTGAAGGCGTTTGGTTGCGATGATATCGCCCGCATCCATCTTTTCAGCCATATACATGATGGTGATTCCCGTATATTCATGCCCGCGTTCGATGGCGCGTTGGATGGGCGCGCCGCCTCGCAGTTTCGGCAAAAGCGAAGCGTGGACATTGATGGCCCCGAAAGAAGGGATTTCAAGAAGGCGTTTTGGCAGGATCTGACCATAGGCGGCCGTGATGATAAGGTCGGGATTCATGGCGATGATCTCATCCATCACCGCGTGAAGCCGCTTCGGCTGAAGGACCGGGATGTTATGACTGTCGGCGAACGTTTTCATCGGCGGATCGACGATTTTTCCGCTTCGGCCCTTTTTCTTTGATGGCTGGGTCACCACCAGGTCGATGCCGTATTCCTCATGCACGGTGCGTGCACTCGGCACACTGAATTCGGGGGTTCCCATGAAAATAATGGTCATAATTTTCACTCCTTTAGATGATTCTCGGGTTGTGAATGAAATAAAGCGTTGCGTTGTTGGAAAAATGCCGATGCACTTTCTGAAGGGATTCATAGATGGCCTCATCGCCGTCATGCCGGATGAGCAACTGAACGCGGTAACGATTGTTTTGTCTCAGTATTCTCGCATCGGTCGGCCCCAGCACGCTTGCAGTGGTCTGTTTCTTGATGAAACGCTTGATTTCAAGCGCCTTGCGATACGCGATGTCGTAGTTCCTGTGGACACAAAGAATCTGAGTCAGCTTTTTGAACGGTTCGACACGTGCACGTTTGCGAAACGCGATCTCCCGTTCGTAGAAGGACGTAAAATCCCCGTGTCTGACATCTTCGAGCACCTGGTGCGACGTATCATACGCCTGGATGAGCACGCGTCCCGGTTTGTCGCGACGACCGCTTCTTCCCGCGATTTGTGTAAGCATCGCGTAGGTCTCGCTTTCCGCGTAGAAATCGGGCACGAAAAGGGACATGTCCGCCGAGAGGACCCCAGCGAGCGTCACGTTGTCGAAATCGAGCCCTTTGGTGATCATCTGCGTGCCGACGAGGATGTCGCCGTCGCGTTCAAAGTCCGCAATGATACGTTCATGCGCCCCTTTTTTGGTCGTGCTGTCGCGGTCCATGCGGTAGACACGCGCATCCGGGAACGTCTTTTGAAGCGCCATTTCCACTTTCTCGCTGCCAAGGCCCATGTAACGGATGTGTTTTGATGCGCACGCGGGGCAGGTCGAAGGCGCTTGCTCCTTGTGGTTGCAGTAATGGCATTTGAGTTCGCCCGTAGCGTGGTGATAAGTCAGCGAGATTTCGCACTGTGGACACTTGATACGCTTTCCGCAGTCCCGGCAGATCACAAAGTTGGCGTGCCCGCGCCGGTTGATGAGCAGGATGACTTGTTCACCACGTGCAAGCGTTTCATTCATGGCAGTTCTGAGGGCGTGTGAAAAGATGGATGGGTTGCCCTGCTTGAACTCTTCTTTCATGTCGATGATTTCAATGTATGGCATGGTGGATTTAAGAGCGCGCCTGCTGAGTGTGTGAAGATGCATATGGCCCTTTTTCGCCTCGTAATAGGTTTCGATCGAGGGTGTGGCCGAACCGTAGACGATTGGCGCCGTATGATGTTTCGCACGCAGGCGGGCAACTTCTTTCGCGCTATAAGAAGGCGCTTCGCGTTGCACGAAGGCATCGCTTTGTTCTTCGTCGAGCACAATCAGCCCGATGTTTTGAAATGGGGCGAAGATTGCGCTTCGCGCACCGATGCAGACGTTGGCCTCACCGGTTAACATGCGACGCCATTGATCGTATTGTTCGCCCGGTGTGAGCGCGCTATGAAAGATGGCGATGGGTTCATCGATTGCCGCTTTGAAGCGGGCGACAATCTTCGGTGTCAAAGCGATTTCCGGAAGCAGTACGATGGCTTGTTGCCCGTGTTTCAGCACTTCCTTGATAAGCGCGATATAGAGCTCGCTTTTTCCGCTGGCGGTCACGCCGTGGATGAGGTGCTCGCTCGGGGTGTGGAGCCTCTTCTTTATAGCGTCGAACGTGACCTCCTGTTCCTCATTGAAGGTGATGGGTTTATCGTTTTCCCTGATGATGGAGGCGATCTCGCGATAGCGTTCCTTGGACACGATTTCGACTCTGCCTTTTTCAACGAGGCTGCGCAAGGGGCCGTCGGTGGTTCCGGCCGTTTTTAGCAGCGTCTTTTTCTCAAGGGGGCCTTGGCTTTTCAGTGTATCAATGATGGCCTGTTGTTTGGAGGCGTTTTTGACGGGGCCGTCATTTTTCAGTACGACGACGGGGACGGTTTTTACGCCGGTCGTCTGAGCAACGGTGAGATGTTGGGAGAGGACGCCTGTTTTGAGATGATGCTGCACATGCCTCAAAGCCTTGGCGTCTAGGGTGTCTCTTTTGATGGTTTCTGTGTCTTTGAAATAAGGGGCCAGCAGCTCATTGAGACGCTGCTTGTCGTGAACTTTGAAATAAGTGGTGTAGCGCATCGAGAGCGCGCGTGGCAACATCGCGTTCATGTAGGCGATTCTGGGCTGGATATGGCGTTTGGAAAGGATTTCTGCGAGTTGCATCCGTTCGTCGTCCATATAGGGGAAAAGATCACGCACGGCGTGAATCGGTTTAAGACTTTCAATGTCGGATTGCGATTTGAGTCCGACGACGAACCCGGTGATTTTCCGGTGGGCGAAAGGGACTTCGACGCGCTGCCCGACAGCGATGGTGTCTTTAAGGGCATCGGGGACAAGGTAGTCGAAGCACTGGTCCAGTGTGTGGTGTTCGATGTCAACGAGGACTTCTGCGATCATAGGTCTCCCTCAATCTATAAGTTTGAGCCATTTCAGGGCTTTTTCGATGCCGTTTTCATCGAAGGCCGCTGTGGTGTATTTCGCGTGTTTTTTTACTGAATCGGAGGCGTTCGCCATGGCGAATGAATGCGGTACGCCTTTTAACATTTGCAGGTCGTTGGCGCCATCGCCGAAACAATAGACTTTGTCCATGGGAATCTCAAGACGGTCGATCAGACGCTCGATGCCATGAAGCTTGTTGCGTTCGGGGTCGATGATGTCAAAGCCGTCGCTTACCCAGGGGACGATGTAGGAAGGGTCGATATGGCCGCGGACTTTTTTAAGCGTTTCCGCATCGCCGAACGCCCACATCTGATAGACTTTATGATGTTTTTCGTATTCGGGGTCCACCTTGGGCAGTGGTATGCGCTGGTCGATGAACATGCTTTTCACATAGCCATTGAGACGGTTCACAACCTGGCTGTCGGCGCCGATGAAGCCATAAGTGAGATCCAGTCTCTGGAAGGTTTTGCGGGCTTTGACCGCGAGTTTCTTATCCATCGGTTCATCATGGATCAGTTTTCCGTGGTGGTGGATCGTCTGCCCGTTTATGGTGATGTAGGCCTCAATATAGGGACGAAGCGGATCGATGACACCTTCAAGCATGTAAAAAGCGCGTCCCGTCGCAACCGCGATCAACGTGTCTTTTCTCTCAGACAGTTTTTTGAGCGCATTGACAGTGGACGCTGGAATGGTTTTATCGTTAGGGTTGTACAGAGTGTGGTCGATATCGAAAAATATCGCGCGTTTATAGTCCATGCAATCACCTACTGTGAAAATTATAACACATTAGCATTTATTTATAGTGAAAAATAAGCTATAATAGGGTAATTGAAAACAACATTTTCAACACATTTTTTAGGAGGACTCAATAGTGCAAAATCAAATTTTTAAAAAACATGAAGTTGGTGTTTTTGCATTAGGCGGTCTTGGTGAAGTAGGAAAGAATATGTATGTTGTGGAATATCAAAACGAGATCGTGATCATCGATGCGGGCGTCATGTTCCCCGATGAGTCGCTGCTCGGCATTGATTATGTCATTCCCGATTATACATACCTTCAGCAAAATCAAGATAAGATCAAGGCTTTGGTCATTACGCATGGTCACGAGGACCATATTGGCGGAATTCCTTGGCTTTTACGTCATGTCAAAATACCGAAAATCTATGCCAACGGCCTGGCCGTCGGCCTGATCAAGAACAAGATGCGTGAACATCAGGGGATTCAATACAATCTCCTGGAATTCTTCGAAAACGACAACATCCGTTTCAAGCATCTTGCCGTCAGCTTTTTCAGAACCAACCACTCCATCCCCGATTCGTTCGGGGTGGTGGTGAAGACACCACACGGTAAAATCGTGCACACCGGTGATTTCAAATTCGATTTCACCCCCACGGGGAAAGATGCCGATTATGCCAAAATGGCTCGGCTCGGGACCGAAGGGGTCCTTTGTCTTTTGAGCGACTCGACCGGTGCGGAAGTGGACGCGTTCACCAAAAGCGAAACACTCGTCAGCGAAAGCATCAAAGAGATTTTCTCCAACATCGAGGGTCGTGCGGTGGTCGCGACATTCGCCTCGAACATTCACCGTGTGCAGCAGATCGTCGAAGCTTCAATCGCCACCAAACGAAAAATCGCTGTATTCGGACGAAGCATGGAGCGGACCGTCGAGGTCGGACAGGAAATGGGCTACATCAAGGCACCACACGGAACCTTTGTGGGATCCAAAGCCTTAAGGCATTTCGCCCCCCATGAAATCACCATCCTTTGTACCGGATCACAAGGGGAGCCGTTTGCGGCGCTGTCACGCATCGCCAACGGATCACACCGGCAAATCAAGGTGCAACCGGGTGATACGGTGATCTTTTCTTCCTCACCGATTCCAGGCAATCAAAGCGGCATCAACAAAACCATCAACCAGCTTTTCAAGCGCGGTGCGAACGTCATCACCCATTCACCGCTCAATGACACGCATACCTCTGGGCATGGCGGAAACGAGGAGCTCAAGCTGATGCTCAAACTCATCAAGCCGAAGTTCTTCATGCCGATCCACGGAGAACACAGAATGCTTAAGATTCATGCCCGAACGGGCATCGCCACCGGCGTGAAAAAAGGCAATGAGTTCGTACTCGATAACGGAGACGTACTCGCCCTTACCAAAAAGACCGCACGGGTCGCCGGACAGATTCCCGCCAACAATGTCTATATCGACGGAAAAGGCATCGGTGATATCGGATCGGTAGTCCTTAAGGACAGGAAAATATTGAGTGAAGACGGACTTTTGAGCGTCGTCATCACCATCGATGAGAAAAAACGTAAGCGCATCGGCGAATCGGTCATCGTCTCAAGAGGGTTCGTCTACATGAAAGAACAGACCAAACTGACCAAGGACCTTTCCAAAAAGGTCGACGACATGGTCACTTCCACACTCGATAAGTACGACACCATCAAGACCGGGCTGATCAAACGCGACATCATACGCCTGCTCAATGATTATATTTTCACGAAAACCGAACGGAATCCGATGATTCTTCCGGTTGTCAAACTCGTCTGATCAGAAAAACCTGAGAGCATCTTTTCACGAAGATGCTCTTTTTATATGGACAATTCGTCCATGAAAAACCCCGCCGCAATGATTGCGGCGGGGCCGGGACTGACGATGGGTCTCACTTTGTCGAGCGGACGCCATCACCCAGTTTAAGTTTCTGGATTTCAAGGTTCTTTTTATACTTGTTGTAGAAGTCCTCCTGGAAGGCATGGACATCCGATGGCATTTCAGCTTGTTCAAACAGGGCGATAACGATCTGGTCATAGCCGATGATGGAAAGCCTGGCGCCCAGAGACTTGTTTTCATGCATGATGTTGACGATGTCGTTATGGTACTGATTCGAGATTTCAAAAAGGTGGCGCAGCGAGTTTTGCGACTGTTCGAGCACGTCGCCGAACATAACATAGTCCTCATCTTTGAGATACTCGGCCGCTTGGACGACCCGCTGGATTTCAAACATCACATGCTCCGTATATTTGACAGTGTTCGCCCCTTTAATCATGGATTTCATGCTGTTGAATTCATCGAGTGACAGTTCACTCAGATGGGTGATCGAGCGCTTCGGACGGATGGCTTGGGTCGCTTTTTCAATGGCTTTGATGCGGGTGTTTATATCCGCGTTGAGGACAAATTTGGGGCGTGAGACAAAAACGCTCAAAAAGCCGTAATCGGCGGTGTTGAACGGGATGGTTTCGTACTCGAGCGTTTTGGTGTCCAGGTGAATGACTTTGTCTTTCTCGCCATACGCGCAGGCGTGAAGCTGGGCGACGGACGTATAAAGTTCGTTCGTGTTTTTCTCGGCCTGGTAGGCATAGCGCACCATCTTGTCCTTGGTGAGATTGAAGCTGTTCTGATTGGATAAAAGTTTCATGAACAACATCTCAAAACTCTGGTGCAACCCGAGGTTTTTTGGTAAGGAACGATTGGACATGACCGTGATGTTCAGCCCTTTGGACACTTTGTAGCCTTCATACTGAAGTTTCTTGATGATGGAAATGAGCAAACGGGCGTAAATCGAGTCCTGGGGATAGTCGATGACGGAGAGATCGAGTTCAAAAGACTGTTTGGATTCAAGAAAATCGATATGGATGTTCAGCACCAGGTCATCTCTGGCGTTTACGGTCGCGTGCAACCCTTTGTTCATGGAGGCTGTGAGAACAGGGCCTTTGAGGATGTCCAGGCTTTCCCCGATAAGCAATACCGTAGCCGGCGCGAAATAATAACCGCTCGGCACGATTCCGAACCGTTTCTTATGATGCTTCTTAAGCGTCTCTTTCATGGTTATTCCCCCTTGTGTATCACCTATATTATAGCATGAATTTAAAACGATATGAGGAGGGTCAAATAAAAAAACGCCGAAACGGCGTTTTCTTATCGGTTGAGGCTGGCTTTGAACCCATCGAACACACGTTTGGTCATGTAGGCGTCCTCGAGTGCGTCGTGCCTTTGGGTTTTCAGGTTGTTGCCATACATCTCATAGGCGGTTTTCAGGCCGATGTCGTCTTTATAGTTGAAGACGTTTTTGTGAAGCTTGAGCAGATTGACGAACCGGGTCAGTCTGCCAAGAGAGCGCACCTTGTTGACTTTGTAGGAATCTTTGAGCGCGAGATGGTCGTTTTTGCCCCAGACGATAATCGCGGGACGGTAGGTTTCAAGCAATGTTTTGAACTCATTGTAAAACGTCAGGAAACCGATGCCCTGATCGACATCTTCCTGGGTGAGATCGAGAAATTTGGTCGTCCGTCTGGAAAGAGTTTTATGTCGGGTAGGTTTGATGTAGGCGCTGTATTCCTTTATGATGTTTCCTTCCCTGTCTTCGAGAATGTAGCCGGCCTGGATGATCTCCTGGGTGAAACGAGGGTTTTTCTTATAGGGGTGCATGCTCATCTCGAAGTCGAGAAACAGCTTGGTGTCGAGTGAATTGATGAATTTGCGAGTCTCATCCCGCATCGAGGCGAACGAATAAAGCGTTTTGGTTCCATAGGGGCGCGGTTTGCTGATTTTAAGCACGTGCGTCGCGGTCAGCTGTTTGCCCCGCTTTTTCGCGATGATCTTCGCATCGAGGGCGATATGGAATCCGTTGTCCAGAAAACGGTGGTATTTGTTATAGGTCGCCCTTTGAAAATAGATGGTGTGACGGCGTTTTCTGTAATCGATTTGTATGGTTCGTTCGTTGCTGTCGTGGGCGATGATGGTTCCTTGAATACGCATGGGTATCACCTGTCGTTTTCGCCATTCAATGTCTCCTTGATGGCGTTGATGGTCTTTTGATTGATATTGAGGTCACGAAGCGCCTGGTTGGAAGCGTTTCTGATGTTCTCGATGGTCTTGAACTCACGCAACAGTTTCTTGCGCGTCTTTGCACCGACACCCGGAATCCTGTCAAGCACGCTTTCATAGACCCCTTTTTCGCGAAGGTCCTTGTGGAAGGTGACCGCGAAGCGGTGGGCTTCTTCTTGGACAAAACTCAGGAATCGGAAGAGTTCGCTCGTCTTTTCGAGTTCGAACGTGTTGGAATCTTCATCCAACAGATGGTGGGTCTTGTGGTCTTTCGATTTGACGAGTCCTGCGATCGGAATGTTCAATTCAAGTTCGCGAATGACAGCTTTCGCGGCGTTGAGCTGATGGATGCCGCCGTCGACGAAGATAAGGTCGGGACGTTTGAGGTCGTCCATAAGGACGCGACGATACCTGCGATAAAGCACTTCGCGCATTTGGTCGGTATCGCCGGACTGACGGGCGCTTTCCTGCAAGCGGTATTTGCGGTAGTCCTTTTTGGAAGGTCTGGCGTTCTTGAAAACGACCATTGAGCTAACCGGGTATTCGCCGAAGGTGTGGGAGTTATCGAACGCCTCAATGTGATAAGGGGTGGGAATGGAAAGCATTTCCGCGAGTTCATCAAGGACGCCGAAGGTTTTTTTGCGTTCCTGTTCGACGGATGCTTTCTCCGTTTTGAGCATGTCTCCGGCATTTTTGACCGCAAGGTCGAGAAGTTTCCGTTTCACGCCGCGTTGAGGGGTGAGAACGTCCACGCCGAGGTATTCTTCGAGCATGTCCTTGTTCAGGGCGGCGGGAACAAAGAGTTCACCGGGCAACGGGGTGTTTTTGTAGAATTGTCCGAGAAAATCAAAAGCGGTCTTCTCGTGGTCGAGATAGTAGTCCATGATGCGTTTTTCACTGGCCGCGATCTTGCCGTTGCGGATGAAAAGGATGGTGATCGCCACGTGGGTGGCGTCATAATCAACGCCGATGATGTCGCGGTCCTTGAGGTCGCGCAGGTTGACGGCCTGGTCGCTTTTGGCCGTGGTTTCGATGGCATCGATCATGGATTTGTATTCCTGAGCCTTTTCAAATTCGAGTTTTTCACTTGCGGTGTACATCTTCGCTTTGAGTTCGCTGGTCACTTTGGACGTGTTGCCTTTGAGGAAGTCGCTGATTTCTTTCTCGATTTCTTTGTACCTAGATGGATCGACCTTGTTGATGCACGGTGCCATGCACTGGTCCAGATAATAATAAAGGCACGGTTCATCGGGAAGGGTCTGACATTTCCTTAGAGGGTAGAGTTTGTTCAGGACCTTGAGCGTCTCACGGGCCGCCTTGACGTTGGGGTAGGGCCCGAAGAGATAGTTGTGTTTCTTTCGAACCTTCCGGGTGACGACCATTTTCGGATGTTTTTCACGGGTGATCTCGATATAGGGATAGGTCTTGTCGTCGGTGAGAAGGATGTTATAGCGGGGTTGATGTTTTTTGATGAGGTCGATCTCGAGGATGAGCGCTTCGAGTTCCGTATTGGTGACAATGTAGTTGAAATCGTGGATCTGGCGGACCATCTTGGTCGTCTTGTAGTCATGAGACCCTGTAAAGTAACTCCGCAGACGGTTGCGCAGACTTTTCGCCTTTCCGACGTATATGATGTTTCCGTTTTGGTCCAGCATCTGATAGGACCCCGGTTTGGTGGGAACATCATTCAGTTTATCTTTGAGCATCCTGATCGCTCCTCATAGAAATAAAAGCGATGAACCATCGCTTTTATTCGTCGTTGTTCTTATTGTTTTTGTCCATGACTTCTTTCAGACCGCGTTCGATGCGGTTGGCGTGTTCCAGTGTGGTATCGTACTTGAAACGCAGTTGGGGCATTTTGCGCATCTTGACTTTCTGTGCGAGCGCGGTGCGGATGAACTTGTTGCTTTGTTCAAGCGCTTGCTGCGTCGCATCGCGTTTCTCCTGTTCATCGTCCAGTGTCGTGTAATGAATGGTCAGATAGGAAAGGTCGTTGGTAAGGTCGACGTTCGTGATGGTTATGAACTGTATGTCGGGATGTTTGATCTCTTTTCGGAAAATGCTCATCAGAGCACGTTCGATGTCGCTTTCGAGTCTTTCAATGTTCGGCATTATCGTTCAATCTCCTTCATGGTTGAGGCTTCGATGATATCGCCTTCTTTGATGTCGTTGAAGTTTTCGATCTGAATTCCGCACTCAAATCCTTGTCGAACGGACTTGACATCGTCTTTGAAACGTTTCAGACTGGCCAGTTTGCCTTCGTAGACGACCACACCGTCACGCAGCACGCGTACCAACGCGTCGCGTTCGATATGTCCGTCGGTCACATAGCAACCACCGATGGTGCCGATGCGGGAAATCTTGAACGTCTCCCTGACTTCGGCCTGTCCGGTGACGACTTCTTTGAATTCCGGATCGAGCAAGCCTTTCATGGCGTTTTCAATGTCGTCGATCGCTTTATAGATGATGTTGTAAAGACGGATCTCCACGCCTTTGTTGCGGGCGGTTTCACGCACCGCAGCCATGGGGCGGACGTTGAATCCGATGATGATGGCACCACTGGCTAGCGCAAGGGTGACATCGGTTTCGGTGATGGTCCCGACACTTGAACGGACCACTTCGACACGGGCACCGTCGACGTCAATGTTTTCAAGGCTACCCTTGACCGCTTCGACGGAACCGTGGGTATCGGCTTTGACGATGATCGGAAGGATTTTGGTATCGCCTTCGTTCATGTTCTCAAAGAGTTCGTCGAGGCTCATCGCCTTGGAAACACCGCGTTCTTCTTTCCATGTGCGGTGCGCCCTTTCTTCACTGATCTGGCGCGCTTCTTTGTCATCGGAGAAGACTTTGAAAGGATCGCCGGCCTGAGGCACATCGTTGAGACCGATGATTTCGACCGCTTTGGATGGAGCTGCGTGTTCGACGTTACGACCGAAATCGTCGGTCATCGCACGGACACGACCGTATGTGTCGCCAACGACAAGCGGATCGCCGACATTGAGCGTTCCGTTTTGAACGAGCAATGTCGCGACCGGTCCCCGCCCTTTGTCAAGTTCGCTTTCGATGACGGTTCCTTCGGCGAGACGGTTCGGATTGGCTTTAAACTCTTCCATTTCCGCAGTAAGCAAGATCATCTCGATGAGTTCCTCGAGATTCTCCCCTTTGAGGGCGGATATTTCGACAAATATGGTGTCCCCGCCCCACTCTTCGCTGAGCAGGTTGAATTCGGCGAGTTCCTGTTTCACTTTGTCCGGATTGGCACCGGGCATGTCCATCTTGTTGACGGCAACGATGATGGGAACACCGGCGGCTTTGGCATGGTCGATCGCTTCACGCGTCTGTGGCATGACGCCATCATCCGCAGCGACAACCAGGACCGTGATATCGGTGACGGTGGCGCCACGGGCGCGCATTTCAGTAAAGGCCGCGTGACCCGGTGTGTCGATGAAGGTGATCGCCTTGTTGTTCTTGACGTATTGGTAGGCTCCGATATGCTGAGTGATGCCGCCCGCTTCGCCTTCGGTGACGCGAGCGTTTCGAAGCGTGTCGAGCAATGTGGTTTTTCCATGATCGACATGACCCATGATGGTAACGACCGGTGGGCGGTGTTGGAGATCTTTTTCGTCATCTTCCGATTTCATTTCTTCAAAACGTGTCTTGTCGGTGATGACTTCGTCTTCGACGCTGGCCTCGTATTCCATGGCGATCAGTTCGACGGTTTCACGGTCGAGGGCTTGATTCTGCGAAGCCATGATGCCGAGCGTCATCGCTTTTTTGATGATTTCATTGGTCGGTTTCTTCAGGGCTTCGGCCAGTTCATTAACCGTCATGTCCGGCTTGTAATAGACGACAGACGGGGTTTGTGGTTTTGCTTTGGGTTTGTTTGGTTTCTGACGTTTTCTCGCCATATAAACCACCTCTTTCTATTGTTTGGTCATTTGAATGCATTCAGTAGGCTGGAATCCTTGAGTGCTATGACTTTGACGTTTTCCTTGCCGATGGCATCAGACAGTTGATCCGAGGTATACGTATCGTAGAGTGTGATGTTGTAGGTGTTGCATTTGTCGCGAATCTTTTTGGCTGTGTTGTCTCCAGTATCTTTTGCAAGGAAGACGATGGTGCGACGGGTTTTCTGGATATGTTCGATGACCTGTTTTACACCGAATACGGTGTCCCCTTTACGCATTGCCAGGCCGAGCAGGGAAAGGGGATCACTCATTGTTGATGAGCGCCTCGAGCTGATCGTAGATTTCCGGTTCGACACTCACGCCGAAATGCTTGGCGATGAGATTTTTCTTCCGGGCTTTATTGATGACGGTCTTGTCAAGTTTGAGGTAGGCACCCCGTCCGTGCGCTTTGCCCGTAGGATCCACACTGACGATGCCTTCTTTGTTTCGCACGACTCGCATCAGTTCGCGCTTGTCGTGCTGCTCACCGGTGACAATGCATTTTCTGAGTGGCGTTTTACGCGTCTTGCTCATCCGTATCACTATCCTCTTCCATCTCTTCGAGCGGTGTGTAGTTGATGCCGAGTTCCTCGGCGTCGGAGACGGATTTGATATCGATTTTCCAACCGCTTGACTGAGCCGCCAAACGAACATTCTGGCCTTTCGATCCGATGGCACCCGTGAAATCTTGGTCTTCGACGATCACGGTCGCGGTCTTGTCTTTTTTATCAGGGTTGATGGCCACGACAGACGCTGGCGCAAGGGCATCTTGAATAAGCTCATAGGGGTCGTCGCTCCAGCGATAGAAGCTGATGCGTTCGCCTTGAAGGGCTTCTTCGACTTCCTTTTTGCGGTTTGATTCACGCCCCAGGCAGGCGCCTACGGGATCGACGTTCTCATCGTGGGAATACACCGCAATCTTGCTGCGTGATCCCGCATCGCGGGCAAGGCCCATGATTTCAACCGTGCCGTCCATGATCTCGGGGACGACTTGTTCGATCAGGCGCTTGACAAGATTCCGGTCCGTGCGGCTGACGAACACTTTGGGCCCTTTGGTCGTAAGTTCGACTTTTGTGATGTACACTTTGAGTTTGGCACCGATGCGAACCTCGTCACTGCGGAGCAATTCTTTTCTGGGCAGCGAGGTTTCAAGGTTGTGGGAAAGGTCCAGGGTCACAAAGTCCTTGTTCAATCCGACGATTTCTCCGGTCACCATCTCGTTTTCTTTATCTTTGAAAATCTCGTAGGTTTTTTCTCTTTCGAGTTGCTTGAGTCCCTGGGTGAGAATCTGTTTGGCGCTGACCGCGGCAATCCTGCCGAAGTTCTTCGGCGTGATGTCACGGCTGATCACATCGCCGATTTTGACGGATTTTTTCTCTTCACGCGCTTCTTCCAACGAGATTTCCGTGCTGTCGGATGGTTCTTTGACCACAAGATAATCCGCAACAACCTTGATTTCGTCTTTGTCCTCGATGAATTCGATGCGGGCGTTGTCGGATGTCTCGTATTCTTTTTTTACAGCATTGAGCATGCCGCGTTCCAATACTTCCAGTACTTTCTCTTTGTCGATGCCGCGTTCTTGGACGATCACATCGAGTGCTTTGTAAAAATCTTTCGCTTTCATGGTTGCCTCCTAAAAATCCACTGCAAGACGGATTTTTTCGATATCGTTGAATGGTATTGCTACTGTCTTGTTTTGTTTTTTGTCCAGTATTTCGAGGGATGACTCATCAACACTGACAAGAACACCTTCATAAATCGTCTGGTCGCCGGTCCGTATGTGTATGAACTTATCAACCGCCCGAAGCATCTCCTCACGGTTTCTTAGCGTATGCTCCGCACCGGCGCTGCTCACTTCGAGCATGTAGGCCTGTTCAATCGGGTCCTTCTCGTCGAGCACAGCGGACAGGCGCTCGCTGACACGGACGCAATCATCGATGCTGATCGGTTCCTTGTGATCGATTTCCACGGCGAGAACGTAGTCTTTGCCACGTCTGTGAAAATTGGTTTGGTACAAATAGAAGCCCATGGCTTCGACTTCCGTTTTGATGATGTCATTGAGTTTGTCCATACTATATCCTCCTTATGGCATAAAAAGAGTGGGATTTGACCCACTCTTCTAACCCATATGCAAGCACATTCTATCACACGCGCGCGCATAATGCAAGCCCTTAGCCGAACAAAGGCTTTTCGCCGCTGAAAGCATGCATGATGATGCTTCCGGCGATGGCGACATTGAGTGAGTCAATGTTTTGGATTTGCACATAGACCGTACGATCCAGACTGCGGATCGTCGAGTCTTTGAGTCCGTGGCCCTCATTGCCAAGCACAAGGGCGAGCGGATCGGCGGGGAGTTCATACGTTTTGGCGTCACGGTCAAGATGAGCGCCTACCAGCGTATGGCCGGGATATGCGGACTTGAAACCCGGCACGGTATCAAAGAGGATGTTGAGCGAGAAAATAGCGCCTTGGGTGCTTCTCATGACTTTCTGGGCGTAGGGGTCGGCGCTTTCATCGAACACCACAGTGTCGAACCCGAAAGCCAGGGCGCTTCTCAGAAGCGTCCCCACATTGCCCGGGTCTTGCACGTTCTCAAGAATGAGCACGCGCTTACCGGCAGTTTGTGAAGCGGGTATTTTGGCGACGCCCGCATCGCGGGGCGGTGTTTTGGTCTTGGTCAGATGCCTCATGACATGGTCGCTGAGCACGGTACCCTTCGGATAGTCGGGATGCGGTTCGAGATGGAATGACGACTCGAGGAGATTGTGCGCTTTGGCGGCATCAAGAAGATTCTTGCCTTCAATGAGCATCCTTCCCTCTTTTTGGCGGTATTTCTTCATCAAAAGTTTCTTGACGTCTTTGATGGTCGCATTTTGTGTCGAGGTGATCATGATCATTCCCCCGTTTCAAGTGCTTCACGGACCGTCAGCCCGGCGACATCGAGCTGGATGTCGCTTTCAGGGGACAGGGTCAGTGTTTTGATGTTGGCGATCGCTGTTTCAATGAGCGGTTCATAATCGAAAAGTCTCTCGTAGCGTTCCGCATAATAATTACGTGGATGGGTTACCGGGCTTGAAGGGACATAGATGGCGCAACAATCTTCAAACGGTCGGACGGATATCTTGTACGTGCCAATCTTTCTCGCGATGGCGGAGATGTCGTTCTTTTCCATCACGGCAAGCGGTCTCAGGACCGGAAGGGAGGTCACCGCTTCGGCGACTTTCATGCTGTCAAGCGTCTGTGAAGCAACTTGTCCGATGGATTCGCCGTTGATGAGCACGGGAGTGTGATCCTGTTCTGCAAAACGTTCTGCGATACGCATCATCATTCGACGCATGATGGTGATGTGATACGGTTCGGGGACCATTTCAAGCAGTGTTTGATGAAGTTCCACAAACGGAACCATATGCAAACGGATGGAACGTTTTATTCCGTATGCCGAGAGTTTTTTGGCGAGATCGATGACTTTTTGGGACGATTCGATGCTGGTCAGCGGGGTGCTTTCAAAATGCAAAAGGTCGGTCTCGATGCCCTTGACCATCGCCAGATAGGCCGCTACCGGTGAATCGATGCCACCGGAGAGCAGTGTGATTCCTTTGCCCATGGTGCCTACGGGAAAGCCGCGCAGACCTTGAGTGAAATCGACGTAGACATAGGCGTCGTCCTTGCGGACTTCGACGTTCAGTGTGATGTCCGGGTGATGGACATCGGCGCTCAAATTCTCGTGGTGGGAAAGCACCAGTGAAGCCACTTTGATCGAAATCTCCTGGCTGGTCAGCGGAAAGGACTTGTCGGTCCGTTTGGTCTCAACCTTCATGGTACGGGGTTTTTTAAAACGGTTCAGCAGCTTCCCTGATGCGGCGACAATCGAATCGATGGATTTCTCGCACCGGATGACTCTGGCGTATCCGGCCAGGCCGGGAACCGTATCAAGCGCTCTGATGACGGCATCCGGATCCTCGCCGTTCAAGATGATGTAAAGCCGGTTGTGACTTTTGATGTATTTCACTTTTCCTTCGGGTACGCGTTCGCGTATCCGTTGCAGGCAGATGTTGATAAAGGACTTCTTGTTTCTTCCTTTGAGTGTCAGATCGCCGTATCGGACGAGTATTCTGTCGATCATAGTATTCACCTCAGTTAAATCTACTATATTGTATCATATTCATTGCATTATCATGAAATCTTTTATATCATTTCCATGAGGTGATACAACATGTTCATACCCGTTGAAAAAAGCGAAAACAAGAACGAAAATTATCAGAAACTGCTCGAGACACTCCCCTATTATATCAACAAGGACGACCCGTGGTACACGACACTTGCCAACGCCACCGCCATCCTTGATTATTTCCTCGATGACATCAACTGGGTCGGGTTTTACATCAAACACGGCGATGACCTTTTCCTTGGGCCCTTCCAAGGCAAGGCGGCCTGCACCAAAATCCTGATGGGAAGCGGCGTGTGCGGCCACGCGGCAATCAATCAAAAGACCGTCCGTGTGGATGATGTCAACCAGTTTGAAGGACACATCACCTGTGATTCCGACTCGCAAAGCGAAATCGTCATTCCGCTTTTGCGCAAAGGCAGCCTGATCGGGGTATTGGACATTGATGCCCCCGTGCTTTCGAGGTTCGACGAAACGGACCAGAAACACCTTGAAAAAGTCGCGCAATTGCTTGTTGACAATATGAGCTAATTCTAATATAATACTTGCGCATGCGTAATAAAGGCAGCTGCACTTTTGTCTTATAAGACCGCTGAACGATCCTTCCTTGGTGAAGGGAACCAAGTAGTCTCTGCTGGCGAGATGAACCGTCGACATTGTTCTGTCCTTATAGGCGAGTGAACTTCTTTTAACGCAAATAATTCTAAAGGAGGCAATACGTATGGCTAGATATACCGGACCGCAGTGGAAAATTTCAAGACGTTTGAATTATTCGACCCTTGAAAGCGGTAAAGAACTCGGCAAGCGTCCTTATCCACCAGGGCAGCATGGTCAACGTCGCACCAAACTCAGCGAGTACGCTACACAGCTTCAGGAAAAACAAAAGGTGCGTTTCACCTATGGAGTGAACGAACGTCAGTTCAAAAAGACGTTCGACGAAGCGAACAAGATGGCTGGCCGTCATGGCGAGAATTTCCTGTTCCTGCTTGAAAGCCGTCTGGACAACCTCGTGTACCGCGCAGGGTTCGCCAAGACACGCCGTCAAGCACGCCAACTGGTCAATCATGGACATTTCATGGTTGACGGCAAAAAAGTCGACATTCCATCGTACCGTGTCAAAGTCGGTTCTACTGTTTCGCTCAAAGAGCGTTCACAAAAGCTCTCGACGATTCTGGACAACCTGGACAATGTGGTAGAGCGTCTTGATTTCATCAAGTTCGATGACGAAAAGAAAGCTTTCTCATTCCAGCGTCTTCCCGAACGCAAAGAGATTCTCTCTGACATCAAAGAGAACCTCATCGTTGAATACTACAACCGCTAAGACATAATTTTTACATTCATATCAAACCGTTCGATTCGATCGAACGGTTTTTTTGTTCGCTCCTAATAAAAAAAGCGCCACATATGGATGTGACGCTTCAGCGCATATTATTGATCGACTTTGGCTTGTGCACTGTTCACAAGTGTGAGGAAATCCTGCGCATTCAACGAGGCGCCACCAACAAGCGCACCGTCGATGTCGCTTTGCGCGAGCAGATCGTCGATGTTTGCGGGTTTCACGCTGCCTCCGTAAAGAATACGGGTTTCGTCACTGACACCGGCATCATACATTTCAGTAATGACCGAACGAATGCTTTTTATGGCATTGTTGGCTTCTTCTGGAGTTGCTGTCTTGCCGGTGCCGATGGCCCAGATCGGCTCATAGGCGATGACAAGATTCTTGACCTGGTCGTCCGTAAGCCCTTTGAGGGCCGCTTTGACCTGGTTCGAGACGAAAGCGTCCGTCTCGCCTTTTTCACGGATCTCAAGCGATTCGCCGACACAGGCGATCGGGACAAGGTCATAGCGGAACGCCTGATGAATCTTCTTATTGACACCCTCGTCGGTCTCATTATAGTATTCGCGACGCTCGCTGTGCCCGATGATGACATAATCAACATTGAGGTCTTCAAGCAGGGCGGCCGACACTTCACCTGTAAATGCGCCTTCTGTCTGTTCGTGCATGGTCTGTGCGCCGATCCGCAGATTTTCACCTTGACGTTTGACAAGGTCTCTGAGAACCGGAGCCTGCGCGCAAACCACAGATTCGACATACTCTTTGTTCGGCACTTTCAAGTTGACGTTATAGATGAACTGCAGGGCTTCATCCCTTGTCTTGTGCATCTTCCAGTTTCCTGCGATGATTGGTTTTCGCATGGTCATTTCCACCTTATTCCAGTATTTTTTCGATTTCCTGAATGGCCTTGTCTGCATCTTCGCCTTCGGCGATCACGTTGATGTTCTCGCCGCTCGGCACCGCAAGACTCATCAGACCGAGGACGCTCTTGGCGTCGACTGTCTGATCAGCGTACTCGATACGGACATCAGCATGATAATTGCTGGTCACATCCACCAATTTGGCAGCCAGCTGTGCATGCAGTCCGATGGTGCTGTTGATGACAATCTGCTTCTTCATATTATTTCACCTTACTTGTCGTCCACGGCATCAATGCCGGGAAGGGATTTGCCTTCGAGGTATTCAAGCGATGCGCCACCGCCGGTGGAGATATGCGTAATCGCATCTTCGTAACCGAGCGAAATGGCCGCAGCCGCTGAGTCGCCGCCACCAAGGATGGTGCTAGTATCTTTGAGCGACGCAAGTGTTTCGAGAATGCCTAAGGTTCCTTGTGCGTACTTCTCGAATTCAAACACGCCGACCGGACCGTTCCATACGACGGTTTTCGCTTCTTTGAGCATGTCCTGATAGCGTTTGAGTGTCTCATCCCCGATATCCAGACCCATTTCATCCGGCTTGAAGTCATCATAACGACCGAGACGGTATTCGGCGTCTTCAGCGAACTCTTTGGTCAGTTTGAAATCAACCGGAAGCACCAGTTTGTCCTTGCCTTTTTCAAGCAGACGTTTCGCGAGGTCGAGTTTGTCGTTTTCAACAAGACTGGTTCCGATTTCATATCCTTGAGCTTTCATGAACGTGTAGCTCATGCCGCCTCCGATAAGAACTTTGTCGGCCTTGTCGAGAAGGTTCTCAATGACACCGATCTTGTCGGATACTTTGGCACCGCCAAGAATTGCATAAAATGGTCGATCTGGGTTTTCAACAGCACCGCCGATGAACTTGATCTCCTTCTCCAGAAGCAACCCGGCTGCGACTTCGTCGATGTTGCGTGCGATGCCGACATTTGAAGCATGCTCACGGTGCGCGGTTCCAAACGCGTCATTGACGAATACGTCTCCGAGCGAAGCCCAGTATTTTCCGAGTTCAGGATCGTTTTTGCTTTCTTTTTTGCCGTCGATGTCCTCAAAACGGGTATTTTCAAACATCAGCACATCGCCGACTTGCATCGATGCGATGGCTGTCTCCAGTTCGGTACCTCTGGTATATGGTACGAATTTGACGGGGCGCCCGAGATGTTCTGAGAGCTTCTCCGCCACAGGTTTCAATGATTTTCCTTCCTTGTCGGCTTCTTCTTTGATTCTGCCCAGATGTGAAAAAAGCACAACCTTGCCGTTTTTCTCGATCAGTGAATTGATTGTAGGCAGTGCTTGACGGATGCGGTTGTCATCGCTGACCTCACCGTCTTTCATGGGGACGTTGAAGTCCACACGTACAAGAACCGTCTTTCCTGTCACATTCAAATCGCGAATCGTTTTTTTAGCCATTGATTCATTCTCCTTTATTACATAGTCGTTTTATCCACACATATTATACAAGATATCGCCGGGAAAATCTAACAAACCCCGGCATGTAAAGCGCTTTCTTTGCTAAAAAACGTTTTCAGAAAGTTTTCTTTGTTGCAGACATTGCAAGAGTTCAGTGCAACGGTTCAATCGGTTTAGGACCTTTTTTGAAGAAAGCGGTGCGGTGAGCACGGACCCATCGGCAAAGCGTACGTCGCATTGATTATCTGCGGTCATTTCAACTTCCAGTACAGTGAAATAATTGATGAATAGTGCGTTCCATTCCCGTTCTGCGATCAAGGGAATCAGACAACATTCATCGTTCACATAAACCGGGACATTCCGCTTCATGCCTGTAATGGCGCTTATGGCTTTTTTCCTGCCTTCGACCGTGGAGAGCGTAGGAATGACGAGCGCATCAAGATGCTTCCTTAGTGACTGTTTGACGATCTGAAGCGATTCATCCCGGTGCACTTCAACACCGGCACTGTGTTTGCGTATATAGTTCATGAGGCCTCCCGTTCGTTTTCGGTGAATATTTATCAAAAAAAGCGCAACCGCTGATGGTTGCGCTTCGCTGATATTTACAGTTTGAGGAAACGGTCTGCAATGTTTTCTTTGGTGAAGCCGAGCGATTTGATGACTTCGGCGCCTTTTCCGCTCTTTCCGAAACGGGTAATGCCGAAGGCGTCATCGGCGTATTTGTACCACATCTGCGGGCTGCCGAGTTCCACGGCCAGGGTTTTGACACCCTTAGGCAGAATTTTTTGTCGGTATTTGTCGCTTTGCGCATCAAAGAGTTCCATCGATGGCATAGAGACTACACGGACTTTCAGACCTTTTTCGGTTTCAAGATAGTCGGCCGTTTCTAGCGCGAGTTCGACTTCGCTTCCGGTGGCGATCAGGATGCCGTCGAATTCTTTATGATCTTTAACGATATAGGCGCCTTTCGCAAAGTCCTCATAAGCGACTTCATGGGTGACGGTCACATTCTGTCTTGTCAGGACGATGGCGCTGGGCGTATTGCGCTGGGTGAGCGCGTAGCGCATCGCGTGGTTCACCTCGCCAGCGTGAGCGGGGCGCATGGTGGTGATTTTCGGTGTGCTGCGGAAGACCGCAAGCTGCTCGACGGGTTCATGGGTCGGACCGTCTTCACCGACGCCGACGCTGTCGTGTGTAAAGATAAAGATCGATGGAATCTCGGAAAGGGCGGCTAGGCGGATGGATGGTTTCATGTAGTCGCTGAAGATGAAGAATCCACCGCTGAAACCTTTCATGTTATGGAGTACAAGGCCGTTCGTGATGGCGGCCATCGCATGCTCTCTGACGCCATAGTTGACGTTGCGTCCGGCCGGATTCTCTTTGGTGAAGTTGCCTTCGATTCCCTTGACTTTCGTCGAACCCGAAAGGTCCGCAGACCCACCGATCATCTCAGGGATGGCTTTTGACAGTGTCTCTACCGCTTTGCCCCCGCTTGCACGGGTGGCTTCAGAGGTTCCGATTTCAGGGTGGGGAAGCAGTTTGTCGAAATCGACATCGACGTGCTTCTCGATGATGTGTTCGAGTTCGCCGAACTCCTTGGGATAGAGTTCCGCATATTCGTCCATGGTCGCGCGCCATTCATTTTCAGCGTCTTCGCCACGCTCTTTGATTTTACTCATGAAATCGTGGTAGACCGCTTCGGGCGTTTCAAAGACGCCGTACTCATACCCGAAATCCTTGCGCATTTTTTCGGTCTCTTCTTTGCCGATCGGTGCGCCATGCGCTTTGGACGTACCGGCGACAGAAGATCCATAGCCGATGACGCTTTTGATTTCGATGAAGCTTGGTGTATCGGTTGTTTTCGCGTGCTCGATCGCTTTGTCGATCGCTTCGAGATCATTCGCGTCCTCGACAAGCTGATAGTCCCAGTTCATGGACTCGACTTTTTTCTTGATGTCATCGCTGTATGCGTCGGACGTCGGTCCATCCAGTTGGACATCGTTCGAATCGAAGAGGACAATGAGTCGTTCAAGCGCATAATGTCCGGCGATGGACATGCTTTCAAGCGCGACGCCTTCCTGCAGGTCGCCATCGCCGCAAAGGGTGTAAGTGTAGTGGTCGATGACATTCAGGTTCTTCTTGTTGTAGCGGTGTCTCAGGTGTTTTTCCGCGATGGCCATGCCGACTGCGTTGGAAATGCCCTGTCCGAGCGGACCGGTGGTCGCTTCCACACCGTCGGTATCACCATATTCGGGATGCCCCGGCGTAATCGAGTCGGTTTTCCGGAAGGCTTTGAGGTCGTCCATCGAGATGTCGTATCCCGCAAAATGAAGCGTCGCATATAACAGTGCGCTTCCGTGTCCCGCGGACAGAACAAAACGGTCGCGGTCGAACCACTTGGATGATGCGGGGTTGGCTTTCAGATGCTTGGTGAACAGTTGATACATGACCGGCGCAGCGCCCAAGACGATGCCGGGGTGGCCGGAGTTCGCTTCGTTGACCATGTCCAGGCCAAGGAAGCGAATGGCATTGATGCTTTTTTCCATGGTTATCTCCTCTGCTTTCTCAATGAGTTTATCATAGTAATTATACATGAAACGAAACCAAAATTAAAGGATGAGAACGCTTTTAGACATTATCTTCCGGAAAGAAAAAGGGGCCATCAGCCGATGGACCCTTCCATTTCGAGTTTGATGAGCTGATTGAGTTCGACCGCGTATTCCATGGGAAGCTCTTTGGCGAACGGTTCAATGAAGCCCATGATGATCATTTCAGTCGCTTCTTCCTCGCTCAACCCGCGACTCATCAGATAGAACAGTTGTTCTTCGCTGACTTTGGAGACGCTCGCTTCGTGTTGTACGGTTGCGAGGTTGTTCTTGACGATGTTATAGGGCAAGGTGTCGGAATAGGACTCATCATCGAGGATGATCGTGTCGCATTCGACGTTGCTTTTGGCCCCGGTGGCGTTTTTCGTGTGATGGATCATGCCTCGGTAGTTGACTTTTCCGCCTTTGGCGCTCATCGACTTACTGACGATGGAGCTTGTGGTGTCTTTGCCGAGGTGGATCATTTTCGCACCGGTATCCTGATGCATGTTCTTGCCGGCGAACGCGATGGAAATGGTGGTCCCCTTGGCGCGATCGCCTTTCAGGATGCATGAAGGATATTTCATGTTGATGCCGCTTCCGATGTTGCCATCGACCCATTCCATGTGTCCGTCCTCTTCGACGAGGGCGCGTTTGGTTACGAGGTTCACGATGTTTGCGGCCCAGTTTTGAATGGTTGTGTAGCGGGCGTGTCCGCCTTTGCGGACAAAGATCTCGACGGTGGCCGCATGCAGTGAATCCGTGGTATAAATCGGTGCGGTGCACCCCTCCACGTAGTGAAGCGACGCGCCTTCATCGACGATGATCAGGGTCCGTTCGAACTGGCCCATCTGTTCGCTATTGATACGGAAATAGGACTGAAGCGGTTTTTCGACTTTCACACCTTTGGGAACGTATATGAACGACCCGCCGCTCCATACCGCGCCGTTCAGGGCGGCGTATTTATTGTCGTCGGAAGGAATGACTTGTGCGAAATACTCCCTGAACAGTTCAGGGTATTCTTTGAGGGCGGTGTCCGTATCGGTGAAGATGACGCCTTGTTCTTCAAGTTCTTCGATGCTGGAATGATAGACGACCTCGCTTTCGAACTGAGCACCCACACCGGCCAGAAATTCCTGTTCCGCTTTGGGAATGCCCAATTTGTCGAAGGTCTCCTTGATTTCTCCGGGCACATCGTCCCAGGATTTTTCCATGCGTTCAGAAGGCTTCACATAATACGTGATGTCATCAAAGTTGATGTGGTGAAGCCCGGGTCCCCAGGTCGGATTCGGGATGTTTTTGAATCTATTGTAGGCCTCGAGGCGATACTGTAGCATCCACTCGGGTTCTTTCTTGATTTTGCTGATTTCGCGCACGACGTTTTCGTTGACACCTTTTCCGGTATCAAGGACGCTTTGGGTTTCCGTCTTGAAGCCGTACTTGTAATCACCGATGATGCGCTCTATTTCTTTTTTGGTTTGATCACTGCTCATATTAACACCTACTTCTTGGATTTAAGAGTCTGTTCAAAGGCCTTCC
>PWHE01000116.1 GCA_003554735.1 Mollicutes bacterium | reverse complement strand
TCGATGTCCTGATAGCGCATGATGCCGATATGGGTCGGGCTTTTTTTGGAGAGAAGATCAAGAGCGAGTTTGCTGAGAAGCAGGTTGTCGCCCACCCCGCAGGTTGATGGGATGCCTGTTTCCGTGTAGACACGCCGCATGATGCGGCGTGCCAGACTGACCGCATCCGTCTCATAATACCTGAGGTAGGGAGTGAGGTCCAAGAACGCTTCATCGATGCTGTAGATATGGAGGTCTTCCTGCGCGATGAAGTTCAGATAGATGGCGATGATGTCGCGGGAATATTCGAGGTATTTCCGCATTCTCGGTTTGGCGATGATGATCGTTTCATCGATTGTGGGCACTTCATGCAACCGCATGCGGTTTTTGAAGCCTTTTTTCTTCAAGTACGGACTCACCGCCAGGACGATGCTGCCGCCGCCGCGCGATTCATCCGCGACAATAAGCGGGGTTTCAAACGGGTCCAGTCCGCGTTCGCGGCATTCGACCGAGGCGTAGAAACTTTTTAAATCGATGCAGATGACCTCACGATAGATTCTGTATTCGTCCACGGCACTCCCTCCTTCCACTTTCATTATAGCAGGAAGATTTTTCAAAAGGAGTGTTGACAATTTTTTGTTTTTTTGAAAAGAAAGAGCTGTCTGGGCAGACAGCTCTTTGAAATTTTTCTAATCGATGGATTTGGTGAACAGGTCGAAATCCTTCATCGGACGAGGGTCCTCACAGTCGACGCCTTTGTTGTAGGACCGGTTGTCAAATAAAGCGTCGTCGATGGAGTCCGTCCCTTTCAGATAGCTTTGAACCGCCTCGAAGACATGGTCCGCTTGGCCCATTGCCTTGGCATAGAGCGCTTCGACGCTTTCACTGGAAGGTTCCGAGGTGACGGGATGGTTCCAGATGCGATTCGCCTCGTTCAAGTAGTCATAGCGAAGCCGTTTCGGGTAATAAAACGACAGGTCTTCGAAGAAAAGGTCGCGTCGTCGGGTGAAGCGGTCTAAAAAACCGTAGAAACGCTTCTTCTTCCCTTTCGGGTCACGGATGATGTGCCACAGGGTGAAACGCATGCCCCGGTAGCCTTGGGCGTAATCCTTTCCCGCGTGTTGAATGCCGTAGACGTGTTTTCCGATGTCGTCGATGATGGTCGCGATGAAAGCGGGTACGTGTTTGTAAGGCAACGCTTTTTCGGAAAGGGGATAACGGTGTGCGGGCGCGTTCGTGTCTTTTTCGATGAGACATTTGTCCATGCGTCGTTCAAATTTGAGGTGAAGCCCTCTTTGGTCGTAGGTCGATGGGTCGTTTCGGTCGTACACACCCACGTGGTGGTAGACATATGGATGGATATGAATGTCAAGAAGATAATGAAGCACGAAGCCGTTGAAGAAAGCGTGCCGTTCTTTGGTGTAGTCCCCTTTCAGGCGTTCGACAAGATGCCGCAAGGTCTTCGCGGTCTTCGCATCATGGAAGAGATTGCCTGTATCCATGCTGCGCTTGCGTTTCGATGGTTTTGAAAGAACCCGGTAGTAAAAGGGATCGGGCCCTTGTGAGCCGAGGAAGGTTGCGTGACGCATCGCGTCGGTTTCGTAGAACGAAGGGTGTGCGTCGATGAATTCCTTGGCCATTTTCTGGTGCATGTAGATATCAGCCATATTATCGTTGTCTTAATGCCTCCAATTTGTCTTGGAATGGTTTGGGAAGATCCGATTCAAACGTTATTTCCCGGTGTGTCACGGGATGGGTGAATGTCAGTTGGTACGCGTGCAGATACTGCCCGAACGGATCGTTTTGCTTGCGCTTTCCATAGACGGTGTCGCCCAGAACCGGCTTCTCGATGTATTGAAGATGCACCCGGATCTGGTGGGTGCGGCCTGTTTCAAGATCGCACTCGATGAACGTGTTGTTTTCGAATCGTTCGAGCACACTGAAATGGGTCACGCTCTCTTTTCCGCCGGCCACGACGCTCATGAGATGGCGTTTTTTGGGATTTCTTCCGATGGGTGCGTCGATTTTGCCGCGGTTATGGTCGATGACGCCATCCGTGAGGGCGAGGTATTTGCGTGATATGGTGCGTTTTTTGAGCATGGCTTGAAGTTTGGAAAGCGTGCTTTCGTCCTTCGCGAAAAGGAGTAAGCCGCTCGTATCCTTGTCGAGTCGGTGGACGACGCCGGCTCGGGTAGGGTCTTTGAAGGCGGATTTGTCAATCCGGTCGAGCAAACCGTGCAACAATGTGTCGTCCTCGGTCGTAGGCGACGGATGCGTGATGAGGCCGCTCGGCTTTTCAACCACGAGAAGCCACTCATCCTCATGACGGATGACAAGGTCCATCGGCACGTGGGAAAGGTCGATGGTTTTTTCTGAAGGGATCCTGGCGATGATGGTTTCGCCTTCTTTCAGGGTGTAGGATGGTTTCTGGGGACGGCCGTCGATGAGGATGGCACCGTCTTTTAGCATGGCTTTGAGTTGCATCCGGCTTTTTTCCGGTATCAGTTCGCTCAGCGCTTTGTCAAGACGCTTTCCGGCATACTCATCGCCCACTTCGAAGCGTGCTTCACGCATTGGCATCACTTCGTTTCGGGTTGATGAAGATCAGATCGATCGCCAACGCGACCCAGCCGATGGTGAGTGCCATGTCGGCGACGTTGAAAACAGGGAAGTCGTATCCAAAAATGTAGACGTCGATGAAATCGATGACGTACTGAAAACGCAGCCGGTCGATGAAGTTGCCGATGGTCCCGCCGATCAAAAGCACGACGCCGGTCGAATAAAGCGGCTTTTCACGAAACGCCATGTCCCTTGAGAGAATCAAGAAAACGACAAGGGCGATGAGGGTGACCACAATGAAAAAGACGATCTGGCCCGCGAACATGCCCCAGGCGGCGCCTGTGTTGATGTGATGGGTTATGTAGAGAAAGGATGGAATCACTTCGATTTCCGCACCGCGAACAAGATTGTCTGCGACAATCGTCTTGGTGAGCTGGTCAATGAAGATGACGAGCAGCACGATCGATATTCCGGTAATAAACGTCTTGTTGTTCATAATGGCCTCCTAGATGCAAGACGGAAGGAAAAAGATGATGAAGATCAGACCGAGTCCGACAATGATGCCCGCTCCGATCAGGCCTTCCCTCATGATGCGTCTGTTATAATCGATGCGCTCATCGTCTTTGTAGATCTGCAGTGTCTTATAATTGAAGACTTCAATGAGCACGGTCCAACCGGCGATGACAAGCACGAGCAGCGTGGCGAGCCAGTAGACATGATAAATATAAAGCAAAAGCAGGTTGATTGCAACCAATACAAACGGCAAAC
>PWHE01000043.1 GCA_003554735.1 Mollicutes bacterium | reverse complement strand
GCGGGGATCAGTTTGTTGTACATCAGATCGCCGGTGGAGCCGAATATCGTGATTACTGTCATATGTATGCACCTCGTTACAGAAATGGTCCCGTTTTCGGGCCGCTTGTTTCAGGATGGTCGCAATGGATACAATGCATCCTTTCACTTTGATTGTAGCATTTTCAGTTCGATTTTTCCGTTTAGATACGGTAGTTTTTTTACGTGTGAACGCCTTTTGTCTACTGCATGAAACCTTCTTACGACGCTTTGCTGAAACAAAGCCAACTTTAGCGACATTAAAAGGTTTTCACGTGCACTTTATGAAAAAAGCCGAGAGATTCCAAGGAATCTCTCAGCTGTGACGAATCAGAGCGTAACGCTTCTTGCCGCGCTTGATGACATGGTAGCGTTGATCAAGCGCTGAAGTTCTAGTGAGTTCAAGCGACTCGTCCTGGGTTTTCTCCCCGTTTACGGCGACGGCGTTTTGTTTGAGGAAGGTCCTGGCTTCACGCTTGGATTGGGCCAATGTGCTTTGAACCAAGGCGTCAATGATGTTGATGGGGCCCTCCACTTCAGCTACAGGAACGCCTTCAAAGCCGATTTCGATTTCCTGCGCGCTCAGTTCGGAAACAGCGCCTTTGAAAAGTGCCTCGGTGATTTTTTCGGCTTCTTTCAAGCCTTTTTCACCATGCAGAAGATGCGTGAGGTATTCCGCAAGTGTCTTTTGCGCATGACGCAGGTGCGGTGTTTCTTCCATTTTCGACTCAATCGCCTGAATGGCCTCTTTGTCGAGTTCGGTGAACTGTTTCAACCGTTCAATGGCTTCCTCATCACCCAGGTTGACCCAGTATTGATAGAAGGCGTACGGTGAGGTTTTTTCAGGATCGAGCCAGACAGCGCCTTCGGCTGTTTTACCGAATTTGCTTCCGTCTTTTTTGGTGATCAGGGGGAAGACAAGGCCGTAGACTTTGTGTTCGATGCCAAGCGTCTTACGAATGAGTTCCATCCCCGCGGTGATGTTGCCCCACTGTTCCTGCCCACCGATTTGCAGGGTGCAGTTTTCCTTTTTGTATAGTTCCAAAAAGTCGATTGACTGGATGATCTGATAAGAGAATTCCGTGAAGCTGATGCCCTCTTCGAGACGGCTTTTCACACTGTCTTTGGCGAGCATGGTGTTGATGTTGAAGTATTTTCCGTAATCACGCAGGAACGAGATGGTGTCAATGTGTTTGACCCAGTCGTAGTTGTTGACGACACGGGCGTCAGGAAGGATTTTCCTGACCTGCTTTTCAATCGCTTGGGAGTTTTCCATCGTCTCTTTGATATCGAGAAGATTACGCTCGTCGCTGCGTCCGCTCGGATCGCCGATCAGACCGGTCGCGCCTCCGATAAGTAAAATCGGTTGATGACCGTACGTTGAAAGACGCTTCGCTACGGTCAAGGCGAGCAGATGACCGACATGCAGTGAATCGGCGGTCGGGTCCGCGCCGATATAGAAGGTAACTTTTTCATTGTTCAGTTTGTCGATGATGCCATCATCGGTAAGGCCGTAGATAAGGTTTCTGTATTTGAGATCGTCGATCAGGTTCATGATTGATTCCTCCGGTTTCTTTAAAATAAAAAAGGTGGCACACAGTAAAGGACGAATAAAAATCCGCGGTACCACCTTTGTTTCAGCTACTAGCTAACGCTTGAAGGGATAACGGTCCTGCCGTCCATTATTTGGTAATGGAGACCTTCCAAGTGTACGCCATAGCCTGATCTCTTAGTTCGCAGCACCACTAAGTCTCTTGAAGACAGGGAGTATGGCTTGTCTTGTGCATCGTCTTTATTATTTGTTGAGGGTCGTGTTCCTCGAGATGATGTCATGGTCGAGCATGACGGTCGGCTCTTCGACCTCTTCTTGGTTCATGACTTTGGTGAGAACACGCATGGATACCGCACCGATATCGTAGATCGGCACATCGACACATGTCAGTGTCGGTCTGGCGAGCATGGCGTATTTCGTGTTTTGGAACCCGGCCACACTGATGTCTTCGGGGATCTTTACGTGGTTGGCGCGAGCGACGTTCATGAACGAAACCGCTATGGAGTCGCGTACGGCCACCACACCGTCGACCTTGTGGTTTTTGAAATACTCGTTGAAATGCTCGGTATTGATGGAGATGCGCCCGCTTGTCCGCATGATTCTCGGTTCCAACGACGCTTCTTGCATGGCGCGAAGATAGCCTTGTTCTTTCTGGTCGTTGACCATGTACCTCCGAACGGTGGATACCATAAAGATATTTTTACGGCCTTCCTCGACCAGTTTCTTCGTGATTTCATATCCTGCTTTTTCATAGTCGATGGAAACACTCGGTATTTCATCGCTGTCCGGATAGAGGGTGTTGGTGAGTACGATGGGGATCTTGTACTCGTCACGCATCGTCATCAGGAAGTCATACTGCTTTTTCGTGATCTCATCATTGAGATAGAGCATACCGTCAACCTGAGCGGCGACCACTTCTTTAAGGACATCTTCCTCCGAGGTTTCTTCGTTGTCGAGAATATAAAGAAGAATCGAATACTTGTAGACTCGGGCGATGTCGGCGATTCCGTTCATCATTTCGGCGATGGAGGCACGCGACATGTCCGGTACAAGCACGGCTACCGTTGTAGATTTACGGCTTGCCAGTCCCTTAGCAAAAGCATTGGGCTTATAGCCCAGTTCCTCAATGACTCTGAGTACCCTTTCCCTGGTCTCCGGTTTAACCTTTTCGGGATTGTTGATCGCTCTTGATACGGTTGCAAGCGACACCCGGGCGGCCCCGGCGACATCATAAATCGTTGCTTTACTCATTAAACCACCTTCTTTCCTTTACGATATTATAGCACTATATGAAAATGTTTTCAAACCATTTTCATAGATTTGTGAAGCGTATAAAAAAAGCCTTTGAAAAGGCTTTTTTATTAGCGACGTTCTTTGATTCTCGAAGCTTTGGCACTACGTCCGCGAATGTAATGCAGTTTCGCACGTCTTACCTTACCTTTTCTGACCACTTCAATGTTCGAAATGGAAGGTGAGTTTACAGGGAACGTGCGTTCGATGCCTACGCCGAATGATACTTTGCGGACAGAGAACGTTTCGCTGACTCCGGACCCTTGTCGTTTGATGACAAGCCCTTCGAAAACCTGGATTCTTTCACGTGTACCTTCTTTGATAAGAACGGACACTCGGACACGGTCACCAGGACGAAATTCCGGAAGGTCATCTCTTACGTATTCCTTGGTCAGGTCGCTGAGAAGTTGTTGTGACATTGGAATCACTCCTTCGTTTTGGGATAATGGTTATAATTTGTTCATGGAGTGCTT
>PWHE01000069.1 GCA_003554735.1 Mollicutes bacterium | reverse complement strand
TCTTCGTTGGTATTATCTTCGGTCTGCCGCCCTACATTCAAATCGGCGGTACATCCATCCTGATTGTTGTCGGTGTCGCACTTCAGACGACCAAACAGATCAAAACCGACATTCAAGGTAAAAGCTACAGCGGATTCTTACGGTAAGGGGGCATTTACGTGAAACTTCTAGTGATGGGCCCCCCGGGTGCCGGCAAAGGCAGCCAGGCACGCAAACTGATCAGAGACTTCAATCTTGAACACATCTCGACCGGCGACATGTTCAGGCAATCCGCCGAACGCGGGGAAGAACTCGGCAAGAAAGCGATGGAATACATCAATGACGGAAATCTCGTCAGCGATGAGATCACCAACCGCATCGTAAAGAAAAAACTTTTCGAAGAAGGTGCGAACACATGCTTTTTGCTGGACGGATACCCACGCACGGTCACTCAGGCGCACGCGCTTGATGACATGCTTCAAGAGATGGGCTCCAAATTGACGGCGGTCATCAACATCGTCGTCGACAAAGAAGTCATTCTGGAACGCATGGTCGGACGCCGTGTCTGCCGTGATTGCGGTTATACCTACCACACGCATTTCAAGCCTCCCAAAGAGGAAGGCGTCTGCGACAAATGTGGAGGCGAACTCTATCAACGGCCCGATGACAAGCTCGAGTCCGTAAGAAACCGACTCCGGATCTATGAAGAGAAAACACGACCGATCATCGACTATTACAAGGGTCGAGGCGTGCTTGTCAACATCAACGGCATGCAGTCATTCGAGGCTGTCTACCGTGATATCAGGAAAGCGTTGAGGGATCTTACATGATCAGCCGAAAAAGTGCACGAGAAGTTGAACTAATGAAAGAGGCAGGGCGCATCGTCGCACTGGCTCACCAAGCCGTACGAGCATCCATCCGTGTGGGAATGTCCACACAGGATATCGACGCCATCGTCGAGGATGTGATCCTCAAACACGGTGCAACACCCTCCTTCAAAGGATATGGTGGTTTCCCAGGTAGCGCATGCACTTCCATCAACGAGGAAGTGGTACACGGTATTCCATCGAAAGACCGCATCTTGAAAAGCGGTGACATCGTAAAGGTGGATATCGGAGCGAACTACAAAGGGTATCACGGCGATTCTGCTTGGACGTATCCCGTCGGAACCATCGATGAGACGACCAAGCGACTGCTTGAAGTCACCGAAGCATCTCTGTTTGAAGGACTCAAACATGCCAAAGCGGGCAACCGCCTGAGTGATATATCGCATGCGATTCAGTCTTACGCAGAAGCGGAAGGTTTCAGTATTGTCAGGGAATTCGTCGGGCACGGCATCGGGAAAAACCTGCACGAAGACCCGCAGATTCCCAACTATGGTCCCCCGGCCAAGGGACCGGTTCTCAAGCCCGGAATGACACTGGCCATCGAACCGATGGTTAACGCCGGAGACAAAGGCGTCAAGGTGCTCGAAGACGGATGGACAGCCGTAACGACGGACACATCCAACAGTGCGCATTTTGAACACACAGTGCTCATTACCGAAGAATCCCATATACTTTTAACCGCGCTAAAAGGAGGAAATCATCATGGCTAAAGAAGAAAAGATTGAGATGGAAGGCAAAATCGTCGAGGCGCTGCCAAACACGGAGTTTCTGGTAGAACTTGACAACGGCCATCGAATCAAAGCTCACGTTTCGGGTAAAATCCGTATGTATTACATACGCATTCTACCTGGCGACAAAGTGACGGTTGAACTCTCGCCGTACGATTTAACACGTGGGCGCATTACCTACAGGCACAAATAATTATTTTTGAGAGGCTCCAAAGGAGGAAAATCAATAATGAAAGTTAGACCATCAGTCAAAAAGATTTGTGATAAATGCAAAGTGATCAAGCGTAAAGGCAAAGTCATGGTCATTTGCGACAATCCCAAACATAAACAAAGACAAGGTTAATAGGAGGTGCATTTATGGCACGTATCGCAGGAGTAGACATTCCAAGAGACAAACGCATCGTTATCTCGCTAACATACATCTACGGCATCGGAAAAAGCCTATCACAAGATATTCTTAAACAAGCCAACGTCAACGAAGAGACGCGCACAAAGGATCTGAGTGACGACGAACTTAAAAGAATCCGTGAAGCCGTATCGACATTCAAAACCGAAGGGGACCTAAGACGCGAAGTATCCCTGAACATCAAGCGACTGCAGGAAATCGGCAGTTACAGAGGTTTGCGTCATCGTAGAAAGCTACCTGTCCGCGGTCAAAAGACCCGCAACAACGCCCGTACTCGCAAAGGACCCAAGAAGACAGTAGCGAAGAAAAAGAAATAGGAGGCGAAACTAAATGGCACGTAAAACAAAAACAAGAACCAAACGTCGCGCAAAGAAAAACATTCCTTCCGGCGTCGCCCATATCCACTCTACCTTCAATAACACAATCATCACCGTGACCGACCCAAGCGGCAACGCAATCGCTTGGACAAGCGCGGGCGCGCTTGGATTCAAAGGAAGCCGTAAATCAACACCATACGCAGCACAGATTGCCAGCGAAGCGTGTGCAAAAGCCGCTATGGAACACGGAGTCCAGAAAGTAGAAGTGTCCGTCAAAGGCCCAGGGCCCGGACGTGAAGCAGCGATTCGCTCATTACAAACCGCGGGATTAGAGATTACTGCAATCAAAGATGAGACACCAATTCCACACAACGGATGTCGTCCACCAAAACGACCTCGTGGCTAGTTTTGAAGGAAAACAAGGGAGGTTGTTCTTTTGAAAGACTTAAAATTTGAAAAGCCTGAAACGAATATTATCCAGGATGAAGACACCAAAGGTGCGTTTGAGATCAAGCCGCTCGAACGCGGTTACGGGATCACCCTCGGAAACGCACTGCGCCGTATTCTTCTTTCCTCACTGCCCGGTGCGGCAATCGTAAACGCTGAAATCGAAGGCGTTCAACACGAATTTTCTTCTATCGAAGGCGTTGTCGAAGACGTCACATCCATCGTGTTGAACCTCAAGGATGTCATCCTTACCATCGATGACACCGACGAGGACGGCGAACCGAATCCGGACATTGAAAAGGTTCTGGAGATTGATGTCGAAGGACCTAAAGAGATTACCGCCGCCGACATTGACACCAAAGGCGATCCGGATGTCACCATCATCAACAAGGACCAGCATATCGCCACCCTCAACGAAGGGCGCTTCACCGCCACTCTGACGGCACGCAAAGGCATCGGCTATGTCAGCGCTGAGAAGAACAAACAGTTCAACAAGAAAGTCGGCGTCATTCCGATCGACAGCATCTATACCCCTGTTCAACGCGTCAAGTATGACGTGGACAAGACACGTGTCGA
>PWHE01000083.1 GCA_003554735.1 Mollicutes bacterium | reverse complement strand
CGTTCCTTGCCGTTGGTCATGAGGTAGGCATACGCGCGGATGACCACGCCCATGTTGCCGTAGAAGTGGGAAATCTGACCGATCGAGTCCTCGTTCGAGTAATCGATCAGATAAAGGTCGCCCGCCTTGCGCACCACCGGTGCGGGAAGGTATTTCTTGAGACGCTTGGTCACGCCGACGGGGCCTGAACCGGGTCCGCCACCGCCATGCGGGGTGGAGAAGGTCTTGTGCAGGTTGATGTGCATAATGTCGAAACCCATGTCGCCCGGTCTTGCCACACCGAGCATCGGGTTGAGGTTCGCACCGTCGTAATAAAGCAGCCCGCCCGCATCGTGGATGATCTTCTGGATTTCGAGGATATCCTTCTCGAACATGCCTACGGTGTTCGGGTTGGTAAGCATGATGCCTGCGGTGGTCTCGTCGACAACGTTCCTCAGGTCTTCGATGTTGACCGTGCCATCGGCGTTCGACTTCACTTCGACGCTTTCAAAGCCCGCTACCGTAGCGCTCGCGGGGTTGGTGCCGTGCGCCGAATCGGGGACGATGATCTTGGTGCGTCTGATGTCCCCTTTGTCTTTGTGGTATTTTTTGATGATCATCAGACCGACGAGTTCGCCGTGCGCCCCTGCGTAGGGGTTGAGCGAGTAGGTGTCGAGTCCGCTGATTTCAGAAAGCATGCGTTGCGTATCGTAATAGATCTTGAGCAATCCCTGAACCGTCTCGACCGGTTGGTAGGGATGAATGGAGGAAAATGCCTCCATCGCTGCGATGTCCTGGTTGATTTTCGGGTTGTATTTCATCGTGCAGGACCCAAGCGGATAGAACCCGGTCTCGATGCCGTGGTTCTTGAAACTGACGTTCGTGTAGTGCCTGACTACGTCGAACTCGGATGCTTCGGGAAGGCCAGGGCAGTCGCTTCGCTTCAGTTTGTCATCGAGCGGATAGTCCTTGATTTCACTGTTTGGGAGGGAATATCCCTTTCGGCCTTTTTGGCTTCGTTCGAATATCGTCTCTTTATAATACATCTTAAAGACCTCCCAGTATGCGGACCAAAGCGTCCATCTCTTCTTTGGTTCGCTTTTCGGTCACGGCGAACGTGACCAGTCCTTTTTGGTTTTCGTCGAACATGCCGTGGTCCAAAGGACCGAGGAAACCATGTTTTTGAAGCTTGGCGTTCATGAGGTCGGTGTCGATGGTCGACTTCAGGGTGAATTCCTTGAAGAAGGGGCGGTCGAACGCCGCTTCGAACTGTGGCAGCTTGAGCAGCATCGCATGAAGGTAATGCGCATGATTGTAGGATATCTGTTGCGCCTCATAAAGGCCTTTTTTCCCCATGGTGGCCATGTATATGGTCACAAAAAGCGCCATCAGGGATTGGTTCGAACAGATGTTCGAATTGGCCTTTTCACGGCGGATATGCTGTTCGCGTGCCTGAAGCGTCAGCACGTAGGCGCGCTTGCCGTCCGCATCTTTGGTGACGCCGCAAATGCGTCCGGGCATTTTGCGCATGTGTTTTTTGAGTGTGGCCATGTAGCCGATGTATGGGCCGCCATAGGACAAAGGAACGCCCAGGGACTGCGCTTCGCCTACGGCGATGTCCGCGCCGTATTCACCGGGTGTCTTGAGATGGGAAAGGGTCGAAGGGTCCTGATTGATGATGAAAAGGGCCTTCTTCTCCTTGATGGCCTCGCTATAGCCTTCATAATCCTCGATGACCCCATAGACGTTCGGCGATTGGACGATGACGCCGGCGACATCGTCGGAAAGCTTGCGTTTGAGATCCTCAAGTGAGGTCTGCCCGTCATCCGCATCGATCATGGTCAGCTTGATATCCTGCGGTTCGGCGTAGGTGCGAAGCACCGCCATGATGTTGGGATTGACAGTTTCGCTGACGAGTATCTCTTTTTGCTTGCGACGGATGGCATGGGCCATGAACATGGCCTCGGCGGTCGCCGTCGCACCGTCATACATGCTCGCGTTCGACACTTCGAGGCCGGTGAGCTGTGTGATCATGCTCTGGTATTCGAAAATGTATTGCAGGGTCCCTTGCGAGACCTCGGGCTGGTAAGGTGTGTAGGCTGTCAAAAACTCCTGACGGTTGATCAGGTGGTTGATGATGCTCGGTGTGTAATGATCGTAGGCGCCCGCGCCCATGAAAGGAATCAGCGGCTTGTTCATGCCGGCGAGCAATTTCATGTGATTCATGAGCTCGAGTTCGCTCATCGCGGATGGTACGTCGAGTTCCCCGAAGTCCTTGAGACTTGCAGGGACATCGCGGAAAAGTTCGTCGATCGAGCTGACGCCTATCTTTTTGAGCATCGCTTCGATATCCGCATGTGTATGCGGCAGATACTTGAACATAAAAGTCCCCCTCGTTATTTGGTGAGTTTCTCGTAATCCTCGGCGCTCAGCAGATCGTCCACTTCGGACTTGTCTTCGATTTCAATCTTGACAATCCAGTTTTCATAAGGGTCGTCGTTGATCAGTTCGGGCGAATCCTCGAGTTCCTGGTTCACTTCAACGATGACACCGCTGATCGGCGCGTTGATGTCCGAGGCGGCCTTGACGCTTTCAATGGTCGCGTATTCTTCGCCTTTGGTGACTTCGTCGCTTTCTTCGGGCAACTCCACGAAGACCACTTCGCCGAGTTCGCTCTGCGCGAAGTCCGTGATGCCGAAGATAGCCTGCCCATTTTCGATTTTGACCCATTCATGTGATTCGGTATAATACAATTCCTTTGGTGTTTTCATTACGCAATCACTCCTATTATTTTTATTTGGTGTATAATTTCTTTTTCACGACTCTGGCTTTCAAGAAACGTTTGCGGACGTTGATTGAAAGTTCGGTGCCTCTTTTGTCATGCGGCTTGTCGACCAGAGCCAGGGCGACCGCCTTGTTCAAGGACGGCGAGAGATACCCGGTCGTCACATGCCCGACCTTTTCATCACCCACGTAAACATCCGCACCTTCGCGGACAATGCCTTTATCAAGGATTTTCAGGCCGACGATGCGGCGCGTGAGTCCTTCTTCTAGCTGTTTTTGAAGCGCATCCTTCCCGATGAAATCGCCTTTGTCCATCTTGACGGCGAATTTGTAACCCGCCTCAAGCGGGGTGATGGTTTCGCTGATCTCATGCCCGTAAAGCGGCAGCGCAACTTCAAAACGCAAGGTGTCCCTGGCGCCGAGGCCGCACGGTTTGAGATCATGATGCTCAAGAAGAAGTTTTTTGAATAGCACTTTGACCGCTTCATGATCGCCATAGATCTCAAATCCGTCCTCACCGGTATAACCGGTTCTCGAGACCAGAAATTCGGCGTTCTCGAGTTGGACATCGTCAAACGTGAAGAACTTGAGCGAATCCAAAGCGTAGTCGGTATGCTTTTGAAGCATCGCCTCCGCTTTGGGGCCTTGCAGGGCGAGTTCGCTGTATTCATCGCTCGCATTGATGATCGACACATCGAAGCCGTCACTTTGTTTAAGCAGCCAGCGATAATCTTTCTCGGTATTCGAAGCGTTGACGACAAGCAGATAATGTTCGTCGTTTACTTTATAGACCAGGAGGTCATCGACGACCCCACCATTTTCATACAGGAAAAAACCATAGAGAATCTGATTCGCGGTCATCGCATTGACGTTATTGGTGTAGACATGGTCCAAAAATCGTGTCGCGTCCTCACCGATCACTTTGATCTCCCCCATGTGCGAGACATCAAAAAGACCCGCATCGTGGCGAACCGCGTGATGTTCCTCTTTTATCGAAGAATATTGGATCGGCATTTCAAAGCCGGCGAATTCCACCATTTTCGCGCCAAGTTTGACGTGATGGTCGTAAAGCACGGTTTTCTTCATGCAACCTTCCTTTCACAGTAAAATTTGTAAGCCCTAACAATTCCTAATTATAGCTTATTTTTTTGTGTTAAGCAAGCGGATGAACGACGAAAAGCAAGTTCTAATTAACGCACCATTTTTTTAGAAAAATTTCTGACATGAAAGAATGGTGGTCGCCTGAATTAGAATGTGATAGAATGAAATTGGGATGTGATGTTTATGGGGTTTAAAACCAGACATGCGGGCATTGTGGCTGCAGTTTATGGGGTATTCGGAATCCTTTGGATTCTTTTTTCGGACTGGTTTACGTTTGTCATTTTCGGGGTCTCCGAGGATTTTATCTATTATTCCGTGATCAAGGGACTCCTTTTTGTTTTGATTTCGACGCTCATCATTTTTGTTTTATTCATTGCCTTAAAAAGGCAGTTCCAGGAGGAAATTGACGTAAAAGAGGATCAATTGGACGCGCAGGAGGATTTCGCAAAAAGTTTCAGAAACGAACGCTCCGTGCTGTTCAAAACGATTGAGACCTCGCCGGTGCCGGCATTGCTTCATACCGAAGACATGCGGATCATTGCGATGAGCGATTCATTGAAACAGCTGAGCGGCTATGATCTTGAAGAGGTTCCTACCATGCGCGCCTGGATCGAGAAAGCCTATCCCGAGCACGCCAAACGGCTTTATGAAGACGCCATGAAACTTTATGACATCGAAGGCACGGTCGATCACGGCACCGAACGGCTCAGAGCCAAAGACGGATCGATTTTCCATCTTCACTGGCACTCCGCGTTCGTGGGCCATAACGAATACGGACTCAGGCTCATGCTTTCAACCGGCATCGACATCACCGAACGCAAGACAAGAGAGAAGGAACTCACGCACATTTCATATCACGATGACCTCACCGGTCTTTACAACCGACGTTATTACGAAGAAATCCTCAAACGCTATGAACCCCTTGAAAACATCGGCATCGTCCTTGCCGACATCAACGGCCTCAAACTGGTCAACGACGTATTCGGCCACACCTATGGCGATGAACTGCTCAAATACTTCGCCGATGCGCTCCGCGAAACGTTTCCGATGACCAGCACGATATGCCGTCTGGGCGGGGATGAGTTCATCATTCTTATGGAATCCTATGATGAAGAAGACATAAAGACAATCGAGAAAGCCATCAAGGAAAAAATTCACAAGGACGATGAGGACATCATTCCTTCCGCAGCCCTCGGACACGCAAAAAGACAAGGGGACGAGCCACTCAGGAACACCTTCATCCGGGCGGAGAACATGCTTTATAAGGACAAACTCCACGAATACAACAAACAAAGCGGCACCATCATCCAGAATCTCACACACACCATGTTCAAAAAGACCGATGAATGCGAAGGCCATATCAAGCGGCTCAACACACTCGCCGACGCCCTTTCCAAAGCACTCGACATCCCTTACGAGTATGAACGGGAACTCAGGCAGCTCATCGAATTGCACGACATCGGAAAAATATCGATCGACACGTATCTGTTTGAAAAAGAGGGCGCACTCAGTAAAGAGGAGAAAGCCGAAATCGAGCAACACACCGAGATCGGTTACCGCATCGCCAATGCGCTTCCCAGACTCAAAAACGTGGCCTATTCCATTCTCACCCACCATGAGAATGTCGATGGCAGCGGCTATCCCTTCGGGCTTTCCGGCAAGGACATTCCCTATACGTCACGGCTTTTCAGGGTCATCGATTCCTATGAGAACATGACCAAGGAAAAACACTATCGCCCCAAACCCCTCTCCAAACAAAAAGCGCTTGAAGAACTCAAGCGCAAAAAAGACAAATACTATGATGCCGATATCGTGGATGCCTTCGTGGACGTCATAAGCGATCACAAGGCATAAAAAAAATACCAGCGGTCGGACTCGAACCGACACGGAGCGAACCCCATCAGATTTTGAGTCTGACGCGTCTACCAATTCCGCCACGCTGGCATCGATAACGATTTTATCATAGAATTTGAAAAAAAGAAACAGATTTTACTGTTTCTTTTTTTCTTTCTCTTTCGCTTCCAGGTACGCCTCGTTGTACTCGCAGTTGAAGGTGTCGATGATCCGCTCAAGATGACGGACCGTGTAGATGCGAGCCAGGTCTTCGTCCTTGTTGACGATGGCGTCATAGATGTCGCGATGTTCTTCGACGCGGTCGGTCGAGCGGTCCTGTTTGGTCACGGTGTTGTAGTTGGACCGGAGTGTCTTTTGAAGCACGTCCCAGATGATGATGTGGATGTTGTGAAGGAAGCGGTTCTTTGAATATTTGCTGATCAGGAGGTGGAATTTCTTGTCCAGGTCGAAAAAGTCGTATTCGTCCTCGATGTCCGTCATCTGCTCGACAATGGCACCGAGCTTGCGGATGCCGGCTTCGGTGATATGCTTGGCGCATAGCTGGACGCTCAGCGAATCGAGCGCACGGCGTATCTCCATCATCTCAAGATAGTCTGTATTATGCAATAGCGTCGGGGTGAACACGGAGAGATAATTTTCGTTTTTCGGTTTGTTGACATAGGTTCCGCCGCCTTTTTTCTTGCTGACGAGGCCGATTGCGGAAAGCTTTTCGATGCCGGCACGCACCGAAACACGGCTGACGTTCAGAATTTCACCGAGTTTCGCTTCACTGGGAAGCCGTTCGCCCGGTTTGATCTCGCCGCTGATGACGAGTTCTTCTATATAATCATACACTTTTTGCGATTTGCTTTTTTTACGCATGGGCTCACCTCTGAATAAATCGATTGTTTTATATCTATAATACATATCTCACACTTATATTACAACTATTTTGCTTTTATTTCAAGAAAAAAACCCTCTTGCGAGGGTGAATTTCTGTTACTTCTTTTTGTCGAATTTACACGTGTTGATACTGAAAAGCTTGTAAAAACCACACCAGGATATGGCGGCGGTGAAACCGAGGATCACCGCTGGGATGATCAGCCAGAAGAACGGGCCTTCGAAGATGACCGCAATCACAATGAGAACGATCGCAAGGATGTAGCGAATGGTCTGGTCCACTTTTCCAACATTATTTTTCATGGGAATCACTCCTTTGACATTTTATCTGATTGGTCGCAATCTGCACCGTGTCCCATACGGGTGAAAACGGCGGGGCATAGGCAAGGTCCATATCCGAGACCGCTTCTGCGCTCATCCGGTTCCATATCGCGGTCGCGAAAATGTTGATGCGTGAACCGACCCCTTTTTCGCCGACCATCTGGGCGCCGAGCAGGTTGCAGGTGTGGGTATCGTATGTGAGTTTGATGAAAACGGGTTTGGCGCCGGGGTAATAGCCCGCTTGATTGGCGGCTTTGACCGAAATGCTTCCGTAATCGATTCCGAGCGCCTTGCACTCTTTTTCTGTCAGTCCCGTCTTGGCGACGGTAAGTTCGAACGCTTTTAAGACCGATGATCCGATGACGCCTTCAAACCGCTTGTCACTGCCGCTGATTTGCTCGGCGATGACGCGTCCGGCCTTGTTCGCATGGGTGCCCAAGGGAATGTACGCTTCGTATGAGGATTTCAGCCGATGATAGACGGTCGCGCAGTCTCCGGCGGCATAAATGTCCCTGACCGAGGTCTCGTTGCGGTCATTGACAAGGATGGCGCCGTTCTTGATGCGTTCGACGGGTGTGTTTTTCAGAAATCCGGTATTGGGTCTCACCCCGATCGCTTCGATGACAAGGTCGACGCCGAAGGACGTCGTTTTGGTATGGACGATGATGCGTCCGTCTTTTTCTTCATAGGCCGTAACCTCTTCTTCAAGATGAAGACTTACCGCATGGTCCTCAAGCGACTTCCTGACATGTTCCATCATATCCTTGTCATAGCCCGGAAGCACTTGGTTCTCCAATTCGACAAGATGGGCGTTCAACCCCATTTCGCGGATGGATTCGACCATTTCGATGCCGATGAATCCGCCACCGATGACGGCGACGTCTTTGACGTCCGGTTTGTTGAGGGCTTTTTTGAGGTTTCTTGAATCCTCAAGGGTGTTCACGACATGAATCCTCTTTGATTCTCTGCCTTCAACGGGCAGACGGATGGCACCGGCGCCCGAGGCGATGATCAGTTTGTCGTAGACATCTTCATAGGTTTCACCCGAGGGGCGTTCTTTCAACGTTACTGCCCGCTTTTCCGTGTCCACTCCGGTCGCTTCGGTATTCACCCGTACACGGATGCCTTTTTCTTCGAATTGCGCCTTGGTTCGGGCGACCAGCTTGCTCTCTTCGCCGATCACATCGCTTATGTAGTAGGGCATGCCGCAGGCTCCATAGGAAAGGTCTTCGCCTTTCTCATAGACGACGATTTCACTCTCCGGCATGAGGCGTTTGAGTTTGGATGCGGCGCTCATGCCGGCGGCGACGCCGCCAATGACGATCACTTTCATGTTCTCATCCTCTCCTGGTTGTGCTATCTACTTTTATCATATCATACTATGCGGCTCTGAAACACTCCCGACACAAGAAAAAGCACTCCGAAGAGTGCTTTAGTTCAGGGACGGTTCTTTGAACTGGTTGGTATAGAGCTTATAGTAGTGTTCGCCCTTTTCAAGAAGCTCCGCATGGGTCCCGCTTTCAAGGATTCTGCCGTGTTCGAGCACAAGAATCTTGTCCGCCTTGACGATGGTCGAAAGACGGTGCGCGATGACGAATGAGGTCCGCCCTTCCATGACCGTCTCGATGGCGCGCTGAATGCGTTGTTCGGTTTCCGTGTCCACCGAGCTGGTCGCCTCGTCAAGGATGAGAATACTCGGGTTCGCGATCAGGGCGCGCGCAAAACTGATGAGTTGCTTCTGACCGACCGAGAGTCTCGATCCGCCTTCGGACACCTCGGTGTCATAACCGTCTTTGAAACCGATGATAAAATCATGCGCGCCGACGAGTCTGGCCGCCTCTTCGATCATCTCGTCGGTGGCGGAGAGGTTTCCGTAACGGATGTTCTCGCGAATGGATCCGCTAAAGAGCTCAGGACTTTGAAGCACATAGCCAAGATGCGAATGAAGCCAATGAACGCTTCGTTCCCTGTAATCTTTTCCATCGATGAGGATGCGCCCACCGGTCGGTTCGTAAAAACGGCAGATCAGGTTGACGATGGTGCTTTTCCCCGCTCCCGTATGACCGACCAGCGCGACCGATTCACCGGCTTTGACGCTGAGGTTGAAATCCTCAAGGACTTGTTCACCCTTTTTGTATTTGAACGAGACGTTCTCAAAACGGATGGCGCCGGTGATCGATTCCCAGTTCGCCTTGATCGGCTCTTCCATAGTCCCGTACTTTTCGATTACTTCTGGAGTGTCTTTGATGTCGGGTTCGGCATCGATGAGACTCACGACCCGTTCGGCACTGGCCTGAGCCTGTTGAAACTGCGCGAGGGAGTTCGCGAGCTGCATGATCGGGTCGAAAAATTGTCCGACGTAGCTGACAAACACATAAAGCAAACCGATGGTGATGACCTCGTTCGAGACATCGATGCCTCCGAAATAGAAAATCAACGCCGTGGCGATCGAGGCCACGAAGAGGATGGAGGGGAAGTATAGCGATGCGAATACCGCCGCACGAATGCTATGTCTGCGCATGTTGGCGGTCTTGATGTCGAAATCCTGGAAATTGGTCTCTTCCAAGACGAGCGTCTTGGTCGTCTTCGCCCCGCTGATGCCTTCATTGAAGGCACCGGTGATTTTGGAGTTCTGCTTGCGGATGTCACGATAGGCTTTGAGAATCCGCTTTCTGAAGAACCATGACAGATAGATGAGCACAGGCAGGACACCAAGGGTGATAAGTGTGAGCTGCACGTTCAAATAAAGCATGACGCCGATCAGGATGAGCATCATCATGCCGCCCCAGGTAATGTCGACCAGGCCCCATGAGAGGATGTCGGAAAGCTGACGCGAGTCCGAGGTCATGCGGGCCATGATCCAGCCCACCGGCGTCCTGTCATAGTACGAAAAAGGGAGTTCCTGGAGATTTTTGAAGGCCTTCTTCCGGATGATGTAGGCGAGTTCGTGTTGTAGCTTCTCCGCGACATAGATGAACGCATAGACCAAGATTGCCACAAAAAACATGTAGAACACATAAATGCCGATGAAAAGCGGCAACCTCGAAAGGTCTCTTTCCTCGATGATGTAGTCAATTCCATAACGGTTGATGAGCGGGTAGGCCGCATCGGCGATTGCAAGGAGGGTCGCCAGGGCGATGATAAGATAGATATAGCGTTTCAATGGACGCATGAATGAGAAAATGCGCCGCCATGTCCCGGTGTTTAAAGACATGTCCTGATACGTTTCTTCTTCAAAATGTTCCATTCTCACCCCTCCTTCGGCAAATCGTCTGCCAGATTGTTCTGTTGTCGGTAAAGATCGGCATAAAGCCCGCCTTGTTCAAGCAGTGAGCCATGCGTCCCCACCGCCTTGATGATACCGTCCTCAAGGACGATGATTTTATCCGCTTCCATCGCCGTGGTGATGCGATGCGTGATGATGAACACGGTGGTTTCTTTCCAGTGATGCATGAGGGCGCGACGGATCTGGATGTCGGTTTCTGTGTCCACGGCGCTGAGTGAATCGTCAAATACCAGAACCGGCTTGTTCTCAAGGAGCATCCGTGCGATCGCGAGCCGTTGCTTCTGTCCTCCCGAAAGGGTCACGCCACGCTCGCCCACAACGGTCTTATAACCCGCTTCAAATCCGACGATGTCGTCATGGACACTCGCAATGGTGGCGGCGTTTTCAATCAGTTCGGGGTTCGCGTTGCGCTTCATGATGCCGATGTTTTCATAGACGCTCTTGGAATAGAGAAACGGCTCTTGAAGGATGATGCCGACTTTGTCGCGCAGATGTTTCTTGTTGATGCGCTTGATGTCATGCCCGTCGATGGTGATGCTTCCTTCCGTGCACTCAAGCAATCGTACCATGAGGTTCATGAGTGTGGATTTTCCGCTTCCCGTCCTGCCGATGACCGCAAGGGTCTCGCCAGGTTTGACTTCGAAGTCGATGTTTTTTAACAACGGCTTGTCGTCATCGTCAAACTGAAAGCCGACATGGTTGAAACGTATATGTCCCTGGATGTCGGGTTTGAAGTCGCTGTCGCCCTCATGCTCGCTCGGATTGGCCATGATTTCATCAATCCGTTCGAGGGCGACGGTCGTCTTACCGAAGTCACCGATCAGACGGCCGAGCTGTCTCAAGGGCCACACGATCATCCCCAGAAGGCTCAAAAAAGCGATGAACTGACCCGCATCCAATGTTCCGCTTACGGTGAAATAGATGCCGAATGAGGCGGTGAGTGTGTACTGCAGGAAAATCAGAAAGTCGGTGGAGGACCAGAACAGAGCCATGAGTTGCGAGAGTTTCATGTTTTCATCCCGGAACGTCATAGAGGTTTCATCGAACTTCTCAATCTCGTGCAATTCGTTTTGGAACGCCTTGACGACGCGTGAACCCGTCACATTCTCCTGCACGGTATTGGTCATCTTGCCTTCCGCTTTTTCAACACGTTCGAACACATGGCGTACCTTGATGAAATAGATGGTGGCGCTTGTGAAGATGATGGGGGTCATGATCAGTGAAATCAACGTGAGCGGAATGTCCATGCGCACCATCTGGACAATCGCGAAACTCATCAGGAAAAAGAGTCTCAGCACATCGATCAGCTGTTCGCCGATGAAACGGCGGTAGGTGTCCACATCCGTCGTCGCACGTTGGATGAGGTCGCCGGTTTCCGCTTGGGTGTGATAGGAAAAAGAAAGGTTCTGGAGTCGGTCATAAAGCGTATTCCGCAGCACGTATGCGACATTTTCGCTGAAAATCGCAATCACGGTCCGTTGCAAAAATACAAATACGAGCCGGATCAGGGTGAATCCCACACTGACCAGCGCAACCAGCAGCAATGTGGTGCTGAGCGTATCCCCTTCAAGCAACCCGGCGATGAAACCGGGCAACGCGGAGGGTTTGTCGGCGAAAACCGCATCGACAATATGCTGCACGAAAAGCGGGGTCAGCGTTGTCAGGTACTGACTCGCGATCAGCAGCGCAAACCCTATGATATAAAGATGAATATGACCTTTCATCCATTGCGTGAATTGTTTGAATCGTTTCATAATGTCCACCTCGGTGTAAGAAAATAAAAAACGCCCTCTATCCAAGCGATAGAGGGCGTGTATAAGCCTTGTGCGTATCTATGTCATGCCTAAAAGATACACTTCTTTCGTTCGGAGTGATGGTTTGAATATGCGTGTAAGTCAGTGATTGGCAGTCTGAGCATCGCGATCACTCCTGTCTGTCAAGATTTTTTACTTCACATGTATAAGGCTATCACATGGATAAAGGCTTTTCAAGACTTTTTTGTAATTTTATAAAAAAGCTTGTCTGGATTTCTGTTTCCGAAAGATGGCCCTTTGGTGAAACAGTGTTTATCAAAGTGATGCCTTACTGTTCGAACTGCGCTTTGTAAAGGCCATGGTAGAATCCTTTTTTCGCAAGGAGCGATTCATGGTCGCCGCTTTCGACCAGTCTACCCTGGTCAATCACGAGAATACGGTCCGCTTCGCGGATGGTCTGCAGGCGGTGGGCGATCACGATGGAGGTCCTGCCTTCCATCAGCTTTTTCATGCTGTCCTGGATTTTCGCTTCCGTGCGCGTATCGATGTTGGAGGTCGCCTCATCGAGAATCAAAAGATCGGGGTTGTTGAGGATGGTGCGTGCGATGCTGATGAGCTGTCGTTCGCCTTGCGAAAAGTTCTGACCGCCTTCATACACTTCGGTCGCATACCCTTTTGGGAGCTTGACGATGAAATCATGGGCGTTGGCCATTTTCGCGGCGGCGTATACTTCATCCTCGCTTGCTTCAAGGTCGCCGTAACGGATGTTGTCAAATACGCTTCCCTTGAAGAGGTGCGTATCCTGAAGCACCACACCGATCCGTTTTCTGAGTTCATCCATGCGATAGGTCCGGATATCGACGCCATCGAGTCGGATGGCGCCCTCGCCGATGTCATAAAAGCGGTTCAGGAGTTTGATGGTCGTGGTCTTTCCGCCACCGGTCGGTCCGACAATGGCGATGATTTCCCCTTTTTTGGCATGGAAACTGACGTCACTGAGCACGGTGACGTCGTCGGTGTAACCGAAACGGACGTTCTCGAACTCGATCTCACCGTCAAGCTTGCCGATCGGTTTCCTTCCGTCCACTTCGTATTCGCTTTCGGCGTCGATGAGTTCAAACACGCGTTCAGCACCCGCAATCCCCTGCATCAGTGCGTTGAAAAGCTGAGCCAGGTTGGAAATGGGAATGATGAACTGCCGTGAATACTGAGACACTCCGGCGATCTGACCGATCGTCACAAGCGGGGTTGTCAGGTACAACAGAGCCCCCACCGCGATGACACTGAGGAAGATGAGGTTGTTCATGAAATGGATGAACGGCCAGATCAGACCCGAGAAAAACTGGGCGATGAATCCGGCGCGTTTGAGTTTGTCGTTCTCTTCGCGGAATTCTTCAGTGAACGGCTGTTCCTGGTTGTAGAGTTTGACGGTCTTGAGACCGCTCACGCTTTCTTCGATGATGCCGTTGAGGGAAGCGAGGTGGATCTGCTGCTCTTTGAAACCCTTGCGTGTTTTTTTCGATATTTTCACGGTGAAAAGGATCATGACCGGGATGTATATTACGACCACAAGCCCGAGTATCCAGTTCAGCATGAACATGAGCACGAAGGCACCGAGGATGGTAATCGAGGAGCCCAGCACTTCAAGGATGGTCTGCCCGAGCGAATTCGAGATCAGCTCGACGTCATTGGAGATACGGCTCACAATGTCGCCGCTGCCTTGTTTGTCGTAGTATTCGACCGGTGCTTTCATCAGCTTGTCGAACGCATCCTTGCGGATTTTTTTGACGACTTGCTGGGTGATGCGGACCATCACGAAACGGGAAAAGAAACGGACAATGCTGCCAAAGAAAGCGAGCGCAAGCATGATGCCGACGATGCGGTAAAGGCCGGTCGGGTCGAAGTTCTCCCGGAAATCTTCGAGAATGCCCTCCTCGGCGATGTAGCGGTCGATGCCGTTGGCGAAGAGCGTAGGGATGTAGAGGGTCGCGAGAGTTGCGCCCAAAAGAAGGATGAACACCATAAGGACCGCGTATTTGTAGACCCCCATGTAAGAAAGCAGTCGAAACACGGTCTGGCGGATGTTTTTCGGTTTGGAGCCGACCGGGCTGGTCCGCCGGCGCCCCATGCCCGAGCGCATCTGGTTTTTCGGATCCGTCGGATCGATGTCTTTTTTCAGGCGTTCCTTGATTTCCATTTTGGAAAGAATCCGTTTGTCATTTGACATCGTAGCCACCTCCGTTTCCAAGCTGCGATTGAGCAATCTCACGGTAGGTCGGCGACGATTCCATCAGGACCTCATGGGTGTCGAACCCGTCGATGCGTCCGTCGTTGTCAAGGACGAGAATGCGGTCCAGTTTGCGGACGGTGGAAACTTTCTGGCTGATCAGAAGCAAAGTGGGGTTGTACTCAAGCCCGTTGATATGGGTGAGAATCTTTTGTTCGCTTTGCGCGTCGACGGCGCTGGTCGCATCGTCAAAGATGAGAATCGGCGGACGCTTGACCATCGCTCTGGCGATGGAGAGTCGCTGTTTTTGACCGCCCGAAAGGTTGGATCCTTTGGAACGCACCAGATAGTTGAACCCGTTTTCCTGATTATCGATGAAATCACCCAGAAGCGCTTCCTGGGCGCTTTTTTCAAGCTTGTCGTAATCGGCGGATGCGTCGCCTTGTCGGATGTTGGTCGCGATCGACCCACTGAAAATCG
>PWHE01000071.1 GCA_003554735.1 Mollicutes bacterium | reverse complement strand
AGAAAACTACTGGCACCCGGCGTAGAAGCCATCATGAATGTCGTCAGAGAAAAAATGGACCTGTTTGGCTCTACAAACAAGGCTTGAGGAGCGTGAGAATATGGATCAGTTCCATATTGTGCTCAAAGATTACGCGAACTGGAAAATGGAAAACATCGAGATACTTGAACGACTGAAATTGAATGACTCGATGATATACACACGTCTTGAACCTGTGTATAAAGTGTTGAATGAAATTTATGAAAGAGCAGTCGAACAAGAAGACATCAGTGAAGATCTCAGAACCATCTTCCAGGTTGGCTTGAATTACATTCATACCCAATTCGAAGTCATCCGAATCTACTACGAGAAGCTTTTCCAATCCGACTGCAGCCGTTTTGAAGAGTATTCCCCCTTGATGGGCTACTTGCTTTTCATAGCGGATTTCAGAGCGGATTTAGAGGAATACGAGGAAGAAGGACTGGATTTCTCAGAGCTCAACGAAGTGGAAACGCTGATTGAGAATATGATTGCTGAAAAAGATGATCATTTCGATTACGCGGCTGACCGTTTGAATAAGGCCGTCGATGAAATTGTGAAACAGTTGGAGTTCGAGTATGTGAGTATAACGGACATTTTTGTAGAAATTGCGGAAAACTTGAACGTTGAACTCTCTACGAATCAGGAACCGTTTGAAATCGGAGAAGAGGTCTGACCTCTTCTCTTCTATTGAATAAGGAGTACATTTATGGGTTTGATAAGTGACATAAAAACGATTAAAAGAAAAGATCCCGCAGCCCGACATGCTCTGGAGATCATTTTGACGTACAATGGCATGCATGCCATTTGGATTTATCGTCTTACGCATCTTCTTTGGAAATTGCGTCTCAAACTCATTGCCAAAATCGTCTCATCCCTTGCAAGGTTTTTGACCGGTGTAGAAATTCATCCTGCCGCCAAATTAGGAAAGAACGTTGTCATCGATCACGGGACCGGTGTTGTCATCGGGGAAACTGCCCAGATTGCGGATGATGTTTTGATTTATCACGAAGTCACATTAGGCGGGACAGGCAACGAACGGGGCGAGAAACGCCATCCTACCATCTGTACCGGCGCGATGATCGCTTCTGGAGCCAAAGTGCTTGGCAACATCAAAGTTGGTGCCTATAGCAAAATAGGCGCAAATGCTGTGGTGTTGCGGGACATTCCCGATCATGCGACAGCTGTCGGGATTCCGGCCCGAATCATAATGCATGAGAACACGACCGGCGAGGTATGCAGCCTGGCAAATAAAGGCGAAGAAAAAGCATCAAAACCAAATGGATGACCCATTGGTTTTGATGCTTTTTTATTCCTCGTCATAAGGCTTGAAAAGGTCAGTGGAAAGGTAGCGTTCCGCATTGGACGGTGAGACGGTCAGGATGATTGAATCCTTGTCAGCCTTTTCTGCCACTTTCAAAGCGGCTTTAACGTTCGCTCCGGTGGATATGCCTCCGAAAATACCTTCTTTTTGGGCGAGTTCTCTCGCCGTTTCAAACGCCTCTTCGTTTGAAATGGTCAGCACCTCGTCATAGACGCTTGTGTCCAGGATGCTTGGCACAAACCCGGCCCCGATGCCTTGGATTTTATGAGGGGAAGGCTTTTTTCCGCTAAGCACGGCGGAATGTTCGGGTTCAACAGCTTTGACGGAGAGGTTTTTGTAGTATTCTTTCAATGTTTTACCCGTTCCGGTGATGGTTCCACCGGTACCCACACCGACCACGAAATAATCCAATGTCTGGAAATCGGTAATGATTTCCTTGGCGGTATTGTGCATATGGGCGGCAGGATTGTAAATATTGTCGAATTGCATGGGCATGAAATAATCGTGTTCGTCTTTAAGTTCAGTGGCTACACGGATGGCTTCTTTCATTCCTTTTGACCCATCGGTCAATATAAGCTTGGCACCATAGCCTTTCAGGATTTTTCTTCTCTCGACACTGAGTGTGTCAGGCATGGTGATGACTAACCTGTATCCTTTGGAGGCGGCGACCATGGCGAGGCCGATACCTGTGTTGCCGCTAGTCGGTTCTATGATGGTGTCTCCCGGCTTGAGAAGACCTTCTCGCTCGGCGGCTTCGATCATGGAAAGGGCGATTCTGTCCTTGACGCTTCCTGCGGGGTTGTACCATTCAAGTTTGACATAAACATCGGCTTGAAGATGTTTTGTCATTGCTTTAAGTTTGATGATCGGCGTATTGCCAATCAAGTCGTGCATGTTGTGATAGATCATGTGATCTCCTCGCTTTCTATCAACATTATATACCAAAGACGTTTCGTGTTGCCAACGTTATACTAATGATTATGGCGTCGGACGAAAATGAAAAAAGCGACCTTTTGGTCGCTTTTGATTTTGCGGGGGGTTACTGATGTTTTTGTCTCATATGCGGGAAGAAAATGACGTCACGGATGGATTTGGAGTTCGTCAGCAACATAATCAATCGATCGATGCCGATGCCGAGTCCGCCGGCCGGTGGCATGCCGTATTCGAGTGCCTCGATATAGTCATTGTCCATCTCGTTGGCTTCCACATTTCCAAGGTCCCGCTCTTTGAGTTGAGCTTCAAAGCGTTCTTTTTGGTCTATCGGGTTGTTAAGCTCGCTGAAGGCGTTTCCGTATTCCCTCGTGTTGATGATCAGCTCGAAACGGTCGGTGAACCGTCCATCCTCAGGGTTCTTCTTTGCAAGCGGTGAAATTTCGATGGGATGGCCATAAACGAATGTCGGTTGAACAATCTTCTCTTCAACGAAACTTTCGAAAAGAAGGTTGAGTATATGACCGGTCCCTGTATAGTGCGGAGCAATCTCAAGCCCTTTCTTGAGAGCGAATTCCTTCGCTTCTTCAAAGGTAAGATCCTCTCTTCGAAAATCAATGCCGACATGTTCTTTGACCGCATCGGCCATGTGAAGCCGTTCCCAACCACGTTTCAGACTTATGGTTTGGTCGCCGTATTGGATTTCCAGTGTCCCCATAACTTCCTCGGTGACGGTGATGATCAGATCTTCGGTCAGCTCCATCATGCTTTCCATGTCGCCATAGGCTTCATAAAGCTCCATCATGGTGAACTCGGGATTGTGTTTGATGCTGATTCCTTCGTTCCGGAACGTTCTGCCGATTTCAAACACACCTTCGAACCCTCCTACGATTAACCGTTTCAAGTAAAGTTCAGGCGCGATACGTAGATAAAATGGCATATCCAGGGCATTGTGATGGGTTTTGAACGGACGAGCGGCAGCGCCGCCCACGATCGGGTGGAGAATAGGAGTCTCTACTTCCATGTAACCCTTGTCTTCGAGGTAGCGTCGGAAAGCCCGAATGATTTTCGAGCGGAGAATGAACGTCTCGCGCGTATCCTCATTGGTCATTAGATCCAAATAGCGTCTGCGATAGCGTTCCTCGACATCCTTGAGTCCGTGGTATTTTTCCGGTAACGGTCGCAATGCTTTGCTCAGGTGCGTGAATTCACTCAGTTTTAACGACAGTTCGCCCATCTTGGTTTTCATGACGGTCCCTTTGACGCCGACAATGTCGCCAAGATCAGCTTTTTGGAATATCTCGAATTCCTGTTCTGTGAGTGCATCCTTTCGAACGTATATCTGAAGCTGGCCTTTTTGATCCATGATATGTGCGAATCCAGCTTTGCCCTTTCCACGTTTTGTCATGATGCGTCCGGCAATCTTTAATGTGGGGTGTTCCATTTCCGCAAGTTCTTCTTTCGAATACTTATCGAAAGCGTCTTTGATTTTCTCAGTATTCGAATTGCGATCGAAACGTTCACCGAAAGGGTTAACGTTATAGTCTTCCAGGAAATCCAATTTTTCTCTTCGTACTTTTTCTTGTTCAGTTAGTTCAGCCATGGTTATTACTCCTAATCTAATGAAGTGCTTTAGTTCGTTTCACGTTTTTCTTCGATGATTTCATACATGAGTCGAGCATCTTCCTTTTTGGTGGAATCTTTGAAGTCCGATACTCTTACGGTCAGGTTCTTATCGCCATAGGCAATGGAAATGGTATCGCCAATGGCAAGTTTAGTGCTGGACTTGGCGGTTTTCCCATTCACTTTGATGCGTCCGGCGTCAGAGATTTCTTTCGCGATGCTGCGACGTTTGATGATGCGGGAAACCTTTAGAAATTTGTCTAAGCGCATGTTGGCTCCTTCTAATCGATAAAGAGGATGAAAACACCCTCTTTACCATGGTTTATTCAGAGTCTTTTTTGTTTTTTGATCCAGATTCTTTGTCGGGTTCATCGGCCTTTTTGCTGTCGCTTTGCTTTGATTCGGACTGTTTCTCGTCCTTGTCATCAGACTGCGAGTCATCATTTTGTTCGGAATCCGTCTTTGCCTTTTGGTTTTCGTCGGCTTTCTCTGACTCATCTTTCTCAGCCTGTTTTTTCTTTTCAAGCCAGCCGATTTTCTTGTTTTCGACCAGTTCATGAATGTCCTCACGGGTAAGTGTTTCAACCTCAAGCAACGTTGTTGCGATCAGTTTGAGGAGATCAAGATTGTCTTTAAGGGTTTTTCTTGCTTTTTCATAAGCTTCATTGATGATTTTTCTCACTTCGTTGTCAATTTCGAGTGCGACTGTGTCCGAGAATGATTTGTCGGCGGCGTAGTCTCTTCCAAGGAAGACATTGCCGCTACGTTTCTCGTATTGAACAGGGCCGAGCGAACTCATGCCGTATTCGGTAACCATGCTGCGTGCAATTTCTGTCGCCCGTTGGAAGTCGTTATGGGCGCCGGTTGAAACCTCGTTGAATATGATTTCCTCGGCAACTCGTCCGCCTAAGAGTCCGGTAATCTGGTCCATGAGTCCCTTGCGTGTTTTGAGGAATGCCTCTTCCTCTTCAGGAAGCATGAGGTTGTAACCGCCAGCTTGCCCGCGCGGAATAATGGTCACTTTATGAACCACGTTCGCATTGTCGAGTTTGAGTCCGATGACGGCGTGGCCCGCTTCGTGGTACGCAATGAAATCGCGCTCCCGCTTGGTGAATACGCGAGACTTTTTGGCAGGTCCCATCATGACACGGTCTACCGCCTCATCAATATGCGGCAGTTCTATGGCCGGCTTGTTTTCTCTTGCGGCCAACAAGGCGGCCTCGTTGAGAAGGTTCTCAAGATCCGCTCCTGTAAAACCAGGGGTTCTTCTGGCAATATCTTTGAACGTGATGCCTTTTGCGATGCGTTTGTTCTTTGAGTGGACTTGAAGGATTTCTTCGCGTCCCTTGATATCGGGGCGACCGACCGTGATTTGACGGTCGAAACGACCGGGTCTCAAAAGGGCGCTATCCAATACGTCAGGACGGTTTGTTGCCGCCATGACGATGATTCCGGAGTTAATGCCGAAGCCGTCCATTTCAACCAGGAGTTGGTTGAGGGTTTGCTCACGCTCATCGTGGCCTCCCCCGAGTCCGGCACCACGTTGACGTCCGACGGCGTCCAGCTCATCAATGAAGACGATGCAGGGGGCGCTTTGTTTTGCTTGCTTGAACATGTCTCTTACACGGCTTGCGCCGACACCGACAAACATCTCTACAAAGTCAGAACCGCTGATGGAATAAAACGGAACATCCGATTCACCGGCAACCGCACGGGCAAGAAGCGTTTTACCGGTTCCCGGTGGCCCTACGAGAAGGACACCTTTAGGGATCCGTGCCCCAAGCTGCATGTATTTCTTAGGATTGCGCAAGAAATCGATGAGTTCTTCGAGCTCCTGTTTTTCTTCATCCACACCGGCGACATGCTTGAAGGTGGTTGTCTTTCCTTTGTTGAGCTTGGCTTTACTTTTACCGAAGTCGAAGGCTTTGTTTCCACCACCGCTGCTACGCATAAAGAAGCCGATAAAGATTATAATCAGTATGATTGGAAGCAAGATGATGAAAATGTTCCAAAATCCGTAGGTCGTTCCGCGTTCATGCGAAAACTCGACGTCTTGCTGATACGCCGCTTCACGGATTTCATCCAGTGCGCTTTGCGTAGGGACTTCTAGAAAATACTCGGTATTATCTCGAAGTCTTCCCTCAAGATAAAAAGAGCCTTGGTTGATGTCTCCCGAAATCGGGGTTGATTTGATGGTCTCCACATTATCAAGTTCAACCAATTCGCGTCTGAACTGGGTATACGTTAACTCTGTAGGTTCGGTGTCGTCTTGACGGAACATCCATATTGCCATGAATACGAAAAGCAATATGAGCATCATAACGACCAGGTTACCAACTTTGTTGGCTTTGTTGTTTGGTGGGGTTGGTTTTTTCTGTGCCATGTTTTCACTCCTCATTAAGATAGCTGGCCATCGTGTTTTCTAAATAAATGGCCTTAAAAGGCTAGTGCCTTCAAGGCCATTGCAAGCGTTTATCAATCGCTTGAGGCGGGTTTATCGATTATATACATATACAGTTTATTCTGACCGGTAGCGGTGAATGATTGTACGTCCAGTGAAGGAATCCATAATATCTTTTGGCCCTTCGCGACAACAATCAGCCGATCACGCTCATGAGGTGGGATCTTCATGTCAATCAGTAGGTCTTTCAACTTCTTACGGCCGAAATTAAACTCTATATAATCCCCTTTAGCCCTATTCCTTATGTCTATTGGAAATACCTCATCATTATACCATAATTCAATGTATTTTGAAGTATTTAGACTTATTTTCTCTGTTGTGATTATGAACTTCATTTCTGAGTTGACATCATACGTTCCTGTTGAGTGAACGCGTATGCAAATCGACTTCTTCGGAGCCGTCTTGTTTATGAAAAACCGGTCGTATTCCCGATGCAATTCGACATCTTCTCTCAGCGGAAGCACAAAGTTGCTCGTCCCATTAAGGCTTTTGATCAGTTCCTTATGCTGTCCTTTGGAGAGATATGGTGTTTCTAGATACGGCGCCATTCTGGAGAGCAGGATTTGTTTTTGAAGGGTTTCATTCAAATTAAGAAAGGAAGCGATCGGAATGGAATCCGGATGTTTCTGATTGAATGTTTCTACCTCTTGGCCGATCATGTCATCGATCTTTTTGATGGTGTCGATGTGTTCTTGGATTGTATCAGATATGTTAGCGTTGAGCGTTTGCAGTTCCGGCATCAGCCTATTTCTGATTTTATTGCGTGTGTATGAATTTTCCAGATTGGATGAATCCTCGAAATAGGTGATGTCATGTTCCTTTGCATAAGCGGTAATTGTCTCTTTTTTGATGGAAAGAAACGGTCTAACCAATGTTAAATCATTCCATAGGGTCGTTTCGTTCATTCCTTTAAGGGATAACAAGTCATGATTGTCGATCAGGCGCATCAGGAAGGTTTCAACCTGGTCATCCTGGTGATGGGCGGTTACAACGGTTTTTACCCCGTGTTTTTTGGCGGTCTCGGAGTAATGGCGGTAGCGGATTTTTCTGGCTTCCGCCTGAAAATTACCGGAAATCGGTTCGGTGATTTTGTGGTACTCGAAAGGCAGTCGCTTTTCTTCAGCGAAGCGCTTCAATGCCGTGTATTCATCCTCCGACTCCGGACGCTTGCCGTGATTGACATGTGCAATGACCACCTTGAACCCTGCACGGAGGAGAACGTCAAGAAGCACCATAGAGTCAATTCCGCCGCTAAGCGCTAGCACAACGGGTTCGTTAACGTTTAAGAAATCGTTTTTTCGAACGCAATCTACCAGGTTATCGTTCATTTAATCACCTTTATGGTATTATAACATAGAGCGTTTTTAAATATCTACTATTATAACGATACACGCCGTCCATGTTATAATGTTAATGCGTTACTCTAGGAGGGTTTTGAATGGCTGACAAACGATATGTGCTTGCATCAACATCTCCGCGAAGGAAAGAACTGGTCTCGCGTCTGGATGTTAAGTTCGAGTATGACGTGCCAACATGCGATGAAACTTTGGACTTGTCTGTCGCTTTCCATGAATCCATTGTCGATCTTGCAAAACGAAAAGCATTGTCTGTTCTTGAAAAACATCCGGATAAACTCATACTGGGTGCGGACACACTTGTCATATTGGAAGGCAAGCACCTCGGAAAACCTCAGGACAAGCATGAAGCCCGCCATATGTTGAAACAGTTGAGTGACAAGACGCATGAAGTCATCACGGGCTGTGCGTTTGTTGAAAATGGGAACATTAAAACATTTTATAGCACCGCTCAAGTGACATTTGACGCGTTGAGTGAACAAGATATTGAAGATTACATAGAAACACAAGAGCCGTTCGGCAAGGCCGGAGCATATGCGATCCAAGGATATGGCGCCCGTTATGTGAACCGTATTTCAGGTGATTATTATGCCATTATGGGTCTGCCGATAAACATGGTTCACAAAGCGTTGCAGTGCTACGCTGAAGGCGTGCTGTTTACACACTGCAATTTAATGTAAAATAAGTGTATATTACAAGTTAGCGACCTGAGAAATGTTACGTGTCACAACAAATGATGTTATTCTTAAATTACCGTCCGTGGAGGGGTCTTATGTTTAAACTCAAAGTGCCCAAAGAATCACGAGCACGCATAAGAAACAAATTGAAGATTGTTGACAGCAAACAGTACGAATATGTGTTGACAACGGACAAAAACGAAATAGAAGACGATAAAATAAATATCGTTTTTTCTGAAGAACAAGCAGGAAAAGTGAACCGGATGCTTGACTCGATTGTCAAGGGTGAGGATATCTTCATCACCGTAGAGGGAGAAAAAGGCCTCAAACATATCGAATCAAGAAAGATTCACTATTTTATGATTGAAAACGAAGAAGTCATAGCGAATTTGATCAATCATAAATTTACTGTAAAGATGAAACTTTACGAACTTGAAGAGTTGCTTCAAAACAAATACTTCATAAGGGTAAGCAAATATGCGCTTGTCAATATCAATAAGATTGACTACATCAAACCGGCATTCAATTCCAAACTGTTGCTGCTGATGAAAAACGGGGACACAGTCGAAGTGAATCGCCGTTATTATAAAGCGTTCAAGAAGACCCTTAAGCTTTAGGGGGTGGAAATATGTTCACTTTTTTCGAATTTGTATACAATAATTTGATTATCATAGGAATCATTGTGGTTTCTCTGGCTTTGTCAGCGTTTCTTTTAAGGACGTTTTTAAAAGAGTTTCTTTTTAACCGACGTTTGAACGTTACGCAAAACATCCTTAGAAACTTTACCAGCCTTAAAGATAAGCGTCCGTCTTTTCGTTCACTTTATAAGGTGGTCTTACCGCTATTGATTCCTGTTGTTTTTATATTGGGGGTCGTAAGGAACCCCATTGTGTATGACGGCCATGTCAACTATGTACATACGAAAGATGATATTCTCAATATAAGAGAAAACTTTAACAGCAAATTTTACTCCACCCCGTTAAGAACAACCGATGACGTAGATACTGAAGGCAACATCAAAGCTCAATTGGAGAGGTCTCCGGAAGTCACCGGTAGTTTCGGCTTCATGGGAACTATAGAGGACTATCTGATCACCCAGACGGATAAGGGCGTCGAAGTAACAACGTTTAAGGACGACGATTTGGACCATTCGCACTCCCTGTCGTTTTTCCCTGAGTATGAAAATGTCTTTATTGAAGGCATCAATACAACCGGATCAAACGTTGTTGTGATGGGGTATACTCAATACGATGATGAAAGTGAAGATTACACCCCCTACACATTCTTGAAAGTCTATGACGCCTCGGAAGACTTTGAGATTGTCCATCGCTTCAAGATTCATGGGCCTCCTAGCAACATCTCGTTCAACAACAACCGCCTCATCGTGACCACGAACCAGTATTTACCATTCCTCAGAGGAGATTTTGAACTGGATGATTTTCTGCCGAGGCTGATCCACAACGATGAAGAACACATCGAACTTTACTCCAAAATAAGGCACATTGAGGGCACGCAGCCTAACAATTTCGTTGCTGTGTTCCATATCCATTTCGACGATTTCAGTCATGATATGACCACTATCCTTACGGATGTGAATACACAAAGCAAAATCAGTGGAAACTCCATTTATCTTCTCTCAAACTCTTATGAGTTTTCTCAACTTTCCGATTATCTGGAACTTGAAGACCCCATAGAAAACTATAACAGCGCCTTTACCAAACTTAACGTCAACGCAGCCTCTTCAGGCGTTCATTATTTCAGGACAAGGGTTCTCGAAGGAACTCCGCTTGAGGACAACGGCATTCTTGCACAAGGCAATCTGACGATGGCGTTTTTGGAAAATGAAACAGATGACGAAACCATACTTGTCGCACATCGCTTCAGCACACGACTTGACGTGTTCCTTTCTGAGTCACTAGAAGATATTGATGCAGTACGCTCAATAAGACGGCACGAAAATCTTCTGCTCATCAAGACCGATGACAATACAGAAAAAGGGTATAACATAGCGTTCCCTGCCGAAATGCCTTTGGTAGATCTGGACAACTACTACTTTCCGCCAGAGAACGTAATCTTCAAAGACCATGACACCATGTTGAGCATGCATATTCAGGAGGGTCGTATCTACGTTACGCCCCATATCAAATCAGACGATGAGTACGTTCGTTTGGAGTTCGCCCAAATCCATATGGCATCCTACAGAATCAATACATTCTCTCGATACTATTCCTTGAATGATATCTATTACCGGCAATCCGATCGTGTGTTGCGCATCCCAAGAGTCATCACCACCAATGATGAAATGGACGAATACACCACGGAAATTCGTGTCATGCAGTTCGACCGGAGCGATTATTCATTCAACACACAATTCAATTTAAAACTTCCTCAAACCATGCATGAAATCGAACCATTTGTCTACAGAATGCATCGCCGCGGCAACTTCACCTATCATATTACACCCGGCGGCATTGCGGTCACACATAACAACGAACCTTCTGAAATTCTTGACTATGTGACCTTTGACTGATGAATATGACATATTTACAAAAAATAACGCGCTGCTTGATCAGCGCGTTATTCTTATTTTTTGTGTCGTTTCAGATAAGAATGTCCCACAATGCCGGGCTTCGTCATGTTCTTGACATTCAGAATGACCTCGATTTCCTCTTCCGTAAGCAAACCTTCTTTAATAACCAGTTCTCGGATGGTTTGGCCTGTATTCATCGCTTCTTTGGCCAACGCTGCACATTTTTCGTATCCGATATGTGGTGACAAAGCGGTCACAACACCGCTTGAACGCTCTACATAGGAAACACAACGTTCCGCGTTCACCGTGATGCCATCGATGGCTTTCTCCTTGAAGGTCTTGACCCCTCTTCTGAGGATATCGAGATTGGAAAACATATTGACGAAAATGATCGGTTCAAACACATTTAGCTCCAGTTGTCCCGCTTCAACTGCGGCGGTGATGGATACATCGTTCCCGCGAACCTCAAAAGAAATCTGGTTGACCACTTCTGGAATCACAGGGTTCACTTTGCCGGGCATGATGGAGGATCCTGCCTGAACCTGGGGAAGATTAATCTCGTTGAAGCCGCTGGTCGGTCCGCTGCTCATGAGTCTTAGATCGTTGGCGGTTTTCGACAGATTGACAGACATTGTTTTCAGTGTGCCCGAAAGCCAAAGAAAGGGGTCCAGGTTTCTTGTCGAATCAATGAGATTATCCGCAATCTTCAGATTGAACCGAGTGAGCCGGTTCAGACTCTCAAGCACCTCTTTTTGATAGACTTGATTGGCATTCAGGCCGGTCCCTACGGCGGTAGCCCCCATGTTGATGTAAGTGAGTTCTTCGATTGCGCTTTCTATGCGTTTAATGTCTCTTCTGAGCGCCTCTGCAAAAGCGCCGAACTCTTGTCCGATACTGATTGGGACCGCGTCCTGGAGATGTGTGCGTCCCATTTTTACTGTCTCGATATAGGTGTTGGCCTTATCGAGATAGGCTTTGTGAAGATTTTTCAGTTCAACAATCAACCGTTTAGTCAGCCGTATGGTCGCAATTTTCCCTGCCGTAGGTACCACATCGTTGGTGGACTGTCCGAAATTGATATGGTCATTGGGGTGAACGATATCATATCTGCCTTTGTCGTAGCCGAGAATCTCGCAGGCTCGGTTGGCGATTACCTCGTTCACGTTCATGTGCATTGACGTTCCTGCTCCGCCTTGAATCATGTCGGTGACGAATTGCTTGCCCATTTTACCGGCAATGATTTCATCGCAAGCCTGCATGATTGCATCGGCAATCGAAATATCGATCAGGTCCGCTTTCATGTTCGCCTGCGCAGCGGCTCTTTTTACAATCGCCAATGATTTTATGAGTTCTTTGTGAATCGGCTGCTTGGTAATGACGAAATTTTCTTTCGCTCGCGCTGTTTGTATTCCATAGTAGGCGTTTTGAGGTATTTTCACTTCGCCTAGCGAATCTTTTTCAGTTCTGTACTCCATTGAATCCACCTGTCACTTCTTGTATTATGGCCTCTGCCACGGCTTTTGACACATTTTTGTCAAAAGGCGAGGGAATAATGTAGTCCTCGTTGAGTTTATCTTCCGGTATGACCGCAGCGATCGCTTTTGCGGCGGTCAGTTTCATTGTTTCGGTGATGTCGGGTGCTCGTGCGTCGAGCGCCCCTCTGAAAATGCCGGGGAAAGCGAGTACATTATTGATTTGATTGGGGTAGTCACTTCTTCCCGTTCCGATAATTTTGGCGCCGGCTTTTTTTGCTGCACCGGGGTCAATTTCCGGGTCGGGATTGGCCATGGCAAAAATGAAGGGATCCGGATTCATGGATTTTACCATTGCTTCGGTGAGAATGTTTCCAACCGAAACCCCGATGAAGACATCCGTTCCTTTGACAATATCGTTCAAACCGGCTGTCGCTTTATGGGTGACATCAAGAATGCCTTCGTCAATAAGTTCCTTTACAACGAAATCATAGCGGTCATACCTTGTGCCACAGACGACGCCTTCCTTGTTATAGGCACGGACGGATTTCACTCCGGCCATGTGGAGCATGCGAGCAATGGACGACCCGGCAGCACCGGTTCCGCAGAGAACCACCTTCAAATCATCAAGCTTTTTACCTGTCAGCTTACAGCTGTTGAATAAAGCTGCCATGGTTACGATGGCTGTCCCGTGCTGATCATCATGAAAAACCGGGATGTTCAACTTTCTTTTTAGCGTTCTTTCAATTTCAACACATTTCGGCGCGGCAATATCTTCCAGATTGATACCACCGAAGGAAGGGTGCAGTTTTGAAACGATGTTGATAATTTCTTGTGTGTTCTGAGTGTCGAGACAGATGGGGACCGCATCGACATTCGCAAACTCTTTTAACAATAACGCTTTACCTTCCATAACAGGCAGCGATGCTTCAGGTCCGATGTTGCCAAGCCCCAATACGGCACTCCCGTCGGTGATCACAGCTACCATGTTGCCTTTGGAGGTGTAGTCGTATGCCAAGTCCTTGTTTTTGTGTATCTCTTTGCAGGGTTCGGCAACACCCGGGGAATATGCCCAGGAAAGGTCGTCGGAGTTTTTAATGCTGACTTTGGATTTGATCGCCAGTTTTCCTTTGTACTGCTTATGCAACCTCATGCTTTTTTCTTTAATGTCATTCATCCGATCCACCTCTGAATATTGATTTTCCATGCACGTCATAGGCGACGAAGCATGGGAACTCCTCAACTTCGAGTTCGTACACGGCTTCAGGGCCCAAATCTTCATACATTAATAACTTGCGTTTTTTGATTTTGCTTGCCAAGAGAGCACCGGCGCCGCCAGTGGCGATTAAATAACAAGCATTGTTTTCTATCATGGCTTCCCGGTATTTTCGTCCCCGGTCGCCTTTTCCAATCATCAGTTTTACGCCTCTTTCCATCAAGGGAACGGCGAGTTCATCCATCCTGTAAGACGAAGTCGGTCCGCTTGAACCAATGACTTGTCCTTCCCTGGCCGGAGTCGGACCAACATAATAAATAACGGAGCCTTGCAAATCGAAAGGAGGCTCTTTCTCATTGACGAGACGAATGTGCGCCTGATCTCTGGCGGTATATATTTTCCCGGTAATAAGTACTTTGTCGCCGACTTTCAGCTTTTTCACATCGTCATTTGAAATAGGAGGGGTAAGTCTTATCATATGACCACCTCATCATGCCGATTGGCGTGACATTGTATGTTAATAGCGACAGGCAGAGAAGCAATATGCATTGGGTATGTATTGATTTTGACACCAAGGCATGTGGTATCCCCTCCGACTCCCATCGGTCCGACGCCTATATCGTTGATTTCTTTGAACAAATCTTTTTCTAGGCTGGCAATGATGTCATCATCGCTTTCATCGTCCAGGTCACGGAAAAGCGCTTCTTTGGCGATAATGGCGCTTTTTTCAAGGTTGCCTCCGATGCCAACGCCGACAATGATTGGCGGACAAGGTTTACCCCCGGCTTTAAAAATGGTATCAAGAACCAACTTTTTCACACCTTCAATCCCGTCTGATGGTTTCAGCATGACTACTTTGCTCATATTCTCACTGCCAGCGCCTTTTGCTGCGAATTTGAGTTTGAGTTTGTCACCATCGACCAGTTTTGTATGGATAATGGCAGGTGTATTGTCTCTCGTGTTCTTTCGGTCAAAAGGATGTCTGACGACACTTTTTCTAAGATAACCTTCGTTGTAGGCCTGTTTAACCCCTTCATTGATCGCCGTCTCCAAATCGCCATTAAAAAAGACATCCTTACCGATCTCCGCGAATACCACAACAATTCCAGTGTCCTGGCATAAAGGGTTGATGCCTTGTTTTGCGATTTCCTGGTTTT
>PWHE01000118.1 GCA_003554735.1 Mollicutes bacterium | reverse complement strand
TCACCATACGTTTCTTCGTATCCCGGAAGGGTTCCAAGGCTATCGGGCATCCAGTACTGACCGTCCTCAAACGCTTCGATAAAACGATAGATCGGTCCGGCACCATAAAATTTGTCTTGGACTTCCCCTTCTTTCATCACGAGCAGTTTCGGTCCGCGTCTGGCGATATTGGGAGGGCGTTCACCAGAAACCTCCCGGAAGTTTATCAGACGCATCGTAAGGTCATGATCGCCTTCCATCGCGAAGACGAAAAGTTCCTCGTTGATTAAAAACGTGCCTTCTGACTCGCACCCCAGGAAATCACGGTCATAGACATAAATCAGCTCGTACTCATCCTGTCCGACCTCACTGAGCGTTTCCCATTCATCGATCCGATCGAAATCGGCATATGTGTATCCGCCAAAATCATCCCTGGTGCAAGAAGCCAATAAAACCATGGCGGTCAGAAATACACTGAGCAAAACAAATCTTTTCATCAATCATTCACCTCTATAAAGCATGCACACGGCGACGCAATGGTTCTCAGAATGCGAGATACTGATGAGCACCGTGTCTTTTTCACTATATTTTGAACGCACGTAGGGTGCGCCATTTTCATCATTCAAAATGACCACCTCATTGAAGTTAAGGGCGGTCTCAAACTTCTTGTACGCCTTTGTATAGGCTTCTTTGGCCGCAAAACGCCCGGCGAGAAAACTGAGTTTCCTGTCTGTGTCACTGATGCGTGCATAAAGGTTCAGCTCTTCGGGAGATAGAATCCTTTTCACGAATTTCTCACTCAGGTGTTCCTTGATGCGTTCCATTTCGACAATGTCGATCCCAAGACCATCACTTCTCATATTCTTCAATCGCCTCCCTGGCAATCTCGTTAATATTTCTGAATCGATGATTCAGACCGGATTTGGAAATCTTTTTAGGGTAATGCTTGGCAGACAGTTCGCTCAATTCAACCAAAGACGCTTCCGGGTATGTTTTTCTTAGAAACATGGCCTCCTTGACGCTTTTGGGAAGTTTGGATTCATCCACAAGCTTCTCGATGATTTCGATGTTCTTAAGTTGACGGTTCGCCGCTTCAAACGTCTTATTCTGATTGGCGATCTCCATGTTCATAACCCGCGTGATCGAATTGACGAAATCACGTTTGATGCGCTCGTCTTCATACGTGAAAAGCGCCGTTGAAGCCCCCGCAAGTCTCAGGAAATCAGCGATTTTCTCGGAATCCTTGATGTAGACAAGAAATCCCCGTTTTTTCTTGTGGACCTTGGCCTTGAGTTCGAACTCGTTCATCAAATCCATGAGGTCCTCCGCAAACCCGCTGTTCGGGACCGCAATCTCGAGATGATAGGACGATGAGTGCGGGTGGTTCACTGAACCACCGGCAAGAAAGGCACCACGGAGAAAAGAACGCTTGCAACAGTCTTTTTGGATAATGGAGTCATCGATCGTCTGCGCAAAACCGTGTTCTTCGTCCATAAGACCAAGCTCACGGATGATCATATTCACTTTTTCTTTGACAATCATCATGTACTGGTTCTTCTTTTGCAAGCGGACACCTTTTTTACTCAGTACATCCACAGTAACGGGATAAAGGGCTTTGAACATCTGGATTGTTTTTCTTGCGATGGGCAGCGATGTCGTCTGAAATACGATGCGCATTCCGTCACTGCTCAACGAAAGATAGCCATTGATCGCCATCATCGCTGACAATGAAGCCACTTTGCAGCATTGATCGGTTTCAATCCCGAGCAGTTCTTTCTTGGTATCCGAAGTGAAAGACATAGTCGCCCTCCTTACATGCGTTTTTTATATAAATTGAGAAACAGGCCCAGCATGACCCCGAGCAATGATGCGAAAAACGCGCGGTACATGGGGCTTAGCAAGAATGTGACAGTGTGTGCCGGAATCCAGAAAAACGGGATGGTCTTCATGAGCATACGAATGAAGGCTGGATAATCGATGGTTCTCAGTGTGGCGTTTAAATCATACCCGCCCGTTTCGGCCTCAAGCTCGATGGCCTGATCGGTAATCCGATGAAAAAGCATCATGGTCGGGGCGAAGAAAAGATTCATCAGAATCGAGATGAAGAGGGCGTTCATGACCATGTTCCCCTCAAAAGGAAGAACCTCTTCCCTTTGCAAGGCATCCACACCGGCGGGGAAAATCCTGAACACAATGACGACAAAGATACCGATCACACCCCAGATGAACATCTTCCTGAAAAGTCCCGGGACACGGTAGCGTCTATATCTTATCCGCATGGACAAGACATCACCAAGTGAAGCGAACAAAAAGAACTTGATGAATCCACCGAACAAGTAATGCTCCGAAGTGAAACCGAAAAAGGCGTGATGTGTCGTTGGGATAATCAGCAGCGTAGCGACTAAAAAAAGCAACGCTCCAAACATGATATCATATTTTCTGCTCATAAATACACCTCATTGTAAAATAACCACATGGTTCAATCCAAAGACTAGACATCACGGATGTCTCCTTCACACATGGGGGTCTATCCAGTCTATTATAACGCATAAACAATGAAAAAACGATGCCCTGGGGCATCGTTGTGTAATCAGTTTTCAAGATTTTCAAGATACTTGGCAACGGACTGGGCGGCAATGGCCCCATCACTGGTGGCCGTGACAATCTGACGCAGATCCTTTTCAATCACATCGCCTATGGCATATATGCCTGGCAGGGTCGTCTCCATCTTGGCGTTGGCGTAGACGTATCCCTGTTGGTTGGTGATGCCCAGATCACGGATAAACTCCGAGTTCGGAATCTGACCGATGAATACGAAGACTCCGTCGGTGGCGTGGGTGTGGGTCGCTTCGCTGTGGACATGCTTGAGCGTGACGCTTTCAAGCGCGTCACCACCGTTGAAACTCACAACCTCATAGCCGAGCTTGAAGTCGATCAGATCGTTGGCCTTGGCCTTTTCAACCGTTCCTTGGTCTGCTTGCAAGGAATCAAGGATATTCACGACCGTTACCCTGACATTCATGCCGGTCAGATAGATCGCTTCATCGAGCGCACTGTTCCCACCGCCCAGAACAACGACCTCTTTGTTTTTGAAAAACGCTCCGTCACAGACGGCGCAAAAACTGATGCCGCGACTGTGAAAACGGTCGGAGCCCGGCGCTTCCACTTTCCTGGGTTGCGTCCCGCTGCCGATGATGACGGCTTTTGTCTTGTAGACATTGCCGTCCGTGGTATGAACCTCTTTGTGGCTTTCTTTATCGACGATACCGGAAACGTCCCCGTATTGGTATTCGACACCCAGTTCCTGAGTATGGTTGAACATTTTTTCGCTGAGTTCGAAGCCTGTGACTTTTCCGACACCGGGGTAGTTTTCAATTTCATACGTATCGACCATGTATCCCCCCGGTGCGCCTCGTTCGATCATCATGGTCTTCAAGTTTGCGCGTTGTGTGTAGATCGCGGCGGTCATTCCGCCCGGTCCTGCGCCAATGATAATTACATCATGCATTATTTATTCACCTCGAGTAACTATTCTACACTATCCTCTTGCAAAACATCCACATAACGCTTGCGTGGGAAGAACTTTCTGTTCGCAATGAAAACGAAAACCCCCGCAAGAATCATGATGATGCTGATAAACTGTGCCGTACGGAGACCGGTATCACCGATGAACAAGGCATCGGTCCGCATGAATTCGATGAAGAAGCGACCCACCGAGTACCATACCAGATAGACGCCGATCAGATCGCCGCTACGAACGAAAGGCATGCGTCTGAGTACCAGAATCACTGTCAGTCCGAGTAAATTCCAAAGCGACTCATAAAGAAAGGTGGGATGGTAATAGTTCATGCCGAAATCACCGCTGAAATACATGTTGTTGACAATGAAGTCGGGAATACGGAGTGTCCCGCTCAAAAATTCATACTGCTCGTCAAGCGAAAGGTTGGCACTGCCGTTCGCCATGCCACCGATGACACCGCCGTGCGCTTCCTGGTTGAAGAAGTTCCCCCAACGCCCAAGGATCTGACCGATCAGGAATCCGGGGGCGATAAGGTCCAAGACCTTGTAGATGTCAAGTTTTCGGACACGGGTATAGATGTATGCGGCAATCACCGCGACAATGAAACCGCCATGAATGGCCAATCCGCCTTCGGTAAGATTGAAAATGCGGAGCCAGTCTCCGCGGTAGCGATCCCATTCAAAGATGACATAATAGATTCTTGTTCCGATGATCGCAAGGGGAAGAATGATGATCAAGCCATCGATGATATAATCTTTCTTGATGCCCAGTTTTTCGCCTTCTTTAAGGCCCATGAGAAGGGCGCCAAGAACGCCTAAAAGAATCATGAAGCTGTACATGTAGACCGTGATGGGCCCGATGCTGAAAAGCTCGTTCGACAAAGGCGAGTGCGTCGGGTCAAGATGAGCCGGTGTGAGAATGTTTAACATATATATCCCTCTAATCTATGATTTTTTCTTGGTGTTTTTGTTTTTGATCTCTTCTGATATGGCGTCCGTGAAATCTTTCGCCATATTGGTACCCAACGCTTTAAGACGGGTGTTCATCGCCGCCACTTCAATCAGTGATGGTACGCTTCGCGCCGCCGTGATGGGCACTTTGACACTGACGACGTCCGTGTCGAATATCCTGGTGGTTTCCGAATCAAGGCCCAGACGATCATAATCGACACTGTCGTCCCATTGGACCAGATCGACAATCAGCATGACATCCATGTATTCCTTGAAGGCGGACGCACCGAAAAGTTTCACGACATTGACAATGCCGATGCCGCGGATCTCCAGGTGTTCGCGCAGGAGTCGCGGGGCCTCACCGACCAGGGTGCCGACTTCTTTCTGATAGACATCCACGCGATCGTCCGCAACGAGTTGATGCCCTCTTTTTACGAGTTCAAGGGCGACCTCGCTTTTACCGACACCGCTTTTCCCTTTGATGAGCACACCGATTCCGTTGATGTCCACGAGCGTGCCGTGAATGCTTTTTCTCGGGGCGAGCCGCCCGTAAAGGTGCTGGTAGAGCTTGCTGAAAAGACTGCTCGTCCTGAGATAGCTTTTCAGAACGGGAATGTTGTATTTATCCCCCATACGGTTGAACACTTCGGGAATATCGACGTGTTTGGAGAAAATGAAGGCGGGAGGCCGTTTCTCAAACAGCATCTCGACCCTGATCTCTTTATCCTCTTCCGTCAACCACCCGAAGAACGTCACTTCTTTGCTGCCGAAAATCTGCACACGGTCATGTTCGAAGAAATCAAACAAACCCGCAAGCTCAATTCCGGGTCGGGTGAGCTGAGGATTGGTAATCTCGGAATTCAGCCCGTCATGACCGCTTGAGACCTCAAGCTTGAAGTCACGGACAAGATCCTCCACTGTCAGTGCCATAGTATCACCTCATGTACCTTAATATGATATTGCGAATAATGTGTGAAAGCAAGTATCTAAAAACGATGAACGCGCCTATGAACAAGACGAACATCATTTCGTTACGGAAACGGAAGAGATCCGTGAATATATAGTTCTCAAGCAGGTAAAACAACGTCAGGTAGCCAAAAAAGAAGATGAATCCCATTGTCCGCATGACAAAACGGAAATGGTTGTAAACGACATAATGCCTGAAGATGATCTCAATCAGCGTGTAAAGACCGATGAACATCAGAAAGTCCAGAAGCTCACCCGAAAACGACACAAAATCAAACAGTTCCGATAACGAATAGATCACCAGCAGGTTCACAAGGAAATACATCGCAAAATTGATCAGACCGTTGTGGTGGAACTTTGAGCCGAACTCGATCATGATCATGCCGGATCGTGATTTGCCCGTCTGTTTGGAGGACTGTTTCTGTTTTTCAAGCTCACGGAGCTGTTTCAGAAGGTCCTGGATTTCCTTTTCTTTTTGTTCGCGTGATTTCTTGTTCTCCGCATCGGAGTCATTTTTTTTGGATTCGCCATTCTTGTCGGCGTCCGATGGTTCACCTTTTTTCGAGTCTTTCTTTGAATCGTCCCCAGATGTTCCTTTTTTGCGTTTTTTGTCTTCCTCACTCATGCCGTATCCCCCTTCAAAACTTTTTTAAGAAAGCGCCCGGTATGGGATTGCTCCACATTCGCAATGTGTTCGGGAGTCCCCTGTGCAATGACCCATCCCCCTTCGGCGCCGCCTTCGGGTCCTAAGTCTATGATATTGTCAGCTTTTTTGATGACATCAAGGTTGTGTTCGATGATCACGACCGTTGCGCCTTGTGAGACGATATTGTCGATGACGTCCATCAGGCGGCGTACGTCATCGGAATGAAGACCGGTGGTCGGTTCATCAAGGATATAAAGCGTATCCGGTGTGATTCGCTTGTGCAGCTCGCGTGCGAGTTTGACTCTTTGGGCTTCGCCGCCGGATAAAGTCGGAGCGGGCTGGCCGATCTTGAGATAGCCGAGTCCGACATCGAGCAGCGTTTCAAGTTTGTGTTTGGCTTTGGGAATGTTTTCGAAGAATTTCACTGCTTCTTCAACGGTCATTTCCAGAACATCCGCAATCGTCTTGCCTTTGTATTTTACCTGCAATGTCTCTTCATTATACCGTTTGCCGTCGCACGCCTCGCAGGGAACATACACATCGGGAAGGAAATGCATTTCGATTCTGAGAACGCCGTCCCCGTTGCACTTTTCACAACGGCCACCCTTGACGTTGAAACTGAAACGCCCTTTCTGATAGCCGCGGATTTTGGCTTCGTTCGTCATGGCGAAAATATCGCGGATATTATCGAATACACCTGTATAGGTTCCGGGATTCGATCGCGGGGTACGCCCGATCGGCGATTGGTCGATGTTGATCAGTTTCTTGATGTGCCCGGAACCGTTGATGCGTGTGAAATCACCGGCGTCGAGACGCTTCGGGTAGATTTCGTTGTAAAGCCCTTTGTAAAGGCATTCGTTTACGAGCGAGCTTTTTCCCGATCCGCTGACGCCGCTGACCACGTTCAAAACGCCTTTGGGGAACTTGACGTCAATGTTTTTGAGGTTGTTCTCCTTGGCGCCCTTGACGGTGATTGTTTTATTGTCGCCTTTGCGCCGGGTGCTCGGAACGTCGATTGATAGTTTTTTGGAAAGATACTGTCCGGTGATCGAGTAGTCGGCCTTAAGAATTTCATCGTACGTTCCCTGGAAGACGAGACGCCCCCCGCTATCCCCCGCACCGGGGCCGATATCGACAATCTGGTCGGCCATTTCCATGGTCTCTTCATCGTGTTCGACCACAATCAGGGTGTTCCCGAGATCACGCATGTCCTTAAGGGTTTCGATCAGTCGCTTGTTGTCTCTTTGATGCAGTCCGATGGAAGGTTCATCAAGGACATAAAGCACACCGGTAAGACGGCTTCCGATCTGAGTGGCGAGCCGGATCCGTTGCGATTCACCGCCTGACAAGGTTGCGGCACGGCGTGACAAGGTGAGATAGTCAAGACCGACATTTTTCAGGAATGAAAGTCGCGAAGAGATTTCTTTGAGTATCATCTCGGATATTTTGGTCTCCGTACGGTTCAGATCGAGTTCCGCCAGAAAGTCGATCAGCGCCACGACTGAATAATCGGTCATTTCAATGATATCAAGACCGCCGATTTTGACACTCAGAGCCTCTTCATTGAGTTTCTTGCCCTGACATTTGACGCACGTCTTTTCAGCCATCAGGCTTTCAATCCATTCCCGCATGAAACGGGATGTGGTCTCGATGTAACGTCTTTCCAGGTTATTGATGACGCCTTCGTAATAATCGTATTTGTCATGTTTCACTTTGCTGGTCTTTCCTTGAAAACGGAACTCCAGCGGCTTATCAGAGCCATAGAATATGATGTTCTTCTGTTTTTCGGTCAGTTTCTTGAACGGCTTTTTCAAGTCGATTCCGTAATGTTCACCAACGACCATCAATTGCTTGAAATGATAGGTGTTGACATTTTGCCAGCCTTTAATGGCACCTTCCATGACGGAGAGGTTGTCATTAGGGACGAGCAAACGTGGATCGATCTTGTTCTTATACCCCAGACCGCCACATGCGTCGCACGCGCCATAGGGCGCATTGAATGAAAAGAGTCTCGGTTCGAGTTTGCCAATCGAGAATTCGCAATGCGGACATGCGAAATGTTCGCTGAAAGTATGTTCTTTCCCATTGATGAGTACGACCACTTTCCCCTCACCCATCTTGGCCGCGGTTTCGAGTGAATCGTAAAGTCTCGAACGAACCTTGTCGCGTAATTTCAGTCGGTCGATGACCACGTCAATGGTGTGTTTTTTGTTCTTGTCGAGCGAAATATCGCTATCGACATCCATGATTTCGTTATTCAGACGGATGCGCACATAACCGTCTTTTTTGAGTTGATCGATGGTTTTTTGATGGGTTCCTTTTTTTCCTTGAACGAGCGGGGCGAGCACTTCGATGCGGCTTTCTTCCTCATGGGAGAAAATCTTGTCGCGCATCTCCTCGATGGATTGAGAAGTGATCTCTACGCCATGCACGGGACAGAAGGGTTTTCCGACTCTCGCATAGAGAAGCCTCAGGTAATCATAGATCTCCGTAACCGTTCCGACAGTACTTCTGGGATTTTTGGATGTTGTCTTCTGGTCGATGGAAATGGCGGGGGAAAGGCCCTCTATACTTTCTACGTCCGGTTTTTCGAGATTGCCAAGGAACTGTCTGGCGTACGCGCTCAGACTTTCAACGTAGCGGCGCTGACCTTCCTTGTAGATGGTGTCGAAGGCGAGCGACGTCTTCCCCGAACCGCTCAATCCCGTCATCACGATAAACTTGTCTTTTGGCAGCGTGATGTCGAGATTCTTGAGGTTGTTTTCTTTGGCGCCTTTGATAATGATGTCCTTCACGTTAACACGTCCTTATTCGTCGAGCAAATCCAATAATTTGTCTTCGTCGATAATTTCCACGCCGAGGTCTTGCGCCTTTTGAACCTTGGATCCCGGGTCCGTTCCGGCGCATACATAGTCGGTATTTTTCGATACGGCGGAAGTCACCTTTCCGCCCAGTCTTTCAATGCGTTCCTTCGCTTCTTTGCGGCTCATTGAGGAAAGCGTCCCTGTAAGTACCACGGTTTTTCCGCTAAAAACCCCTTCTGTGAGTACCTTTCCTTTATAACGCATGTTTACACCGAGGTCGCGGAGCGCTTCCACGGTTCGCACGTTTTTATCATCGCTGAAGTAGCCGACCACGCTTTGAGCGATTTTTGTGCCGATATCCTCAAGGCGGACCAAGTCGTCCTCGCGTGCTTCTACTATAGCAAACATCTCCTTGAAATGCATTGCTAACACTTTCGACACTTTCTGGCCGACATAGCGGATACCCAGCCCGAAAAGCACATTTTCAAGGGAGTTGGTTTTTGACTTTTCGATGTTTCCAAGCAGTTTTTCAATACTTTTTTTCCCAAAGCCGCTGCGTGCCATCAAGGCATCCTTATGTTCATGCAGACGGTATATGTCGGGAATGGTTTTCAGATACCCCTCGTTGTAAAAGAGTTCCATGATTTTGGTGCCGAGCCCTTCGATGTTCATCGCCTCACGGGAGGCGAAATGAATCATCGTCTCCAGTCGTTTCGCGGGGCATTCCGGATTCGGACAGAAGTGTTCAAGGTCGCTGTCACTACGTTTGAGGGTAGTGTCGCATTTCGGACAGGAAGCGATCATCTCAAATGGTTTCTCATCCCCCGTCCGGTTTTCCTTGATGACAGAAACGACCTCGGGAATGATGTCGCCGGCCTTTTTCACGTTCACGGCATCATTGATCCGGATGTCCTTGTCTTTGACATATTTCTCATTGTGAAGGGTTGCCCTGGATACGGTCGATCCTGCGATTTCCACAGGTTCCATCACGGCGACGGGGGTCACTTGTCCGGTTCTGCCCACCTGGAAGAAGATGTCCTTGATGGTGCTCACGACCTCTTCGGCGGTAAATTTATAGGCAATCGCCCATTTAGGGCTTTTCGCCGTATACCCGATGGTCTCATACAGCGCGCGTTCGTTCACTTTGACCACAACACCGTCAATGTCATAGGGATATTCATGCCGTTGTGTTTCAATTCGCTCCGCATGAGAGATGACGTCTTCGATTGTGCTTGCCTTCACGGATTCGGGATTGGTCTTGAAGCCAAGCTTCTTAAGATACCCAAGGGCCGCTTCATGCGTCATGGACGCTTCACTGTCGGCTTCTGAAAGCGAATAGACGAACATGTCGAGATCACGTCGGGCGGCGACTTTGCTGTCGAGCTGCCGTATGGTGCCTGCGGCCGCATTGCGTGGGTTTTTGAAGGTGGATTCACCGGATTCGTTTCTCGCTTCGTTCAGCTTCACAAATGAGGCTTTGGGCATGAAAATCTCTCCCCTTACCTCAAGGGTCGCATCGTCTTTAAGTTTGAGGGGGACACTCTTGATGGTCCTTACATTATGCGTGATATCCTCCCCGGTCGTTCCGTTTCCGCGCGTCGCGGCGCGGACCAGACGTCCGTTCTCATATTTCAGTGACGCCGCAAGTCCGTCGATTTTGGCTTCGACCATGTACGTGAAATCATCGACGGCTTTTCTCAGGCGTTTATCGAAAGAACGAAGGTCTTCCGCCCCGAAAGCATTGCCGAGTGAAAGCATGGGAATGTCATGATCGACTTTCTTGAAACCTTCAAGGACTTCGCCTCCCACACGCATGGTCGGGGAGTCCTCGCGCTTGAACTCGGGATGGGCTTCTTCAAGTTCGATCAGACGATTGAGCAGCTTGTCGTATTCGACATCGGAAATACTCGGGTCATCGAGGACATGATACTCATAATCATAGCGTTCAATTTTTTCACGCAATGCTTCGATTTCGTTTCGTATTTCATCGTTGTTTTTTGCCATACTCTCACCTCTGAACTTTTTTGATTGCAGGGTGGTCCTTTACCAGTGTCTTGATGCCGTGCTCTTTGGAGAAGGCGATTTTGCATTGATTTCCGGTGACACTGATGACCACCCCGGACCCGAATGCTTTATGCATGACCTTATCCCCCTTGTCGATATCATTGGCGTGCCGACTTTCAAGGGATTCTTTCTTGGCACGGAAAGTTTTGGTCTGACGGTAGTCGGACTGATAGCGCTGAGTGTTTTCCTGACTCACTTTGGCGAGCCCTTCGAAACGGATTTTGGAAGGGTCGATCTGGGTGAGGAACATGGAATCGGGATTCGCCACGATTTCCCCGTAATGCTGACGGCTTTTCGCGTTCGTGATGTACAGTTTTTCTTCGGCACGGGTAATGCCGACATACATCAGCCGGCGCTCCTCTTCGATCTCCTTGGGATCGCTCAAACTACGGTGCAAGGGGAACATACCCTGCTCGCACGCCACAATGAAGACCACTTTGAATTCCAGTCCTTTAGCCGAATGCAGTGTCATCAAAGTCACCGAGTTGTCATCCACTTCATCGTCTTCCTGACTTTTCAGGGCGATGTCTTCGAGAACAAATGTGAGGACGGTGAGTTTGTCTTCGGACTGATACGTGTTTTCGCTCTCTTTGAACATGGTTTTGAGCTCGAGAATGTTTTCAAATCGCACATCGCCCTTGTCATCTTGTTCAAGGGCCTCTTTATAGCCGCTCTCATTGAGAATGTCATCAATCAGTGTGTTGAAATCAGCGCTTTTGAGTGTCGCGATCATCCGGTCGATGAGACCGGTAAATCCTTTGAGCTTTTTAAGCGGACGTGTGCCCAGAGGGTTCATGGAATCGTTGACCGCTTCATAATACGACAGATTATACTCCTTGGCGAATGCATTCAAACGTTCCATCGTCTTCGCGCCGATGCCCCGTCTGGGTTCATTGACGACCCGCTCGAAGCTGTAATCGTCCAGCGGGTTCACAATCAGTCTGAGGTAGGCGACCATGTCCTTGATCTCTTTACGTTTGAAAAAGGACGTATTGCCCACAATCTTGTAAGGAACCCTTTTTTGCATGAACGCTTCCTCAAAAAGCCGTGAAAGCGAATTGGTCCGGTAGAGGACCGCCATGTCTTCATACCGATACCCTTCATGGACAAGGTCCTGGATGGTCTCCGCCACAAAGTGGACTTCATCCCTTTGATCATACCCTTTATAGGCGACCACCTTATCGCCGTCGCCCTTGCTTGAAAACAGTGTTTTCTCAATCCGGTCTTTGTTGGCCTTAATGACATCGTTTGCCGCCGAAAGAATAGTATTGGTCGAGCGATAGTTTTCCTCGAGAAGAATCACCTTCGGATTATCGAAATCTCTTCGAAAACGGCGAATGTTTTCGATGTTCGCGCCTCTGAATGCATAGATGCTTTGGTCCTCATCACCGACAATGAACACATTGCCATGCGCACCGCCGAGCAAGCGGATCAGTTCATACTGGGCATTGTTGGTATCCTGAAACTCATCCACCAGTACATACTGAAAGAGTTGCTGGTAGTGCTTTCTCAGATCGTCGTTCTCTTTGAGTAGACGGATTGTGAGCATCAGAAGGTCTTCAAAGTCAACGAGATTGTTGTTTTTGAGCCTGCGCTGATATTCGGGATACACTTTCGATAGATAATCGCTCAGCGGCTCTTTGTAATCGCTGAGCGATGCCTGTTCGCTTTTGAGTTTCATCACATGGTTCTTCAATTTTCTGGGATCGATCATCTTCGGATCAATGCGAAATTCCTTCTGTATCGATTTTATCAGTTGGGATGTATCGTCGTCGTCAATGATCTGGAAATGTTTCTTATAGCCCAAAAATTCGATGTGCTGACGTAAAATGCGTGAACACATCGAATGAAATGTCGAGATCCACATCATTCCGGTTCGTTCATTCAACAACGAGGCGATGCGCGATTTCATCTCGTTGGCGGCCTTGTTGGTGAATGTGATCGCGAGGATTTGATCTTTCGGTACGCCGATGTGATTGATCAGATAGGCAATGCGGCGGGTCAGAACGTTCGTTTTTCCGCTACCCGCACCGGCTATCGCCATTACGGGGCCTTCGGTCGTCGTGACCGCTTTTTTCTGTGCGTCATTCAAGTCTTTAATCAAATTGTCCATAATAAATCACCTATGAAAATTATACCAAAAACGGCAGCATATTCCTACTGTTTGGAACGCATAAAAAAAGCCAACCGCAATGGTTGGCTTTAGAAAACTCTTTACAGTTTTTCGATGTTCTCAGCTTGAGGACCTTTTTGTCCTTCGACTACGTCGAATGAGACTTTTTGGCCTTCATCGAGGGTCTTGAACCCTTCTTCATTGATGTGTGAGTAGTGTGCGAATACATCAGTTCCTTCATCAGTAGTGATGAAACCGAAACCTTTTTCCGCGTTGAACCATTTTACTGTACCAGTCATGTGTGTTCCTCCATTCTTAATGATATTTCTTAAACGCCTTGTGCCTGTAAGAATAGTGGAACGTAGTGCTATCCTTGGTGCATGGGTTGTTTAAGTTCTATTCACAATAATACTATCATATGTTTCAAAATGCAAGGGATTTCCTTCAAAAATCGTTATTTCTTCGGTTTAAAGGAAGATTTCATGGCTACGGTACGGTTGAATACAGGTTTTTCGGCGGTAGAATCATCATCCGCGGTGAAGTAGCCTTGGCGGGTGAACTGGAAGGATTCGTGCGATTGAATGGTTACGCCGCCCTCAATATATCCTTTACGTGTGGTCTTGGAATTCACATTGACTCGCTCTTCAACCGGTTTTTCCTCATCCGTGTCGAGCATGAGGTCCTCATACAGTCGGATTTCCGCTTCTTTCGCGGTTTTCGCATCGACAAAGTGGATGTTTCCATTGGGTTTTCTCTCATTGAATCCCGAACCGCTCTTCGTTTGCGGGTCGTAGGTCGCAAAAACGGTCTTCACTTGACCTGCTTCATCGTACTCGACGTCGTGCGCTTTGATGAAATACGCGTGCATAAGGCGCACTTCGACATCAAGCGCGAGCCGTTTCCATTTCTTGTTGGGTTTTTGCTCAATGAAGTCGTCACGTTCGATATAGACTTCATTGGAAAAGGTCATGGTCCGGCTGCCGAGCGCCTCGTTTTCTTTGTTGAATGGCGCTTCGAGTGTTTCGCTCCCGTCTTTCGGGTAATTGGTGATGACGACTTTCACAGGATCAATGACCGCGTGAATTCTTCGGGCGGTTGTCTTGAGATAATCCCGGATGTACTCATCAAGCATGTGCAGTTCGGTCTCACCCTCGCTTTTCGGCAGTCCGAGCGCTTTCACGAAATTATGGATCGCTTGCGGCGGCACGCCTCTGCGTCGCAGACCGCTCAATGTGATGAGACGCGGGTCGTCCCATCCGTCCACAACACCCTCGTCAACAAGTTTCCGGATGGCGCGCTTACCGATGACTTGATTCGCGATTTTCAGCTTGCCGAACTCGATTTGTCTCGGGACGGATTCCATTTCGCAGTGTTTGACAAACCAGTTGTATAGCGGACGATGGTCTTCGAACTCGAGCGAACAAAGCGAATGGGTGATGCCTTCGACGGCATCCTCGAGCGGATGGGCAAAATCGTACATCGGATAGATGCACCATTTGTTCTTGGTGTTGTGATGGTAGCTGCGCTGAATGCGATATATGATGGGATCGCGCATGTTGATGTTTGGGCTCGCCATGTCAATCTTTGCGCGAAGCACTTTTTGGCCGTCTTCAAACTCACCGTTTTTCATGCCTTCGAAAAGCCGGAGGTTCTCCTCGATGCTTCGGTCTCGGTACGGGCTTTCCTTACCGGGGCTTTTAAGATCCCCACGGTATTGCCTGATCTCTTCAGGCGTCAGGTCACAGACAAAGGCCAGTCCTTTCTTGACCAGCAGTTTGGC
>PWHE01000026.1 GCA_003554735.1 Mollicutes bacterium | reverse complement strand
CATATCACTCGCAAATTCATCCCAAATAATATAAAATGATTTGTGAGTTTAAGGAGGTAATGATTATGCCAGTATTGAAAGTAGAAAACCTTCACGCCAAGGTTGGAGAACACGAAATCCTAAAAGGCGTGAATCTAGAAATAAAAGGTGGAGAGACGCATGCCATCATGGGGCCTAACGGCACCGGAAAATCGACCCTTGCAAGTGTGATTATGGGGCACCCCCGTTACGAGGTCACCGCGGGTTCGATCACTCTTGATGGAGAGGATCTTTTGGACATGTCGACCGACGAGAGAGCCCGTGCGGGCTTGTTTTTAGGCATGCAGTTGCCACAGGAAGTGCCCGGTGTGACGAACAGCGACTTCATCAAATCAGCCATGAACGCAAGGCTGGGTGAAGGCGAGAACGTCTCGCTCTTCAAGTTCATCCGTGAACTCGACCAAGCGGTCGCAAGCCTCAAGATGAGCGAGGATCTTCCGCATCGTTATCTCAACGACGGCTTCTCAGGCGGCGAAAAGAAACGTAATGAAATTCTGCAGATGCGCATGCTCAAACCGAGCATCGCCATTCTGGATGAAATTGACAGCGGTCTTGACATCGATGCCCTTAAGACGGTCGGCGACAACGTTACCGAATTGCAAACTGAAGATCGCGGATTCCTGCTGATCACGCACTATCAGCGTTTGCTTGATTACATCAAGGCGGACAAAGTCCATGTCATGATGCAGGGCCGCATCGTCAAAAGCGGTGACATCGATCTCGTGAAACGTATTGACCAGGACGGATATGATTGGATCAAAGAAGAAGTGGGCATCGCCGATGAGCGGGTCATTCCCGAAGGCGAAGACGAAAAAGAGCCGGGCATGATCGGCACCTGTGCAACCCGCGAGGCTCTGGAAAAATAATGCAAGCTCAACCCAGAACCCCCATGTTTCCGGAGAAAATCCGTCCACTGATCAACGAATTGTCCAATGTCATCGTCGTACGAGACGGTGTCATTGAACACAACTCGCTCTCCGAAGACAAGGTGACTGTTTCACAAGCGCCTTTGAATGATGATTTGGCGCATACGTTCGACTCGCTTGACCCTGTAATCGGCGAAAACCTTGAAAACGCGACCTTCACGATGACACTTACCGTCGAAAAAGGCGTGCGCATCAAAGAACCCATCAACCTTTTCATCATTCAGGATGAGAACGCCCTGATTGGCAATGTGTCCATCGTTTTGAACGAAGAAGCGCATGCCCAGATCAGAGAATATATCTATACCGAGACATCACAAACCATCAATTACCTGAGCCGTTCATATCTTCACGGCTCCAGTGAACTCGATTATATCGCCATCGCCAATATGGACAAGCATTCCTTCTCTGCGATCAATCGTCAGATGGTCGCGAACGCGAATGCGCGTGCGTCCTTGAAAACCGCACAGCTCGGTGACGGTAAAACGACTCAGAAAGCGGACGTCGACCTGGTCGGCACCTTCGCGACCGGCGATGTCAAAACCGTCGCAGTGGCCTCTGAAAATCAGGAGGTCATCATCCACACGCATGTCGAACACATCGCCAAGAACACCGAAGGCCTGATCGAGCATTACGGTGTGGCGGCGGATGAAAGTTTCCTCGTCTTCGAGGGAACCGGCAAAATCCACAAAGGCATGAAAGAAAGCGTCGCCCATCAGTCGAACAACGGTGTCGTACTCGGGCGCTACGCCCGTCTTGATGCGAACCCGCTTCTTTTGATCGACGAATACGATGTCGAAGCGTCCCATGGTGCCGCCATCGGACGGATCGACGAAGAACAGCTTTACTATCTCATGAGCAGGGGACTTAGCGAAAAAGCCGCACAAAGGCTGATCATCAACGGCTTCTTGGCTCCGCTTAAAGACCTGATGGCGAATGAGAACCTCAAAGACTATATACAAGGACTCCTCGAAACCAAAACCGGCAGGTGATTATGTGTCGCTTCTAAATTTGAAAAAAGACTTTCCGGTGCTCAAGGATAGCAATCTCGTCTATCTTGACACCGCGGCATCCTCACTGACGCCTTCAACCGTCATCGATGCGGTCGATACTTATTATGCCAGATACCCCGTCAATGTGCATCGTGGTGTGTACCGGCTGTCTTTCGAAGCGACCCAAGCCTATGAGGATGCGCGAGAGACGATCGCTAAATTCATCAATGCTTCGTTCGAAGAGGTCGTCTTCACACGGGGCGCATCCAGCGCACTGAATCTTGTGGCGTTAAGCTACGGGATGACGCACATAAAAGAAGGCGACGAGATCATCGTCAGTGAACTGGAGCACCATTCAAGCGTGCTTCCCTGGCAAAACGTCGCCCGTAAGAAAAATGCGAAACTTGTCTACGTACCGCTCGACAAGGACGGCCGCATCACCGTTGAGAATTTCAAGAAAGTCCTGAGCGAGCGCACCAAAGTCGTCGCCCTCACGCATGTGAGCAACGTCATGGGCTACATCACCCCGATCCAGGACATCATCTCAATCGCTCACAAACATGCCATCATCGTCATTGTCGACGGCGCACAAAGCGCGCCTCACGTTCCTTTGGATGTAAAAAAACTTGATGCGGACTTTCTTGCCTTTTCGGGCCACAAGATGCTCGGTCCGACCGGGATTGGTGTCCTGTACGGGAAAAGGCAGCTTCTTGAGGCCATGGAGCCACTCGAATACGGCGGCGACATGATCGACGAAGTCCACAAGGACAATTCAACCTACAAGGCATCGCCATACAAGTTCGAAACCGGGACCCCTCCGATCGCCCAGGCCATCGGCATGCGGCCCGCAATCGAATACCTTCAAACCATCGGTTTCGACCAGATCGAAACGCACGAACGTTTCCTTACCGAAAAAGCCGTTCAGGGACTGCGCGCCATCGACGGCGTGACCATCTACAACCCGACAACAGAAACCGGCATCATCAACTTCAACCTCGATGGGGTTCACCCTCATGACGCGGTGAGCTTCTTCGATGAAGACAACATCGCACTCAGAGCCGGGCATCATTGTGCGCAACTTCTGATGAAATACCTCGATGTGGCCGCGACCCTTCGTGCCACCTTCTACCTTTATAACACAGACGAAGACGTCGAACGCTTTATCCATAGTGTCAAAGCGGCCCGCAAATTCTTTACGGACGTCGGATTTTAGGAGTGATACCATGAGCAATCTTAAAAACCTATACCGCCAGATCATCATGGATCACTACAAAAACCCCCGTAACAAAGGGCTTGTTGAGGATGAAAGCTATACCAAGGAACACATCCGTAATCCTTCCTGCGGTGACGATGTCACCATTCAAAGCAAAGTTGAAGCAGGCATCGTCAAAGACATCCGACACGAAGGCACCGGCTGCAGCATCTGTTGCAGCAGCGCAAGCGTCCTTTCCGAACTCCTTAAAAACAAACCGGTGGACGAAGCCCTCGAAATAAGCGATCAGTATGTCCGCATGGTCAAAGACGAACCGT
>PWHE01000012.1 GCA_003554735.1 Mollicutes bacterium | reverse complement strand
CCACTATGTTATTTGAGAAATATGACCCCCTCAAAAACAAAGAGATGTTCGGCATTCTCGACAAAGACGGAAAAGTCGTCAACAAGGATTATGAACCGGACATTGACAACGACACGCTTGTACACATGTACAAAATCATGTCGCTGGCCCGTACCGCCGATATCAAGGCACTGCAATACCAACGTCAGGGGCGTATGCTTACTTTCGCACCCGTCCAGGGCCAAGAAGCCGCACAAGTCGGCCCCATGGCCGCCAGCAAGAAAGATGACTGGCTCGTCCCCGCTTTCCGTGAAGCGGCCGCCATGCTTTACAAAGGTGCGACCCTGTATCAGAACTATCTGTACTGGTACGGAAATGAAAGAGGATCCCGCTACGACGACGGTGTCAACATCATGCCCGTCAACGTGCCGATCGGCTCGCAGATCAACCATGCGGCCGGTGTCGCACAAGCATCGAAGATTCTCGGCAAAAACCATGCCGTCTTCACCTACATCGGTGATGGGGGAACCTCCAACGGAGAGTTTCACGAAGGCGTCAACTGGGGCGGCGTCTACGACCTGCCCATGGTCACCATCATCCAGAACAACCAATACGCCATCTCCACACCACGTTCACAAGCCACCAAAGCCGAAACGCTGGCACAAAAAGCCCACGCCTACGGCATTCCGGGCATCCAAGTCGACGGAAACGACGTGCTCGCCATGTACGTCGCATCCAAAGAAGCGCTCAAACGCGCCTATGACGGCAAAGGCCCAACGCTGATCGAAGCGGTCACGTATCGCCTCGGCCCACACACCACATCCGACGACCCAAGCATCTACAGAAGTGACGAAGAAGTCGAAGAATGGAAGAAAAAAGATCCGATCGACCGTTTCCGCAAGTACCTGACCAACAAGAAACTCTGGAACAAGGACAAGCAGGAAAAAATGGAAAAAGAACAGAAGAAATTCGTCGCCGACACCTTCAAGGAAGTCGAAAAATCCGAAGCGCCAACCCTTGATGAAGTCTTCGACCACACCTACGGTGAACTTCCCTACGACCTCAAACGTCAGAAGGAAGCCATCCGCGAATACTATGAACAAACAGAAAGCGAGGGGAAATAACCATGGCAACCCTTACACTCCTCGGCGCAATCAACAACGCGCTCGACCAACAACTTGAAAAAGACAAGTCCGTTGTCGTATTCGGTGAAGACGCCGGATTCGAAGGCGGGGTCTTCCGTGTCACGGCGGGACTGCAGAAGAAATACGGAAAAGAACGTGTTTTCGATACCCCGATCAGTGAAGCCGGCATCGTCGGTTCTTCGATCGGTATGGCCGCCAACGGTCTCAAACCGGTCGCGGAAATCCAATTCAGCGGTTTCATGTTCCCGGGCTTCAACCAGATCGCCGTGCATGCGGCCCGTATGCGCAACCGCTCGCGCGGCAAATACAACCTGCCTATGGTCATCAGAATGCCTTACGGTGGCGGCGTGCGCGCCCTTGAACACCACAGTGAGGCGCTTGAGACGCTGTTTGCCCACATCCCCGGATTGAAACTGGTCATTCCTTCGACCCCTTATGATGCCAAAGGTCTTATGACCGCAGCCATCAAAGACCCCGATCCGGTCATCTACTTCGAACCGAAGAAAATCTATCGTGCCTTCAAACAAGAAGTGCCTGAAGAAGAATATACCGTAGAAATCGGCAAGGCGCGCACCGTCCAGGAAGGCGATGACGTCACCGTCGTCGCATGGGGCGCCATGCTTCATGAGACCCTCAAAGCGGTCAAAAGCCTCGAAGAGGAAAAAGACCTCTCCATCGAGCTCATCGACTTAAGAACCATCGCACCGATGGACAGCGACCATGTCATTGAATCCGTCAAGAAGACCGGACGACTGGTCGTCGTGCACGAAGCCGTCAAGACACTCGGCATCGGTTCAGAACTGATCAGCCGTGTCAACGAAGGCGCCTTCTTCCATCTCGAAGCGCAACCCACACGTGTCACCTCTCCCGATATCACCGTTCCACTGCCAAAAGGCGAACATCACCACATTGTGGATGCCAAGCGCATCGCACAAGAAATCTATAAAGTCGCAACATTCGAATAAGGAGTGTTAGTCAATGATTAACTTTAAATTCGCAGACATCGGTGAAGGCATTCACGAAGGTGTCATCCTGAAATGGAACTATGACGTCGGCGACAAAGTGGAAGAGGGAGAAACCATGGTCGTCGTCGAGACCGACAAAGTCAACGCCGAAATTCCCGTTCCCGAAGACGGTGTCCTGAAGAAAAAGGGCGCCGAAGTCGGGGAGACCATCCATGTCGGAGAAGTCCTGGCCGTCATTGATGACGGATCGGGCGAAGACGACGATGAAGAAAAACCTGAAGACAGCGAATCCACAGAAGAAGATGAAGACGAAGACGATGATGAAGACGAAGGAAAATCTTCTGAAAGCGCCGGAGAATCCGGTGCGTCCGTCGTCGGAAGCGTCGATGTGAGCGACGACGTGTTGCCATCATCCGACGAACATACCGCCAAAAAAGAGACGTCGAAACGCAAGGGTAAAGCACTTGCTACCCCAGTCGCCCGCAAAATGGCGAAAGACATGGGTGTCGACATCAATGCCATCGAAGGCACCGGGCCAAGCGGACGAGTCATGAAAGAAGACATCCGCAAAGCCGCAGAAGGCGGCGAAAAGGCTGCCGACCAAGCGCAACCGTCAGCAGGCCCCATGGAACGTCCTTCCATGCCGAACCTGCCCGAAGAAGGCACACGCCGCGAGAAAGTCTCGAAACTCAGAGAAAGCATCGTCAAGGCGATGGACCGTTCCAACCAGCTTATCCCGGCAACCACCATCATGGACGAGTTTGACGTCACCGAGCTTGTACGATTCCGAAACGAACAAAAAGGCCTCGCGAAATCGCATGACGCCAAACTGACCTATCTGCCTTTGATCATCAAGGCGGTCGTACTCACGCTCAAGGAATACCCTGTATTCAACGCAAGCTTCGACCATGAAACCAACGAAATCGTGTACAAGGATTTCTACAACATCGGCATTGCCGTCGATACGCCAGATGGCTTGATCGTTCCGAACATCAAGAATGCCGACCAGAAATCCATCATCCAACTGGCCAAAGAAATCGAACGTCTGAGTGAAGAAGCACGCGATCGCAAGATCCAGCTTTCCGAACTTCAGAACACGACATTCAGTGTGACAAACTACGGCGCATTCGGCTCCAAACTCGGCACGCCGGTCATCAACCATCCCGAGGTCGCGATCCTTGGTGTCGGCGCCATTGAGAAAAAGCCGCTCGTCATAGACGATGCCGTCAAGGTCCGAAGCACACTGCCGCTTTCCTTGACCATCGATCATCGCATCATTGACGGTGGCGACGGCGGTCGTTTCATGGTAAAATTAAAAGAGTACCTGAACGACCCAATGCTATTACTACTAAGTTAGGAGCGTGCCAACCGTGAAAAAATACGATATCACCATCATCGGCAGCGGCCCCGGCGGCTATGT
>PWHE01000031.1 GCA_003554735.1 Mollicutes bacterium | reverse complement strand
ATGCGAGTGGGTCGCATCGTCGTCATCACGGCGATACACTTTTCCCGGGCAGATGATTTTGACCGGTTTTGTCCCGCCATATTCAAGCATGGTGCGAACCTGAACCGGCGAGGTGTGGGTTCTAAGCAGCGTTTCTTCGCTGATATAAAGTGAGTCCTGCATGTCACGGGCGGGATGGTCTTTGGGAAGGTTGAGTTTTTCGAAGTTCATCTCATCGCTTTCGATTTCAGGGCCTTCTTTAATCTTATAGCCCATGCCGATGAAAAGATCTTCGATCTCTTCAACGATTTGATTAAGAATGTGACGATTCCCCACTGTATAATCCGGAGCGTCCAAGGTGACATCGATGGTCTCGCTTCGCAGCTTCTCATCGATTTCGGCCTGACGCAACGATTCTTTTGTGTCTTCGATCATTTTTGAGAAGCGGCCTTTGGCCTTGTTGATGGTCTGGCCGAACGCGGGTTTTTCGTCATCCGGCAGATCTTTCATGTGCTTCATCAGCGCAGTGAGTTCACTCTTCTTGCCGATGAATTTCGCTTTGAGGTCTTGGAGTTCGGCTTGTTTTTCAACCTTGTCCAGCGCTTTTTTCAGTTCTTTTTCCAATTCTTCGATGCGTTTTTTCACATCCATGGAATCACACTCCTTATTCAATAAAAAAAGTCCTTAGCAATATAAGGACGACATTGGCCGCGGTACCACCTTAGTTCATTCAAGCACTCGGAACCCTTAACGCGGGTGGGACGGACGCGATTAACGCCACTCGAAAGATGAAAAGTCGCGGGGTCTCCTGAGATGATTCCACCATCCATCTCTCTCTAAAGGAAGGAAACGGTTCCGGACCTGTGTTCTTTCTCTACGTGTTAACCACATTATACTTAACTCGGACGGATATTTCAAGAGAAGTCGCTCTTTTTGCACGGGTTTGTGAAGCTTTCAGGCAAAGGAAAAGGCCGGTCCTTTGCAGAACCGGCCCAACGGTTTAATCAGTAAGTTTCAAGAACAGGTCGATTTCCTCTTTGATGACTTTCATGGAGCCTTCCCAGAACGCTTTTTGAGTTACGTCGATATTGATCAGGTCAGCCACTTCTTCGACATCCATTTTACCGGTCTTCTGCAATAGGTTGTCGATGTCTTCGACAAAGTCGCTGCCTTTTTCCTGATAAATCGCATAGATGCCTTTGGCGAAAAGCAGTCCGAATGCGTAGGGGAAATTGTAGAAAGAAAGACTGCCTCGATAATAATGCGGTTTGTTGATCCACATGTAGGGATGGAAGGTGTCTTCCTGAATGGCGTCGCCATAGGCCGCTTTCTGAGCGTCCACCATCATGGTCTTGAGGCGGTCGACCGATAGCGGGGTGGCCTCCCTTTCTTCAAAGACACTCTTTTCAAAGATGAAACGTGACAGAATATCCACAATCACCTGCGTGGTCCCCATCAGGGACTGCTCAAGGATGAAGAGCTGCTCGTCGCCCTCTGAATCACCGAGCGCCGCCTTTTTGACAATGGTTTCGCACAGTGTGGATGCGGTCTCCGCCACAGGCATCGTGTAAGAGGCGTTGAGGATGCTTTCATTGAAGATGCGATCGCCGTGATACGCATGACCGAGTTCATGCGCCAAAGTGATTACGTTGGAGAAAGACCCTTCGAAGTTGGTGAGGATCCGGCTTTGTTTGATCGGATGCAGGTTGAAACAAAATGCACCGCCGCGTTTTCCGCTGCGTGGCGTGAAATCGATCCATTCTTCGTCATAGGCGCGCTCCGCCAGGTCGGCGAGATCATCGCCGAATGAGCGGAAGTTCTTGATTACATACTTCATCGCCTCGTCAATGGAGAATTCGCTTTCGCTTTTGCCAAGCGGAGCGAAAAGGTCGTACCAGGGAAGTTTCCCGCTTTTGTGTCCGAGCACTTCCGCTTTCCGTTTGAGATATTTTCTGAACATCGGGAGATGCTCACGCATGGTTTCGATGAGCGCATCCAACGTCTCACGTTTCATGCGGGAATCATAGACAGCTTCATCAAGCGCGCTTTCAAAGCCGCGCATGCGGACGATCTCATTGACTTCGCCTTTGATGCTGTTAAGGCTGAAGGCAACGGATTGTTCAATTTTCTTGTAGGCCGCGATTTCACTATAGAACGCTTCCTTGCGGACCTCAGGGTCGCGCGAATGCGCTTTGTTGCGAATATCGGGAAGGGTGACTTTCTCATCCTTGTACTCCACTTCGAGAATGCTTGTAAGCAAGCCCTGAAGCTGACTCCAGGCACTGGAACCCGTTTGTGTCAGTTTCGAGATGACGGTTTCTTCCTTGTCCGAAAGAACATACTGTGAACGGTCCACGATACGCTTGAGATAGTACTCGTATTCCTTGAGTGTAGCGTCGCTTTCGATGAGGGCATCCAGATTTTCAACCGTGGGGAGCCATTTGGCGAATTTCGTGTTGAACTGTGTGGTCTGGCTTGAGAGTTGCTGCATGCGGTTCATCCATGAATTCGACGTCTCATCCTGCGCATCGGTCGCAAGCGAAAGATTGACGAAACCGAACGCGCGCAGAAAACTGCTTCGCAGACGTGCCGACAAATCGATGTATTGTTTGATGGTCGGGAGCGGGTCCGCATCCTCCTGAAGTGTCGAAGCGAAACGGTCCGCTTCTTCGATAAGCGATTTGATGTTTTCAATCGCATCCTTGAACTCTTTTGATTCGTAGCCCGGGTAAAGGGCGTCAAGATTCCATGTTTTCATTATTGTCCTCCTATATTATTCACTTGATTGCATGTGGATATGTAAAACGCCAGCAGACATGCTCAAAGAGCACACCCGCAGGCGTCGGTGTCAGTTTCGGCTTCTTGAAGCCAATATGGCAAGCAGTCTGAGTATCTCGATGTAAAGCCAGACGATGGTCACCATGAGTGAAAGGGCAAGCACCCATTCATAGCGTCTGTCGACGTTGTTCCCGACCATCTTCGTAATGTTGTCAAAATCAATGAGCAGCATCAACGTCGCAAGCACAGTGGCAGCCACACTGATGATCAGCATGAAGCCGAGATTGCCTGTCTGTAGGAAGTTCATCCCGAAGAATGACAGAATCATCATGAGGATCAGGAAGAAAAAATAGCCGATCAACAGTGAGAACATGATGCTTCTGAAGCGTGCCGTAACCTTGATCACACCGCTCCTGTAAAGGAAAAGCATCGCGGTCACAACACCGGCGGTCGCCGCGACGGCGGTAATGACGATGCCATCGCCGAACGCGACTTCGTACATGCCGGAAATGATTCCGAGCACGAAGCCCTGTGCGGTCGCGTAAAGCAAGGAGAAAAACTGTGACATCCTGAGGCTCCTCACACCGACAATCACACTGATAAGCCCGACGATCATCCCTCCGAAGAGAAGTCCGACCTGGGTGCCACTGATCATCTCGGTGGCGACAATGCTTTGGAACATGAAGCCGCCGACTACGAGCATGATGGCGACCATGATAGTCGCGCGAAGGACGACGCCTCCGTACGTGGCGCTATCGGCGCTTGAATAACTGGCGTTTCTTTCAATGGTTGAAGCCATTGGGTTTCTGTGGAGTCCGAACATGCGTCCGCCTCGTCTCATAATAATCACCTCAATAAGAAATTATACACCATTTGGTTTGGTTTTGCACTTCAATCACATATCGAAGAGATTCATCTGCGATGTGTCCGGCAAATCGCCGAACGCATCCAGTGCTTCGAGTTTCTTGAAAAGTGTCGTCGATACAAGCGTGCGTTCCTTGACGTCTTCCATCGACGCGAACAATTTTTCGTTGCGGGCCGCGACAATCGATTCGGCCACTTTCTGTCCGAGTCCGTCGAGGGCCAAGAATGGCAAACGCAAGCCGCCTTCTTTGGTAATCTTGAAATCGGAGGCTTCCGAATCCATGATGTTCACGGGTTCGAAATGATAACCGCGTTTCACCATCTCGAGGGCAACCTCGAGCACGGTATAGAGTTTCTTCTCGGGATCCGTGGCCTTATTGCCCTTGTCCTTGATCTCGTCCATCCGTTTCTCGATGGCGTATTCACCGCCCTGCATCGCCACAAGGTCGAACGCCTGGGCGCGTTTGGAGAAATACGCGGAATAGAAATAGATCGGCCGGTACAGTTTGAACCAGGCGATACGCAGCGCCATCATGACATACGCGGTGGCATGGGCTTTGGGGAACATGTATTTGATCTGTCCGGCGCTCCAGATATACCACTCGGGAATGTCGTATGAACGCATCTCCGATTTGTAGTCCTCCCATTTTTCGGGCTGGAACTGACTTTTCCCTTTACGGATGAACTCAGAAATTTCAAACGCTTTTTCACTCGGCAGGCCGTTTTGAATCAGATAGACCATGATGTCGTCACGACAACCGATCACTTCGCTGAAGGGGATTTCGCCGAATTGTGTCTTGCCTGTGACAAGCTGTTCGGCATTGTTGAGCCACACGTCCGTTCCATGTGAGAGCCCCGATATTTTCACGATGTCGGCGAACGTAGAGGGCCTGGAATCCTTGAGCATACTTCTTACGAACTGCGTGCCCATCTCGGGCACACCGTACGAAGCGACTTCGCTGCGGATGTCGGAGGGTTTGAGCTGCAGGACATCCGTCCCGCTCAACATCCGATAGACTTTGGAATCGTCGATCGGAATGTCCCGTGCATCCCCGAAGGGGAAACTGACGGGATCGTCTTTGACGAAATCCATCAGGTAGCGGATCATCGTCGGGTCGTCATGCCCAAGCACGTCAAGTTTGAACAGGTTGTCTTCAAAGGAATGATAATCGAAGTGTGTGGTCTGCCAAGTGGCTGAAACGTCATCGGCCGGGTACTGGACAGGCGTGACATCATAGATATCCTTGTACGAAGGCACCACCACTATTCCGCCGGGGTGTTGTCCGGTGGAGCGTTTGACGCCCGTGATTTGTTTGGCGCGCCGTTCGACTTCCGCTTTACGGATGCGAAGGTCTTTCTTTTCAGCGTAGCCTTTTACATAACCGAAGGCGGTCTTCGCAGCGACCGTCGAGATGGTTCCCGCCCTAAAGGCGCGGTCGCGGCCGAAGAGTTCACGGATGTATTCATGCACGACGCCCTGGTAGTCTCCCGAAAAGTTGAGGTCGATATCGGGAACCTTGTCACCTTTGAAGCCAAGGAAGGTCTCAAAGGGGATGTCATGGCCGTCCTTACGCATTTTCGAACCGCACTTGGGGCATTCGACCGCTTTTAAGTCAAAGCCGCTGTCGACTTTCTCAAGCAATGTCTGAAGCCCTTTTTCCTCATCACTCACGCCGTATTTCTGTTTTTCTTCGGGACTCATCTTGAAACTGCTGAAGTGGCACTGCCCGCACACATAGTGAGGGGGCAGGGGATTGACTTCCGTGATGTCCATGAGGGTGGCGACAAAACTGGATCCGACCGACCCTCTCGAACCGACGAGGTAGCCTTCGTCAAGACTCTTTTTCACCAAAAGATGCGATATGTAATAGACGGTCGAGAACTTGTTTTTGGTGATGGATTCCATCTCCTTGTCGAGACGGTCCTTGACCAAAGGCGGCAAGTCTTTGCCGTATAGGGCGCTCGCCTTCTCGTTGACCATGTCGATCATTTTCTTCTCGATCGAAGGGATGCCCCGTTGGGCCATGAAATCGTCGGTCGGCGCATAAAGTTCGGAGCTGAAGGCCTTCACATCGCCGATTTTGTCATTGATGGCACGGGAGTTGTCAATGACGATCTTTTTGACGATATGGTCCTCGAGGAACGGAAACGCTTCGCACATCTCATCGGTGGAGCGGAAATATTGCGCGGGAATATCTTCGTATTTGCTCAACGTATGATAGCCGCCGCCGACAATCGGTGTTCTTATGTAGATATCGCGATACTTTTTGCTTTCTTTTTCTACGTGGTGCACATCGCCTGTTGCCACGACCGGGATGCCGGTTTCCTTAGAAACATCGAGAATCTTGCGAATCGCGCGTTCAATACGACCTTCGACATCCTCCATGTCCTTGCCCATATAAAGGTAATCCTCAAACGGTTGAACTTCGAGATAATCGAAATATTTCGCGCGTTCCTTAAGTTCTTCAACGCTTTTGTTAAGGGCTGTTTCAAAAAAGTCGCTGTTCATGCAGCCGCTTCCGATCAACAGGCCTTCACGATGTTTGGTTAGTTCTTTTTTGGGAAGATTCGGACCTTTGTCAAAATACTTCGTATTCGCCATCGAAACGAGTTTGAAAAGGTTCTTGAGCCCTTTTTGGTTCGCGACCAGTACGCTTTGATGCGCGCTTCTGGCATTCCTATAGGGACTATGGTCCCGTTTGAACTTCGATGGGGCCTTGAGGTCGTTGAACGTCTTGAACCCGAACTTGTCGAAATCACTGAGTATGTGCAGGAATATGTCCGCGGTGGCGCGGGTATCGTATATGGCACGGTGGTGGCGTTCCAGCGAGACATTGAAAAGTTTGGCGACCGCCTTGAGATTGAAGCGCTTCAGTTTTTCGAAATAGAACTGACGCGCGATGTTGAGCGTATCGATCGAAGGGATTTCACCTTCATAAAGGTCAAGCGCCTTCAGATTCTCATAGATATGGGCCATATCGAACGTGGCGTTGTGCGCAACCATGATCGCACCGTCGAAAAACGCTTTGAAATCCGGGAGCACTTTGTCGATGGTCGCAGCGGACTGCACGTCGTTTTCACTGATTCCGGTGAACTCCTTTGTGAACCGGCTGAGGGGCTGCTTTGGATTGACGAACTCATTGAACGTATCGACGACCTGATGCCCTTTGACTTTGACAGCCGCAATCTCGATGATCTTGTCTTCCGTCGCGGAAAGTCCGGTGGTTTCGATATCGAAGACGACGAATGTGGCATCGCGCAATGTGGCGTCACTTTCGCCATACGCGATGCGGGTCGTCTCCTCGTCGACGACCGACATCTCGGCGCCGTATATCGGTTTGACGCCGTTTTTCTTGGCGGCGCTATGAAACTCGGGGAACGCCTGGACACTGTCGTGGTCGGTAAGTGCGATGGCGTCGTGGCCGAACTGTTTGGCGGTTCGAACGTACTCCTCAATGGAATTGATGCCGTCAAGCGTCGACATCTTGGAATGCAGGTGCAACTCAACACGCTTGGTATCCGCCTCATCGGTGCGCACCGCTTCATTCAACGGTTTATTGGTGCGTTCGATGTTGTCGGCAATCAGCACCACTTCGTCATTGAAACGGTCATATTGGGCATACCCTCTCACCTTGATGCGCATGCCTTCTTCCGTGTGATCCAAAAATTTGATTTCATCGTTGTCTCGGACGAACTTCTTGACGTAGATCGAGTCTTCCTGGTCGGAGACCACGAACGTGAAAAGATGGGTCTGTTTTTTGATCTGACGTTTCTCGAAGGATTCGATGACGCCTTCGACTGAGAAGTTCGCGTTGTTGTTCTCGCTTTTATACTGGTTAAGTTCTTCTTCGGTAATCGGAACGTGACTGATGCGGTTTTTGACTTTGGGGACGCTTTGATCGCCGTATCCCTGAAAACGGGTCGGGGTTTCCGATATTTCCACCTGTTCCTCGGCTTCGGCAATTTTCTCGATGCTTTCGCTGATGGTCGGCGCCTCTTCGCAATAACGCACTCTCAGTTCCGTATCAAAACCGAACTCAAGCAGTTTCTTCTCGATCTCGACAAGCAGGTCCTCGACATAAGAGCCGTCTTTGGGGCAGACGATGTTCAAATTATCGTTCTCCTGCTCGATGTCCATGGTGCTGATGGCGTTATAACGTGGTTTCTTCTCTTTCATGATGTCAAGCGCGAAACGATAATAATCCTTGAGATAGTCAAATTCCATTTGTTCGTAGTCAATCTTATAAGAAACCCTGCTGCATGAATCAAGCACGACCGGCAAGGATTCGATGCGTTTTACAAAGCGCTTAAAAACCTCTATCTCTAGAGGCTTTTCAAATTCTATGATGAAGTTCCATGTCGCACTGCTTTCTTCCACTTCAAGCTCGACCAGTTTGCCGGGAAGGTCTTTTTCAAGCGGTTTTAGGTCCAGTACGTTGAGTAATGTCATAAAGGCTTTTTCCATGCTAAACACTCCATTTTCTTATCTCAATTATAGCATACGGGCGCAAAAAAAAAGTAGATTAAATCTACTTATTTTTCAAAGTCAATCTTGATTTTTCCCGCCTTGATTTCCTCGAGTGCGACGCCTACGGGCTTGCTGCATTTCGAATCGATGGTGACATCATTCTTTTCGCGGATGATCTTGGCACGCATGGCCGCCGCGTAGGCCAGTTTGTATTTGGACTCGATGTTGGTGAGCAGTTCGTCGATGGACGGATAGCGAAGACCTTCCGTATTCTTGCTTTTACTCATTATGATTCCTCCTGGGAAAGATTATTTATTTTCGTGAACTTCCATAAGTTCATTGTATTTGTGAATGGATCGTTCGGTTTTCGCGTGTTCCGCACGAATGATCGCAAGGACGCGGTCTGCTGCGTTGGTCACTTCGTCGTTTACGACGATGTAGTCATATTTGTGAGCGAGGGGAAATTCACGCTCCGCCTTGTCCATACGTTTTTGAATGGTTTCAGTCGATTCGGTTCCGCGTCTGAGCAGGCGTCTGTACAAGGCTTCCTTGTTCGGTGGGGCGATGAAGATGAAAACACCGTCGGGTGCTTTTTCGCGAACCTGAAGTGCGCCTTGGACCTCGATCTCCAGCACAACTTCCTTGCCGTCTTTGAGGTGGGCTTCCACTTTGTCTTTTGGGGTTCCGTAATAATTGCCTACAAACTCCGCCCATTCCAAAAACGCATCATCCTGGATGCGGCGTTCGAATTCTTCTTTAGAGACAAAATAGTAGTCTTCACCATCTATTTCTCCAGCACGTGGGGGGCGAGTGGTCATCGACGTCGAGTAGACAAGGTCATGACCTTCCAAGTCGAAAAGGGCCTTGCGAACCGTTCCTTTTCCGACACCGGAGGGACCGCTCAGTACAACCAACAAACCACGTTCATTCAGTTTCATTGATCGCCCTCCATTTCTCCATGTATTATTTAACATGATAACACTTTTAAAGCATTTATGTAAGCCATAAGATTTACTTTTTTCAAAAACCGGGGAAACATGATACAATGATGAGGGTGATTATTATGAGTTATGACGGATTGATGCTGAGAAAGGCAATCCAGGAAATGAAACCCGCAGTGCTAGGGGGAAGAATCTCCAAGATCTACCAACTGGAGGACTTCACCTTTCTTTTTACGTTGCGCACCCGCAAGAACCATCAGCTTCTGATCAGCGCTTCACGTCAAAATACCCGCATGCATATCTCTTTAAACCGTTTTGACAAGCCATATAACCCGCCCATGTTCTGCATGTTTTTAAGGAAACACCTTGAAGGCGCACATTTGGATGAACTCATCCAGATCGACAACGACAGGATCGCAAGGTTCACCCTAAGACGCAAGAACGAAATGGGAGACACCGTTACGCTTTATCTTTATTTCGAGGCGCTTGGAAAAGATGCGAACCTGATCCTCACGGATGACAATCACAAAATCCTTGATTGTCTCAACCATACCCATCCTTTCAGCGAACAACGCACCATGATTCCCTCAGCGACGTACCAGCTTCCAAGTGACGACCGAATCAACCCGTTCAATGAAGATAAAGCATATCAGGCGCTGAAAAGCCGTTCATACGAAGTCAGAGGGGACGTCTTATCCGTCTTTCAAGGTGTCTCGCCACTCTTTGCGAAGGAACTGCTGCACCGCAAGAAAAAAGGGGAACCCACCCAGACCGTTTTTAACGACCTGCTGACTCAAGACCACTACGAAATCCGACATGGGAAAAAGATGGTTTTCGCACCTTTCGAGCTCACTCACATGGAAGGCGAGACCACAACGTTCGCTTCCGTTCAGGCGCTTCTTGACACCTTCTATGGCAAACGAGAAAACCATCAGCTTTACCAACAGCACGCCCAATCACTCAAGACTCTGGTGAAAAGACAGATCGACAAACAGACAAGAAAAATTGAAAAACTCAACCAGCAACTCAGCAAAAACGAAGATAGCGCACAATACCGAAAAATGGGTGAGCTGCTTCTGAGTTATGCCTACCAGATCGAGGAAGGCGACAAGGAAGCCACTCTCACAGATTATGAGACGGGCGGCACCATCACCATTCCGCTTGATCGTGGAAAAAGTGTCATTGAAAACGCGAACGATTATTTCGCCAAATTCAAAAAAGCGAAAAAAAGCCTTCCTCATCTCAAACGTGAAATCGTCCGGGCCAAAAACGAGCGCACCTATTTCAGAATGATTGAAGACCAGATTGAACATGCGAACCTCGGCGACCTTCTCGAAATTCGCCAGGAGCTCATGTCGCACGGCTATATCAAACAGACATCGAAAACATCCAGAAAAAAGAAAAAACGCGCCACGCACGACACCTACGTTGACCGCGAAGGCTACCGCATCCACGTGGGCAAAAACAACATCCAAAACGCCCACCTCACCCATGAGGTCGCCAAACACTATCATACATGGTTTCATGTCAAGGATTCCCCGGGATCGCATGTCGTGGTCGAAGGCGGCGTGGATGAAATCGGCGAAACCACCATCCGCTCCGCGGCCCAACTTGCGGCCTACCATTCGAAAATGCGCCATTCCGGATCGGTCGCGGTGGATTACACGGAAGTGAGAAACATCAAAAAGATACCCGGACACAAAGGGTATTTCGTCACCTATAAAAACCAAAGAACCATCTACATCGACCCCGATGAAGCCTTTATCCGTTCACTTGAAAAGCTTTCCTGAAAATGCCGTCCATCCCTTCATCAAAAATGGCGGAGTTCCGATAATTTGACATATGTCTCAAATGATGTAGAATGAGGTTGAAGACAACAAATCTGGAGGGATTTTTGTGCCAAGACCAAAAAAGAGACGTAGAGTATCTGGGGTCCCGCCCCACAGGCAATTCGGTCCTCACCGCAAAAACAAAGAGGCGGTCGCCGAGGCGATTTTTCTCAGTGTGGACGAATACGAGACCTTGCGTCTGATCGATTATCAGAGAAAGACCCAAAAAGAGGCAAGCGAAATCATGGGTGTTTCGAGAACCACGGTCCAAGCCATCTATGACAAAGCACGCATGAATGTCACCACATCACTCGTCGAAGGCAAGAACATCGTCATTGACGGTGGGGATTATGTTTATGAGGCCCCCAAGGCCTATCGGGTCAAGACCCCGGGAAAAACCAAACATGACTACGCTTCCGAAAGTGAAACGGTGGATATCGGTAAGAAACCCCACGGGGCGACCCGCATCGTCATCAGCACCATCGAAGGCGAAGTCTCCCATATCGGGGAGGCGGAGGATTTCAAGGTGTTCGATCTTGAAAACACCTCCATCATCAACAAGCAGACCACCGAACGTCCGGACATTCCGGGCGGCTTTCTCCCCTCATTTCTGAAACGTCACGATGTCGACATCATCATCGGGGCCGAGATGGGTGAAAAGCTCAAGCATCATTTTGATGATGAAGGCATCGATGTGTTCATCACAGACAAAGCATACCCTGAGGACGCGCTCAGTCATTGGCGTCGTTCAGGATAAAGGAAAGATCGGCTGTTTTCAGCCGATCTTTTTTTATTGTTCTCTGAGTTTTTTGGTGCGGATTTCCTCGTTGACCATCGCGATGAATTCATCGATCGATACCGTTGTCTGTTCTTTCTCGCCGTAGCGTCGGTAGGTCACGGAATGACTTTCGACTTCGTTGTCGCCCACAACGAGTTGATAGGGGACTTTCTGGGTCTGCGCTTCACGGATTTTGTAGCCGAGTTTCTCCTCCCGCACATCAATTTCGCTTCTGAGTTCCTCGTCGATGAAACGTTCATGCAGTTTTTGTGCAAAATCACCATGGATTTCCTGTGAAACCGGAATCACTTTCATCTGAACCGGAGCGAGCCATGTGGGGAAGGCACCTTTGTATTGCTCGAGCAGGATGCTCATGAGACGTTCCCATGTCGAGATGAGGCCGCGATGAATGACGACCGGACGGTGTTTCTGTCCGTCATCGCCGATATAGGTAAGGTCAAAGCGCTCCGGCAAGAGGAAGTCGAGCTGTACTGTCGACATCGTGATGACATGGTCAAGAGCCGTACGGACCTGGAAATCGATCTTGGGTCCATAAAAGGCGGCTTCGCCTTTTTCTTCCGTATATTCGATGCCTTCTTCATCAAGGAGGCCCTTGAGAGTCGCTTCCGCATCGTCCCACAGCGTGTCGTCGTCATGGAACTTGCCTTTGGTGGCGTCACGAAGCGCGAGCTCGATGAATTCCACCTTAAGACCGAGGTCGTTAATGACCTTGGTGATGAGGTTATAGGCGTTCAACACCTCTTGTTTGATCTGGTCGCGACGCGCAAAAATGTGCGAATCGGTCAGGGTCATGGCGCGCACACGCTCCAGCCCGGTCAGGGCGCCTGAAGCTTCGAACCGGTGTTGTGTGACAATCTCGGCGATGCGCAAAGGCAGATCGCGATAACTTCTGAGTTCGCTGTTATAGACGATCATGTGATGCGGGCAGCTCATCGGACGAAGAACGAAAGTTTCGTCCTTGGCTTTCATGAGCGGGAACATGTCGTCCTGATAATGATCGAAATGGCCGCTGGTCTCATAAAGCGTCTTGGTGCCGAGTACCGGCGTGTTGACGTGATGATAGCCGTGTTTGCGTTCAAGCTTATAGACATAGTCTTCAAGGGCACGACGCACCGTATAACCGTTGGGTAGCCAGATCGGAAGCCCTTGCCCGGCTTTGGGGTCGATCATGAATATTTTGAGTTCCTTGCCGAGTTTGCGATGGTCGCGCTCCTTACGGTCCTTGAGAACTTCGAGATGCGCCTGCAGATCCTCTTCGGTGAACCAGCTGGTTCCATAGATGCGCGTAAGCATCTCGCGGTCGGAATCGCCTCTCCAGTAGGCGCCGGCGACACTGAGCAGTTTGAAATGTTTGATGTGACGGGTGTTGCCGATGTGCCCCCCGCGACATAGGTCGACGAATTCCCCCTGTTTGTAGATACTGATGACTTCGCCGTCTTCAAGGTCGTTGATCAGTTCAAGCTTGTACGGATCATCTTTGAAACGCTCGAGCGCTTCCTCTTTTGTGATTTCCTCGCGCTCCATCTCTTCTTGTTCCTTGATGATGCGTCGCATGGTTTGCTCGATTTTCGGAAGGTCTTCCTCACGAATCGGCGTATCGGTGGCGATGTCGTAGTAAAAGCCGTTGCGGATGGCCGGGCCGACGCCGAACTTCGCTTCCGGATACAGACGTTTCACAGCCTGGGCCATGAGGTGGGCCGTGGAATGATTGAGCACTTCGAGCGCTTCTTCGTCGTCGCGCGTGATTAGATCGACTTTCGCGTCTTCCTCGATGGGACGGTTGAGGTCGTAGAGCTCGTCGTTGACATATGCGGCAACGGTTTTCTTCTTGAGTGACTTCCCGATGGACGCCGCGATATCCTCCGGTGTGATCCCGGAGTCGAACTGTTTTGTGTTTCCGTCTTTGAATTCAATGGTGATCATTTTTTGTGCCTCCTGTCATCATAACGTTTTTCGTTGATCTTGTCTTTTTCCAATATGGCATCTTCGAGGTCGATTCCGTATATGTTCGCAATGTGCGTCACGTAGTGGAGCACATCGTAAAGCTCATATTTGATTTCGCGCTTGCGTTCTTCACTGAGCCCGTGCTGGTGTTCCTTGCGCATTTCCACAGAAAGTTCACCGACTTCCTCGAAAAGCTTGAGGACAACCTCATGCTTCTTTTCGGGTTGAAAATCGATTCTGCGGATATGGTCTTGAAGGGCTTTAATGGTCAGGTCCTTTTTCAACATATGCATCGCTCCTTTAATAAAAAAACGTCCTTAACATCAAGTCAAGGACGACATGTAGCCGCGGTACCACCTTAGTTCAAAAAGCGCTCTATGCCTTAACGCGGTCAAACGGGGTTGGCTTTCGCCGCCCAACTCGGAGGGAGTGATTGTTCCTTATGGCAGCTTTCACCGTCCTGCCTCGCTAAAGGTTGAAACAACCGTGGCCTCTTCATCGTTGTTACAAATATGATAGTCAATTGTGGGGCGTTTGTCAATCATTACATATTGAAAGGTTCCGCAAGCTTCTTGATGCGTTCGATGATTCTGAATCCTTTGATCTTTTCCTGTTGTTGCTCAGTCGAGACGAAGTTCTTGGAAAGCTCGTTGAGCGGGAGATTGGAAGAGAAGAACGTCGGCTTTTCGTCTAGCAGACGGTATTGAAGGACGGGTCCGAGGATTTCATCGCGCACCCAGGCGCTGAACGCTTCACCGCCGATATCGTCAAGCAAAAGAATGTCGGTCTTTTTGAGGTCGCTGATGCGTGATTCGAGGGTACCGGTCTGGATGGAACTTTTGAGTTCACGGACCAGGTCGGGATAGTAGGCGATGGTTACGGAATACCCCATCTTCGAGAAGCGGTTGGCGATGGATGCGAGCGCATAGGTTTTTCCGATCTGGTAGCGACCATGAAGGTAAAGTCCTTTGATGCGTTCACCTTTTGCGTATTGATTGGAGATTCCGATGATTTTCTGGTATAGCGCCTTGCGCTCCTTTGTGTCCATGTAGAAATCCTCCAGCGTCGCATTGAGGATCATGCGTGGCATGTAGAGGGCACTGATGCGTTTCACGGACTCGTGCTGTTTATCGGCCGCCACTTTGTAGTGGCAGGGCTGATACTCCAGATAGATTTGGTCCCGCTTGTACTTCAGGACCGGTTGCATGCCTTCTGTGTCCTGGGTGCAAGCGTGCAGACCGGGGCAGTTTTCGCAACGCTTGATTTCGTCGCGATAGACAAGCAGTTCGTTCAAGGCATCTTCAATCACTTCGGAGGAGATGTCATGCTGCATGAAAAAGGGTTTGAGGACCTCATCCTCGCTCAATTCTTCAATGATGTCGTCCACAAGGGCCGGATTGCTTTTAAAATCGTATTTGCGCACGGTCATTCCTCCTGCTTCTTGAGATAGTCTTCGAACCAGTCCACGTTGGTATCTTCCGGACGCTCGTCACGTTTACGGTAGGATTTCTGATATTTTCCAACGGATTGTTTCTTGTCTTTTTGTTTCTGCTTGACACGCTTGACGTGTTCGATCGCCTCACCCGCGGTGCGGATGTTGTTGCGTT
>PWHE01000115.1 GCA_003554735.1 Mollicutes bacterium | reverse complement strand
TTTCTTTGGTATACGGGATGTCGACCTTCGGCTGGAAATCGATTCTCAGATATAGCATATAGCCGAGCAGTGCGATCAGAAGGTTGCTGATGAGCATGGCCTCCCAGACCACTTGCGAACCGCGACCCGGGAAGAAATGCGCCATAATCAACACCAAGGGAATGCGGATGACCCAGAGCCTGGTGACGGAGAGGATGAACGTGTATTGTGTATTCCCCGTTCCGTTGTACGTTCCGATAAAGGATTGAAACACCGCCATGAGGGGTAGACCGATCAGAATGAAAAACATGTAATCGACCGTCAGCTTGAGAGCGATGGGGTCATCCCCCATGAAAATCGCGGCCAGAGGTTCGCGAACCATAAGGATCAGCGCAGAGCCGACGACCATGAGCGTTACGGATAGCGTCATGCATTTGCGGAACGTCTCTTTGGCACGCGCCGGGTTGAGCGCACCGATGTTTTGTCCGATGTAAGCCGAAAGGATGGCGCCCATCGCCATGACGGGATGAAGCACCATGGAAAGCAGGCGGTTCCCAACACCGAAGGCGGCCACGGTCTCCTCACCGAAGGAATAGATGACACCATTCATGACACCGAACCCGATGGCGGTGATCGCCTGTCCGGTTGCCGCGGGAATTGCGGTACGGACGATCTTTTTGATGATGCGGATCCTTTCCTGCGCCATCATGAGCGGACTGCCGATGACGTCTTTCACACTGATGATGACTCCGGTTTTCGCGTAGAAAAGACGGAACAGGCCAAAGGGCATGATCAGCACATTCGCGACCAAGGTCGCAAAGGCCGCTCCGGGGACACCCAGATTGAACACAATGATGAAGATCGGGGAAAGGATGATGTTCAAAAGGATGGCGCTTCCGCTTACCAGCACCGGACTGACGGTGTCGCCACTCGCCTGGCGAATGCCCAGATATGCGAAAAAGGAAAAGAGCACAGGGAGTTCAAAGGCGCGGATGCGCATGTAGGCGACACTGTTTTCAAGCACGAAGCCACTCGCCCCCATCCAGCGCATCAGATATGGCGCGGTGAAGAACGCGACGATATTGAGCGCAAACCCCGCAATGAGCGCAACCAACACAAGCTGACCGGCGTAATGGCGTGCCTTGGTTTTGTTGTTGGCGCCCAGATGCTGGGAAATCAGGGCCGTTCCGGCGATGGAAAGGCCGATTCCAAGCGATATGAATGTGAAAATGACCGGAAAGGTCAATTGAATCGAAGCGACCGCCTGTGAGGCCGTCGCGCCGTCAGTGAACGTCACAAAAAACATGTCCACGATGTCATGCAACGTCTTGATCAGGTTGTTGATCATCAATGGAAATGCCAATAGGACAAGGCCTTTGTAAATGTTTGGGTCCTTAAGGATTAGATAGCGTTTTTTTTCGTCTGTCGTCATTTTTCTCACCAAAAGGATTATAACACATTGTCATAATTTTGAATATGGCATTTGCATTTTTTATTTCTTGTGTGGCGGCGGACCGAAATATTGATAAAGACGGGTCTTGATCCGTCCGTTGAAAAGCACACGGGTACGGTCGGCTTTTTTGGATACTTGCTTTTCAAAGCCGACGTATGGCGTCATCACATAAAAGCTGTTCGTCGGGTTGTTGCGTATCACATGGCCGAGGTCCTTGTAAAGCCTGTCGAGTGAACTGTCGCTTCCCAGGCGTTTCCCGTAGGGCGGATTGGTGATCACCACACTATGGGGTTCGTCCCAAAGCAGATAGCGGAAATCGGATGTGTGAAAACGGATGGCGTCGTCCACACCGGCTTCGAAGGCGTTTTCCTTGGCAATCTCGACATAGGAGCGGTCGATGTCCGAAGCCTCGATCTCTGGGTCGATTGTCTGATCGATGGCTTTGAATGCGTCGCGCTTCGCCTGTTTCAATGCCGCTTTGCCAAACAAAGGCATAACGGTGAACGCAAAATCCCGGTTGAGCCCGGGTGCGATGTTCTTCGCGATCATCGCGGCTTCGATGGGAATGGTGCCGGACCCGCAAAAAGGGTCGATCAGGATGCGGTCTTTCTCATAAAAACTCATCAGCACAAGCGCAGCCGCAAGGGTCTCCTTGATCGGTGCGGGGCCGGTCTGCTTGCGATAGCCACGCTTATGCAATGCCTCACCGGTTGTGTCGATCAACAGTTCGGCCCGGTCGTTTTCAATATGCACAAGAAAATCGAACGCAGGGCCCTGTTCGTTGAAGACCGCTCGGCTGAAATCATTCTTGAACGCTTCAATGAGCGCCTTTTTCGTGATTTTCTGGATATCTCTGAGACTATACAACGTGGATTTCTTAGACTGCGCATTGACAATGAAGGCCCCTTCGGGATCCACGATTTTCCGGTAGGACAAGGAGGCGACCCAGTCGAAGAGTTCGTCGAAGCTCCGGACTTCGCGCGCGTCCACTATATGATAGATGCGTTCCACGGTTCGAAGGTTGACATTCGCCCTCGCAACACCGGTGCTGTCTGTGTTAAAATAGATGCGTCCGTCACTAACGGATTCGACATCGAACCCAAGGGCGGTCATTTCACGTCGAGCGATGCTTTCTACGCCAAAAGGGGTAATCGCGACCATTTTCAACATAAGAATCATTCCTTTCACACACATGATAACACCAAACAGGGCATTTTCTTAAGAAATTCAAAAATCCACCAATAAAAAAGCATGTTCACATGTTTTTATTGTGAATAGCGAGGGAGGCACCATGAACAACAAACGACTTGACCGTTATGTCAAAGCTTTCAAAATGGGTAAGGAAGAGGCTTTTGACACGATCTACGACGAGACGAGAACCGTCGTCTACTATACCATCCTCGGCATCCTCAAAGATGAGGAGTTGAGCGAAGACATCATGCAAGACACCTACATCAAAATGATCAACCAGCTCGACAAATATCAATTCGACGCCGGCTTCCGCGCTTGGATGAAGACCATCGCGAGAAATCTCGCCATCAACGAGTTCAACCGACGCAAAAAGGAATATAGCGTCGATGCGACCGTGGACGAATACCTCTTTGAAGCCACTGAAGAAAACAGCGAAGACCGCTATTACCTTAACAAACTGCTCAAAACGTTGCCGGATGACGAACGGGAAATCGTCGTCAGACACGCAATGTATGAAGAGACGCACAAATCGATCGCCAATGATATGAACATGCCGCTCGGCACCGTTTTATGGAAATATCAAAAGGCGCTCAAGACCCTGAAAAGAAAGGATGGTGCCCGATGAAAAAGAAACTCAGACATGAAGCTTATAAGCATACGCCTGATCTGAAAGAGGCAATCAAAGCCACGCCCGAATATCAGCACTTTGTCAAGCACGCCCGACAACGCGCAAAACGACGCAACGTTCTTAAGCGGCTGACCTACGCTGTGAGCGCATCGCTCGCCGTATTCCTGCTTTTCCTGGTTTCGCCGCTTATGCCCGGAAATGATTTCCAGGCCAGCGAAGTCTATTTTGAAATCAATCCGGCATTCGTTCTGGAAATTGACGAAGATGACAATGTCTCC
>PWHE01000054.1 GCA_003554735.1 Mollicutes bacterium | reverse complement strand
CCTCGTTTATTGAAGAAAAGTTGTAGTGTATGCACCCTAATTGTATCATACTGTGCCAGGTCCTTGTCCTATGAATCAATGATGTGGTTGGATGTGACCCAAACAAGAATTCTAACCTGTTAGTGTTGGCCCCCCACTCATCGTTTGAACACCCAAATCCTATTCTGATGGTGGACGTTCTGAGGCACGCACCGTCTCCTTTCGAACCCGAACAAACGTAAAAAAAAGAGAGGGTTGAACCTCTCTTTATCAGTCGTTTTGCTGCCGATGGGCCATGAATGCGTCAATGATGACATCGAATTTCTCATGATGGACATAGTGATGGGTATCGAGCACATGAGACTCATAGGTGGCCGTCTGCGAGAAATAATCTTTGAAAGCCGTTTCGTCAAGATCGTTGGCATCAAGATTCTCTTCAGAAACGAACAGGAGCACCTTCATCGAACCGGGAACATCTTGCCCAAGTATGGTCCGGGCGTTATCCTTGAGCGCTTTGGACTCACGGACGATGTCTCGACCAAAGAAATTAGCGTGGAACAAGGTTTCAATGGCTTCACGTTCTTCGTCGTCGTAGATGTCGAACGTCAGAATCGGAAGGGCATCTTCCAGGTCGGATTCTTCCATGAAGCGCGCCAGCCCCGACCGTCCGAGCAGGTATTGCAGATTCCGTTCAATGAGTCCCGGTGTGTCCATCTCCACCGTCCAGGGGGCCATTGCGATATCAAGGCCGATCAAGGTGTCGATTTCACCTGGATGTGTCTGGGACCAATGGACCGCTTCAAGGCCTCCCATGGAATGGGCGAAAACATCATAGGGTCCTTCAATGTCGTGCATGTCAAGCGCTTCACGGTAGCTCTCAACAACCGTTTCAACCGCTTTATCGCGGCTCGACGAGTGATTGTATCCGTACCCGGGCCGTTCGAGGATGATGATGCGGAAATCCTCTTGAAGGATGTCCCAAAGCGGTTTGAAGTCATGGTAGGGGCTGGTGGTCCCCATCCCGGAAAGAAAGACCAAAGGGGAACCTTCACCGAAATCATGAACACGAATGTCCCCGTGTTCGGTTTCAGCCTGTGTGCCTTTCATCGTAAGGGCCTCCACTTCGGAGTTGGTGGTTACGTGGTTGTTTACAAATATGGCCGCGATGGCGAGCATGATAATCAGCACGGCGACCATAAGCAGTTTCTTGATCATAAGTATCACCTCTTTTGCGTTATGCCTTGATTATAAGCAATCCAAGCGACGCAAACAAGTGACATTTGTCATGAAAACGAAAGAATTATGATGTTGTGTGCTCCGCTCTTAAAACATAGCGCCTGCGGAATTTGACGATGAATAGGCCGTACGCCACCACGAACGTGAGCAATTCCGCCAGGACAAAGGACGACCATACGCCCTCGATGCCGAACCAGTACCTGAACAGTACAGCCAGAGGGATGATGAATAAAAATCCCCTCAACAAAACGATGACGAGTCCGATACGCGGACGTTCGATGGCGGCGAAAAAGGCAGAATAAAGAATGTTGAAGGCGGCGAAGAAAAGCCCGATGAAATATATCCGCATCCCGGTTACCGCAAGCGTCTGGAGGGCCGCATCGTCGTCGCGATTGAAAAGTGAGACGATGGCGTCACTGAAGAAAAAGAATATGGCGTAACCGAACGTTGAAAGCCCCACCAGAACGACCATCGCATACATAAAGTGTTTCCTTAGCGTATGGAAGTCGTATTTCGAGTAGGCGCGCGTCAAAAGAGGCTGCACACCCTGGGCGACTCCGATGAAGGCGGCGATGGAAAACAGCGAAAGGTTCGCGATGATGCCGAAAGCGGCCACGGCGACGGTGCCTTGCAGGCTGTCAAGCAGCCGGTTGAAGAGACTCATGACCGCGCTGTAGGAAAAATCGACCAGAAACGTCGGCAAACCGAGAGCGAGGATAAGCGGCCATAAGGCGAAGGCGCCGGCGGGTGAGCCAATCCTTACGGTGTTTTTCCGGCGAATGAAGAATGTCGAAAGATAAAGCAATGCGAGCACGGCCGAAAAACTGGTCGCGAGAGCCGCGCCGAACATGCCAAGCGGGATGACAAAAAGCAACAGATAGTCAAACGCGATATTCGAGACACTCGAGGTGAGCATCCCTTTCATCGCGATGGATGGTACGCCGTCATTGCGGATGAAGGCGACGAGGACGTTATTGGCCAGATAAAGCGGGCTGAACAAAAGGATCACACGAAGATAATCGGCCGTCATCGAAAACGGGACGGTACCGCGCCGCGCACCAAGCAATGCCGCGACATTCTCATGAAAAAAGATGCCTGCGGTGATGTAAAGCGCCGCGAAAAGACCGGCAAGCAAAACGGTCGCGGTAAAGACCGTATTCGCCCGCGCCTGTTCACCTCTCGATTTGAGCACGTTATAGCGGATGGCGCCACCGATGCCGATCATCAGGCCGCTCGCATGCACGATGCCATAGATCGGAATCGCGAAGTTGAGCGCCGCCAACCCTACGTTGCCAAGTGCTTGAGCCACAAAGATGGTATCGATCAGAACATACATCGAAAGGGCGAGCATGCCGGCGACGTTGAGTGAAACATAACGGATAAACGTTTTGAGATGTGCGTTGTCCATGGACTCATCCTTTCAATGGGTTTGTGTCTCTTCCATTCTACTGTTTTATGTGTTTAAATCAAGTCTCGTGATTTGAAAAACGCCACAGGCGTAAAAAAAAACACCTTCCATAAGGGAAGATGTCCGGGATGTTCAACACCAACTATCATTCATCATTCTCAAGTGTATTCATAAGCGACTGACACTTATCGATCCAAAGCCGCTTGTAGCGCTCGGGATCATCGATGAAACGCTCACCCAGATCGCCGATATGCCTTAAGCCAAGTTCAAGGGCTTCGTCGGCGAGCATGAGATAGAGCGGATGATGATTGTCGGCAAGTTCGCAGACGACATCCACGGTCTCGACGCCTTGTTCATAAAGACAGTAAAGCCGGTGATGGCCGTCCACAGAGAAGATACGGTCTTTATATTCGATCACATAAATATCGCCGTAGCCGTCCATTTCCTCTAAGGCTTTTTTCACCTTGTGATATTTTTCGGTGGAAAGGTAGTGTTGTTGGGGGACGATGGATTTGAGTTCCACCATAAAGCGCTTATGCGTCATGGTGCATTCCACCTTTCGTTATAGGGAGTGATACTGAAAGAATTGATCAGTCCCTTGGTTTCCTTTTACAATCTCGATGACCTCAAAAGCGTGGTCGAGCGTATACCCAAGGGATTCCGCCAGTCTTCTGCTTTGCATATGAGCGGCGTCCCAATAAGGGATGAGCCCTTTTTCGAGGCACGTTTTAATGAATAAAGCGCCAAGCCCGCGGGCGATGCCTTGCCGCCGGTAGGATTCGTGTGTGATGATCTCGATGTCGAAACCACCCGGAAAACGGGCGTAGCTGGACACGCCCCCGACAATCTTCTCACCATCAAGCGCGACAAAGCCCAGTCCGTTTGTCCGGTAATCGTCGAAATCCTTGAAATGGATGACAAAATCCTTTCCCCAGGATTCTTCGATGATGGTTTGATAGTGTTTTTTGTCAATAAGCTCAATACGATAACGTTCCTTGACTTTTTGAATAAAAGGGAATAACGTACAAGGCTCAATCGTTCGATGATCCATCGCATAACGCGTTTTTAAACGCGCCCGTTCGCCGAAAAAGGTTTGCATTTCATTTTTCCATGGATTGTCTGATAGCACTTCAATGCCTGAAGGAAGGCTTTCAAGGAGTTTTTTTGCATGAGGATGACTGACATCGCCCGCAACGTAGTACGTCCATCCCACATGCCCGCAAGCGACGTTCGGGGCTTTTGCATCATCGACCAATATTCGTCCGTGAAACCCCTTCAGCAACGCCCGTTTCAAAGGGTCGTCTTGAATGGCTTCAAATAACGGGTCGGCAACATCGGTGTCAACAGGGTTCAAGGCAGTCCATTGCATAAGGCGTCTCCTTACATCCTTTAATGACGTCTATCACTGTCATTCTATCATATTCTCCAATGAATTGGCACGCGGGTGTTTTTAGAAGCCTTTGAGACAAAAGGGGTAGGCTTGTACAAATAATGCTTGTATAACGCAATGTTTCGAATTATAATTAGCTTATAATATGCCCATAAGGAGGGGATGCAACGAAACAACGTTCCATCGGCATGATGATTCTTTTGCTAATTGTCACGTTAGGGATTTACGGAATTTATTGGACGGTCGCGTTTCAAAACGACATAAAACGCCAGACCGGAGAGGGATTCGGAGGCATTGTCCATCTGATTCTCATTTTTGTGACGTTCGGGATTTACTACCTCTACTGGTGCTATAAGACCGGTGAACGACTTGAGAAAATCGGCGCCTCGAACCAAGGCGTGATCTATCTCATCCTGAACTTCGTTGCGCTTGGATGGTTGAACCCGTTTTTGATGCAGGCGGAATCCAATAAGACCGCACCGAAAGAAATTCCTGAAGAACAACCGGAAGCCGTATAGACACCATCACACATTAACCATGCATGGCCCCTTCACCATTGGGTTGGTGAAGGGGTTCATTTTATAAGATAGGGGTGAGTAATCCATGACACCTTCATTCACACGGTACAATATCTTAAAAACGTTCGCGCTTATATTCACATTGATATCGATTGCCGCTTTCGTTGCATTTTTTGTGGTGCTATTCACGGCTGAGGACCCAGAAGTTGCAGGTCCCCGCGCGTTTGCGCTTTTCGGGGTTGCTTTTGCGTCGCAAATAATCGGTACCGCTCTTTTTTATTATACCAAACGTCGTTTCAAACGCGGGACACTTCATGATTACTTGGATAACTCCATCGAACACGCAGTGTATCGGCCAAGGCGCAATCCACCCGAAATTGAAAAACATCCCTTCAAACGCCTCTTCTCTTCAAAAAACCAGCAAAAAGGACTGTTTTTGAATGAAATCGGCGCTTCGCAGTTTGTGCCGCTTGGCAACGACAACCGCACCTATGATTTTATCGAAGGGAAAATCGAAAGTGTGAAATTCATCTCAAGCGACTTATGGAGCCGTGAACGGACAAGCAATGATGGCAAATCCAGTGTCCGGACCCTGTTTCGCGGACGCGTCATCATCTTCGACTTCAACAAGCCGATCAAAGGCCATGTGCTGGCGCTTGAGAAATTCAAGCCCTATTCAAAGGGATTGGCAAAAGTCGACACCGAATCGATCGAATTCAACAAGACCTTCAACACCTACGCAAGCGATGCGCAACTGCTCTTCTATATCCTGACCCCGCAGATGATCGAGGCGCTCATGGAACTTGAACGGAACCACCCCGGACGCATCGGGTTCTCCTTCGTGGGACGCAAACTCTATGTGGCCCTCAACCTAGGCAGGGATACACTCTACTTACCCAAAATTCGCTTCATCAACGCCAACTACCTGGAAACCATCAAGAAAGACTTTGACATCTTCCACAGCATGGTGCAAGCAATGCGACTCGATGACGACTTGTTCATGGATGAGGATGATGCGGAAGATGAAAGCATGGAAGATGATTACACCATGGCGGAAACGTACAATCCGAAAACGGCGGCGCAGAAGATTGCCGGCGTCATGGACTTCAACCCTCCGAGTGACACATCACCGAAAACCCTCACCCATAACGACGAGTCACAGCGCCTTTATGACTTTGCGACCAAGAACATGAAAGCGTCGGACAAAAAGCAGTTTGACCAGCGGTTGGAACACCTCATCCGGCTCAGGTTGTTCAAAACCACCGACACCGGCGAAGAAAAGCCTTTGTCCAAAGGCTTGGGCTGCCTTCTTGTGGCGGCCAGCATCGCCATCATCATCCTGATCGCATTGATAGTGAGTTGCGTGGCGGGCGGATAAAATCGTCTGAGATCCGCCTGAGGTTTCCTCTTATCGTCTCCTATGGTACAATAAACGTATTATGTTTATTGACTGGGGGATGATTTATGAATTTTCTTGCGCTTTTCCTGGCAATCCTCATCGGAACGTTGCCGGGTGATTGGATCTTAAAACCTTTTTTTACGAAACGAAGACTGGAGTATGTACGCTCCGATTATATCGGAACGGCGGGCATGTGGGAACATCTGAAAGAACCGCGTTTCTTTCTGACGTTCCTCATCGATATCATCAAGGGACTGCTGGTTGTATGGCTTGCCATGGGCCTGAGTGACTCGTCACTCGTGCTGACCTTCGCACTCGTCGTGGCGGTCATCGCGCATAATTTCAATATGGTGAAAGGGCTCAGGAACGGCATCGGAGCGTTGATCATGCTTTCAGGGTTCCTGCTGATCGAACCATGGGTGTCGGCGGCGTTTATCGCATCGATACCGCTTTTCCGGATTTTCACGAAGAACTATGACATCATCATGGTGCTCTCGACGTTTGCGCTCGTCGCCGCGATGAATGCGCTCATCTCGACCGCCTCCGCCTGGATGTTCAGCATGTTCATCCTGATCGGAACCATCGCATATAAGGCCGTATACTACAAACAAGTGAGCGCACGGTCGTTCAACGAGGATTACATCAAGCGCAATCCGTTCGTGCACAGGAACGATTCGTGAGGCAACATCACTCAAAACATGCAGAGGAGGAGCTATGGAAGGAGTCATTGCGTTATCGGCGCTCATGATTGCGTCTATCCTTTTCGCAATCGCCAGCATACTTGTCCATGATGTGTTCATAAAAGAAGAAAAATAAGATATGCGTTTAACAAAAGCGCGTCACCCATCTCGGGGACGCGCTTTTTTGAAGCACAGTTCGCTTGGAATCAATCACTCGGTGAGGCGGCGAATACCACCGGAATGTCGTCTGGGTTCCATGTTTCATCCCAGGTGTCCGGAATGGTGTCGACTTCGACATAGATGGTTTCGATTGCGGTCTCCTTAAACGCATGTTCGCCGATGAAATCGATGGATGCAGGAATGAAAATGCTGGTCAATGCAGTGTTGTTGTAAAACGCGTGCGCCTGAATGGATTCGACATGGTATCCGTCAATCTCGGATGGAAGGTCAATGTGTCCGTCTTGGTTGTCAAAGGTCTGACCCAAAACAACCAGACTGTCATCAGCCAGCTGAACATAATCAATGGTGCCAGTGCTTGCGTGGTTCTTCACGCCATGGACGACAGGTAGGTTCCATTGATTCCAACTCCACGTGTTTTCCGCGAACCCTTCGGGGGTCTCGTCATGTTCCATGTAGATGACCGCATGCGAACCTTCGAAACCGAACGCCAGGCGATCGATTTCAGTCACACTTGAAGGAATATAGATGTATCGCAAATTATGCGTGTTGCGGAAAGCGCCCAGTCCGATGGTCTTTACACCATCGGGGATGACCATGTGCTGAAGCCCGCTGTTGTTGAACGCGGACTGTCCGATACTCTCTACGCTGTCAGGGAGGACTATGTGTTCAATCCCACTGTTGGTGAATGCATCGCCTTCTATTGTGTGGAGTGCAGAGAATGGCTCGAACGTCACGGATTCCAAAAATGCCGTGTCTCTAAATGCCGCCCAACGGATGCTTTCAACGGACGATGGGATATGAATCCGCTCAATGCCTGAATGACTGAAAACATTTGTATCCATCACGGTAAGCGAACTGCCTGCTTCAAACACCACTTCCGTCAGTCCCGGTGTGTGCGAGAACGCATCGGGGTCGATGGTTGTGACGCCGGAATGGATATTGACTTTCACCAGATTTTCCTGCCCGGTAAATGCCTGTCTTCCTATGGTTGTAACATGGTCCGGAACATCCAGGACATAGGCTTCCGGCATGTCACCGATGTATGTGACCAGCAAGTCGCCAAGGATGAAGAGCCCTTCCAGATTATCGTAGTAGGGCGTATCCGCAAAGGCCTGGTAATGAACGCTTTCCAACGCGTAAGGATCATCAAAGCTCACCATGTATAAGTCTGCTGAACCTTTGAACGCCTCTGTTCTGATATTCATGACATTGGCTGGAATATTTACGGTCCGAAGGCCGCTTTCCATGAACGCTTGAATCCCTATGGATTCCAGACTGTCCGGCAAATCGATATGCGTAAGGCTTTCTGTTCCCATAAAGGCATTGCTCGAGATGACTCTGAGTTTACTATCGGGCGCAAAACGGACGGTGTGCAACGAGGTGGCATCCCGGAAGGCCGATTCGTTGATTCGTTCGACCGATGCGGGGATCTCGATATGCGTCAAAGCGCTTTGATTGAATATCCGCGCATTCAACTGATATAGGTTTATGTCCGCATCGAATGTGACTGTTTCCAGTGAGGACATGGACGTCATGGCATAGTTTTCAATGGTTTCAAGCGAAGCGGGAAAATGCACCGTTGGAAGCGCACTGTTTTGAAACGCACGCGTTCCGACGGTTTTTAACTGCGCGCCGTCTTGGAAGGTAAGGGATTGCAACGATGATGTGGAAAGGAACGCATAAGTTTCGATGGATTCCACGGACGAAGGAACCCGAATGGCCTCAATGCCGCTGTTCCGGAACGTGCCTTCTCTGATGACGGAGAGTGCGCTATCATCCGCGAACGTAACGGTATGGAGCGACTGAGTGTCCCTGAACGCTTCCATCCCGATTTCAGTGACGGTGGCCGGAATATGGATGCTCGCAAGGTTCGTCTGATTATTGAAAACCCGTGGCGAAATAGCGGTGATCCCATGCGGAAGCTGAAGGTTGGTTGATTCAGGCATGTCGCCACCGTATGCCGCCAGCACGCGCCCGATGATCAGAAGCCCTTCATGATTGTCAAGGAAAGGGGTACCCATAAAGGCATCCTCGCCGATGGTCTGAAGGGTTCCGCCATAGGAGAACGTGACCGACTCAAGATTAACGGCATTACGAAAAGCGAAATCGCCGATATGTTTTATCGGTCCGGAAAGGTGCATGCGCTCAATGGCCGAGTTCTGGAACGCAAACCGGTCGATGGTTTCAAGTTGCGAATGGCCCTGGAACGTCACACTTGTAAGATTCGGGGTGTTTTCAAATGCACGGATTCCAATGGAAGTCACGCTTGAAGGAATCGTGATGGATTCAATGGCCGAACCGTTAAAAGTATATATGGAAATGCTGCTTAACTGGCTGTCCGCTTCAAAATGTAGTGTCTCAAGGTTGGATGTGGATCGGAATGCCCTGTCTCCAATGTGCGTGACGCCTTCAGGAATGTGAAGGGTGGATAATCCGCTGCCTGAAAACGCGCTGTTTCCAATCGTGTGAAGGATAGAACCTTCCTCAAAGGTCACTTCGGAAAGGTTCGCTGTCGATGCGAAGGCGCTGCTGCCGATGACCTCTACGTCCGCATGAATGTGAACGCTCTCCAACTCTGTATTATTGCTGAATGCGTTGGCGTTGATGACTTTCACATGAACCGGGATAACCACATCGGTTTCACTGCCCACATAGTGCATTAGCACATGGCCGATAATCAGTGTGTCCGGATAGTTTGTGAAAAACGGGGTTCCAATGAATGCGCTACGCTCCACTATTGTGGCATGGGCGATGTTCTCATATTGAAAATACGATAGCTGATTGCATATAAAGAACGCCATGCCGTCAATGCGTCTGAGCTGGCTTCCTTCTTCGATGTGAACACTATGCAGCTGATTCGAGCCATAAAATGCCATCCCTTTGATGACCTCGAGACTGGCCGGCAACGTGACTTCTTCAATCGAGCTCTCTCTAAAGGCATAGAGAGCGATTCGCACCACAGGCAATCCATCCAGCGTATTCGGAATGACAAGCTCCGTTTGTTCACCGGTGTGACCGGTTACGACGGCTTCACCGTCTATGGTCTCATAAGTAATGCCGTCCTGCTCGCCACGCCATGACGCCACAAAGGTAATGTCCGCTTTATAATGATATTCAAAAGGCAGGGTGACCGTCTCGCCCTGATAACGCCATTCAAGGAACGTCATGCCTTCACGGGACGGTTCTTTCAACGATTCGACCGTCTTCGAATACGGAACGGTCATGCTCTGTGAAGGCGCATCGCCGCCAAGGTCGAGGTGAATCGTATATTCCTCCAACGCCCACAAGGCATAAAGGGTCGCGCCTTCGTATGGCATGGTCGTATCGGTAAACATTTCTATTTTGTCTTCGCAAAGCGCCCAGCCCTCAAACGTATAATCGGGGAGAACCGGCTCAGGCATGTCCGGAAGCTCGGTGCCAAACGGCAAGGTGATCGTTTCGACTGTGCTGCCTTCACCCGTTTCAAAGTGTATGGTATAAATTTCGACTTCAAAGAGTGGTCGCACCACAAGGTTGTCCGTCACCTCACGATAATCCGCGTCCCATCCGACAAACCGGTAGCCCAACCGGTCCGGATTGTTCGGTGCCACGGCGCTTGCCCCATACGCTACGTAAGATGTATGGATGAGCGTATCTTCATAATCCAAAAACGAGACATAATACGCCGTTTTCAACCACCTTGCATGCAACGTATGGTCATCGGTTACATGCGAGGATTCGAAGAACGGCTCGGCGTTCATCTCGCTGCTCAGATACCATCCCGCAAAATCGTAGCCCTCTTTTACAGGCACCGGAAGGACAATGGTCTGACCGTACTCAATATCCTGCATGCTCCCTACATCGCTTCCGCCGCGCGAATCAAACGTGATGGTATGGATATGAGGCTCATAGAGCGCGTGGATGTTCATGTCTTCAGTGACGTTATCGACCAATTCGCTCCAACCAATGAACCTATGGCCTTCACGGGTTGGGTCCGATGGAAGCGTTCCATCCATTGTATGCACAATCAGTTGCATATCAATCAATGTATCGTCGTAATCAAGAAAACGCACAGTATGCATGCGAAGGACGGGTCCAAGATTCGCATTTGAACCATCTGAATAATAGAAGATCAGTTCGCCATATTCGTTGATTTCGCTATCCACGATTCCGATGCCGTCCTGACCGCTCACGCCTTCAAGGGACGAAAGCTCGACGAGGTCAATCCAGTCCGCATCGCCCTGAACGCGCCACTGTATGTGCGTCTCGCCGAGTGTGAATTCAACCGCTTCGCCCGGCTTTCCGATCGGGCCTTCAAGCGCTTCAAGCGCAATCAGGTCCTCCCACGCGGTTTCATCATGATAACGCCACCGGATGTGGGTGTCGCTGACATCGAATACAACCTCGCGTCCGTCCGAACCGACCACTCTACCGAGGTCGAGCACCTCCTCATCGCAATAGGTGATGATGAGATGTCCGGCTTCGTTAACGACGGCCTCAACCACGCTTCTGCCGTCTTCTCCACGGATCGATTCCAACCATTCTTCGTAATCCATATCGATCAGACCATCAGTCACCCCAGTCTGATGAATGGACATAAGCTGCAGTGTGAGTTCGCTCGGTGGCTCAAGGAGTTTAAGGAAAATACTCACCGTGTGCCCTTCATATTCAATGATGATCTCATGCTCCCCGGCGGTCAGAAGCTTGTGCCGGTCCGCATCTTGAACCATGTGCTCCTCGATGGGCACATCAACCGTCGAACTGTCTGTGAACGTCACCACAAGCGTGAGCGCATCAAGAGAGAAATCATCCAGCTTCACCCCTTCGTCAAACGATGTCGTATCCACATGGAGCGATTCGATCGAAACCCTGTCTCTGAACACTCCATAAACCCCTAACGATAAACCGCACAATACCAATAACGCGATGATGCCGACCTTTTTATTCACAACGCACCTCCACAGAAATATAAATCACCCGGGAAAAAGCGGACATACAAGCCGTCTCGCTTTCTCCCGGGCGTAGATACTCTTTAAAACCGGAAAGATTTACCTTTTGTTGGGGCATTCATGGGAATGCTGTAATACATTCTTATGGTATACTGTTCGTCCGACTAAGTCAATTTCATTCGGTTTTACGTCATAAAAAAGTCTGCGCCGCATTCGGACGCAGACTGGATGGCAATGCGAATTCACACTCGAGGGATCATTGATCCACAAAGCGCATAGGCAGCTTCTTTTTGATGATCTTCAGGTAAAACGGGATGGTGACGATCCTATAGACAATGTAAAGCGGGATGACCACGATTCCAAGCAGAATGGACAAAGCATAGAAAAAGAGAATGGATTGGTGCGATCCGTTTTCGGTCATGAGTACGCCACGGCTTTTCATTCTGGCACGGTATTCAAGATCGCGGGCCGTAAGAATGCCGGCGCACACGATAAATAGAAGGCCGAGCCACCTTGAAGCGTCCGTGTTGTCCGCTGTAAGATAAACAAGGAACACCATGCCAATAAGATAAATCGCTGACAAAATCATTGTCATGACGATATGATGTCTGAGGGCTTGACGTTGAAGGGTGATTTCCTTTTCGACGCGGGCATTGTGACACTCCGGACAATACGTCCTATCAAGACCGTCCGGTTGATGCGCGCAATCCGAACAAAGTGCCTTATGGCATTCGTCGCATTCATGAAGCGCGGTTTTTCCATGGCTTTCACATAGCATGCAATCACGTCCGTTTCCAAGAGATATTTCTATAATTATACCAAATATCCATAGAAAGGCAAGAAAATGAATGTAACATGTTGGTTTAGCCAGTAATAAAACGTCATTCAAAGTTAAAAAAATTGAATTTAAGGACTGTTTATGGCTAATCATGGCATTCATATTTAAAGCATCTTGTTAAATGGCTCATAGAGATAATCAACGCTGCAAAAAAAGGAAGCCAAGATTCTATTGCGGCACGTCTTCGATATAATAGTATACCTCACCATCCGCCTGAATTAAAAAGATTTCCAACGTGCCTTTCTCTTTCATCTCATAAACATCAATGAATCGTTCTGTATCTATGTCTTTGTTCCAATCATCATCTCTGACTATCAAGCCGATTAAAGTCGCATCGCCAAGATTCGTACCATCTATATCGATGGTCAAACGAACTCCAAATTCTGTGGTTTCTTCCCAAAAGAACCTTTCACCCGCACCACTGTCTGGCTCATCAGGCCATAGCCAGACGGAGTTCATGCTGGAATAATCATCGTCATAGCGATAATAGTTGATAATCAATGTATCAAAATCCTCAAGATCAACAGCCGACCACCGAGCATATAATGTCACATTGTCTGCAGGCATGGTTTCATGGTTAAATATTTCGGTGTAATCACTATCCGAATACCATCCCTTAAAAGCGTACCCGGTTTTGTGAGGGATGGGCAGAAACAGTTCGGAACCGTAATAAACACTATCAGGTTCCAACGCCCTTCCGCCCATTGTGTCAAAGGTTATCATGTACTCATTGGGCTGCCATTTCGCGTGAAGCGTAAGATTCTTTGCAGGCATGGCCGTTAAATCGAAGGGGGTCTTCAAAGTTTCATCGACATACCATCCTTTGAAACTGTGTTCCGATTTTTCCGGTTCATCCGGCAAAACGATGGCATCGTCATATTGGAAAGTGATCGAATCTACAGTACTGCCCCCGTAACTTTTGAAATCTATGGTATATTCATTCACGCTCCATTGCGCATACACTGTAACGTCGTATGCTGGCATAGTTTCATAGTTGAATGCAATCGCATAATCCGAATCGGTATACCAACCTGTGAAGGTGTGGCCTTCCTTGACGGGATCAGGCAATCCAATGGTGACACCGAACGGCCAAGATTCAGATTCGATAACACCGCCTCCCATCACATCGAAATGAATGGCATAGTCGTTTACTTCCCACTTCGCAAACAATGTGATGTCACCGTGCACCCTGTCTACGGTAAAAGACCAGCGTTCATCAAAGGTGTCCCCGCCGTCAATGCTCGTATACCACCCTTTTAAAGTGTGACCCTCTTTTTCAATGGTGGGAATGGTAATCGCGCCACCCTCTTTCACGTGTTGTGATGGGACATCGCTACCACCTAAAGCGTTAAAATTCACTTCGTATTCTTCTGATTGCTCACAGCCTGCCACAAGCAAAAGGATAAAGGGAAAAAGAAAAAAGATTGCAATACTTTTTGTAAAAACCGACATTGTATCACTTCCAATACGATATGAATGGTTGGTTATATTTCTTGCCGAAGCTATTATCAAGCGCCATATTGCTGTTGGTTATATTTGATGCGTTCGATGTGTTCACTCAGTTTTTCCTGTCTCAGAAGTTTATGTAGCTTTCCGAAAATTACCGAACCGTCTTTGTCTTCAAACTCACGAGGGGCGGACTTCAGTTCACCGATAAAGGAATCCAGGGTATGAATCTCCTCGATGGTGCTGTTGAAGTTGGCACGTTCCGAAAATATCACAATCCCCTTATAGTCATAAGGATGATGCTTGGAAAGGTCAAGGATATGATTGTTGTTTTGTTCGATCGGACTATAGACTTGCATGGTCTTCCGTTTGTTGTCCTTGGTCTCACCGCGTGTCCAACGCGGTGAGTCCACGTTTCCATAGATGAAACCGGACCAGTCCTTGAGTTCGATGACGTAGATGTCTCCGCGCCAGAGCATCATGATATCAATTTCGAAATACTCATTCATCGCATGCATTCTCGGGATAAGGGCGTTTACGATGAATTTGGCTTCCGGAAACGCTTCTTTGAGGGCGTTATATGCCTTTGCCTCAAAGGCGACGCCCGGTTTTTTGAGCATTTTGTAAGGCAGCTTGGTTTCAAGATAGTAATGGGAACGCTTATACTGTCTAACTTTTCTTGTCCGAAGCATACTCATGAGTGTGAGTGTAAGCACTGCGAGTATGCCTATCGTGTAGAGAATCCAGGGATTGCGACTGAGGAAATCGACAACCACATAAATGATGTAGACGATCAGGCCGATGCCAAGAAACGCGGCGACCATTTTCGCGTCTTGTTGTCGCCTTCGTTTGCTTCTTCTTTGTCCTGAACGTCGGGTATATCTTCTTTTTGCCATAGTAGGCCTCCTTTAAAATCCGCCGGGGCGGCGGTGTGTTGTTGCCTTATTATATAGCAGGCCCGGTACTGTTTGCATCCTTCTCTGTCAAATGGAAAAGATGTTGCCAAATTGTCAACCAATGAAATTGACAACAACCTTGGTGATCACTTCAGTCGCATGTTATCCGGCAGTGACAACCAAGCGGCGTACGTTCGTTTCATCAAAGATACGCGATATGTACTCGATGATTGAAGCTTCGTAACGGACGTACAACGTATGGATATGTTAATTATCAGACTGCGTTTCCTTTTGATCAAGCAGTGCGATGATTTCCGCAACCGCATACAAGAAAAACACGAAAAGCGTCCCCTGAAGCGCGATTCCGAAAAAGGCGACAAACCCGGCAAGTCCTGAAGCTTCGCCAAGCATCAGTGCCGCAATGATCGCCATCGCAAAATACACAAGAATCAGTACGTTCGCAAAAGCACGTGCGGAACGGCTGAAACTGTTTGTGGTCGTCCGTGATGCCGACATCTTCGGTTCATTCATCGCCTGCGCTTTCCGTGCTTCTTTTGCGGCCTCATCCGTGAATGCCTCACCGCATTGGATGCATTCAACCCTGGTGTCCATCTG
>PWHE01000076.1 GCA_003554735.1 Mollicutes bacterium | reverse complement strand
TAGCCCCCTAACGAATGCCTCCTTCTTATCTGTTTAATAGGTTTCAGCGGGTTATGACTGCATGCATTATTATACAATAAAGCAAACGTTTTTTCTATTGTATGTATACGAATAAGAAAAAAACCACCGTAGTGGTCTTTTTCGTTATACGGACATGAGATCTTCTTCTTTGTTTTTGAACGATTCGTCCACTTTGGCAATGTACTTGTCGGTCAGTTTCTGAACGTCTTCCTGGTATTCCTTGGAGTCATCTTCAGTAAGCTCTTTTTGCTTTTCAAGCTTCTTGATGGCATCGTTCGCTTCGCGACGTGCGTTACGGATTTTGACACGCGCCTCTTCAGCGATTTCTTTGGTCTGTTTCACAAGTTGCTTGCGGCGTTCCTCATTCAGCTTAGGCAGTACAATGCGCAATTGATCGCCCTCGTTGTTCGGGTTCAGACCGAGGTTTGCGGCCTGAATCGCTTTTTCGACTTCCTTGATGGCGCTTTTGTCATAAGGTTTCACCAAAAGCTGGTTGGCTTCCGGTGTGGAAATCGATGCGAGCTGATTGAGCGGGGTCTGCGCCCCGTAGTAATCCACCCTGACCGGGTCGAGGATTTGCGGGTTCGCACGACCGGTGCGAATCCTGGCCATTTCATAATGAAGTGAGTCCAATGCTTTTTCCATATTTTCTTCTGCTTGCAACATTACGTCGTCAATCATTTTATTTCCTCCTAGCGTATGACTGTCCCTATATTTTCACCAAGCGCGGCGCGCTTGATGTTACCCTTGATGTTCATGTCGAATACGACAATCTCGATGCTATTGTCCTTACATAGTGCGGCTGCGGTGCTATCCATCACTTCAAGGCGGTTCTCAAGAACCTCGTGATGGGTCAGAACTTCATATTTTTTGGCGTTGAGGTTGGATTTCGGATCCAGGTCGTAGACACCGTCCGTACCGTTTTTCGCCATAAGAATCGTCTTGGCCCCGATTTCAGCAGCGCGCAAGGCGCTGGTCGTATCGGTTGAGAAATACGGATTTCCCGTACCGCCTCCGAAGATGACGATCATGCCTTTTTCAAGATTGCTGATGGCTTTCCGGCGGATGTATGGTTCCGCAACCTGAGGAATGTTGAGGCTTGTCATGGTACGGGTTTCAACCCCCAGTGTCTCTAGAGCGTTTTGAAGGGCCAACGCGTTCATGATGGTCGCAATCATCCCCATGTAATCGGCACTGCTTCGTTCCATGCCCATTTCACTGGCGGTCTTTCCACGCCATATGTTGCCACCGCCAATGATGATGCCGATCTCGAAAAGACCGAGGTCATAGGCGTCTTTGATTTCCTGGGCAATCTCCTTGACCCGGAGCGGATCGATGCTTTTGCCGTTTTGTGAAGAAAGAGCTTCACCACTGAGTTTGATAATCAGTCTTTTCTTCTCCATTATTTGAATCTCCCCTTAATTACAAAACATAGGACACGTAAAAAAGTGTCCTATATTGTTATGTCATTTGCGATTTGACCTCGCTGGCGAAATCTTCGTTTTTCTTCTCGACGCCTTCGCCGACTTCGAGACGTTCAAAAGCGACTATGTCGGCCCCGGCCTCTTTGACATAGTTCTCGACAGTCTGGTCAGGATTTTTTACGAATGGCTGATTGATAAGGCAGATCTCTTTGAGGAACTTGTTGAGACGCCCTTCAACCATCTTATCGACAATGTGTTCCGGCTTGCCTTCATTCAGGGCCTCATTGCGGAGTACCTCACGTTCATGCGCAACCACATCATCACTGATCTGATCAGGATTGAGATAACGAGGGTTGATCGCCGCTACATGCATGGCGACATCTTTCGCAACGTTCTCATTGCCACCTTCAAGTACCGTGAGCGCGGCGATTTTTCCGCCCATATGGACATATTCGCCAAAAACTTGCGAGTCGGTTTTCTCAACGACAAGCACACGACGAAGCGTCAGTTTTTCACCGATTTTTCCAGTTGCAGCGGCGATCGCCTGTTCCATGCTTTCCCCGCGGAAATCAATCTTGAGCGCTTCTTCCAGATTGGTCGCATTGGAAGAGTGAATCGCTTTACCGATATTTTTAAGCAGGTCTTTGAACTCGTCATTTTTCGCGACAAAGTCGGTTTCGCTGTTCAGTTCATAGACAACGGCCTTGTTGCCCTCTGTGATAACATTGGTCAGTCCTTCCGCAGCGATACGGTCGGCTTTCTTGGCAGCTTTGGAAATCCCTTTTTCTCTAAGATAGTCTACCGCTTTATCGATATCACCGTCGGTTTCCTTCAGTGCTTTTTTACAATCCATCATGCCTGCGCCTGTCTTGTCGCGCAGAACTTTGACATCTGATGCTTTAATTGCCATAGTGCATAACCTCCATTGTTATAGATATATCGTAATAATTTTAACACAATTACCAATTTTTATGAAACATTGAAATCCTTTTTTGAAAAAAATAGAGAGCTTAAGAGCTCTCTATTATTTTTGCAAAGCCTCAACCAGTTCGGCTTTTCTTAATTTTGAGTAACCAGACAGCCCTTTGTCTTTTGCAAGTTGACGAAGTTCGGCAACCGTTTTGCTCTCAAGATCGCTAGGTGCAGGTTTCGGTTCAGACTTTTCAACTTTTTGGGTTTCAGTTTTAGGTTTTGGTGCTTGTTTCGGTGTTTGTTTTGGTGTTTGTTTAGGCGCCTCTTTGGAAGCGGTCGGTTTGGAAGGAGCCGAGTCCATTTTCTCTTTCAGGTCCGCTTTGGTTGCGGATGGTTTCGGCTGTGGTTTTCGTGGAGCTTCTCTTCTTTGTTGTGGACGACCCTGTGAAGGTTTTTGTGATTTGGTCTGGATTTCTTTGGTTTCCCCGCCAGCGCCTTCAAGCATCGCGTTGGCCATGGTTCCGACAATCACTTTGATTGAACGGATCGCATCGTCGTTCGCTGGAATCTTGTAGTCGATCTCATCCGGGTCACAGTTGGTGTCGACCATGCCGAAGATCGGGATGTTCAACTTGCGTGCTTCGGCGATCGCGTTGTGTTCTTTACGTGGGTCGACAATGAAGACCGCGTCTGGAAGCGTACGCATATCCTGGATTCCTCCGAGGAATTTTTCAAGTCTTTCAAGTTCTTTGCGGAGTTCGACAGTCTCTTTTTTCGGGAGACGTTCAAACGTACCGTCTTTTTCCCACTGTCTGATCTGGTGCAGACGGCGGATGGATTTGCGGATAGTCTTGAAGTTGGTGAGCGTTCCACCGAGCCAGCGTTTTGATACATAGTACTGGCCTGAACGTGTCGCTTCTTCGATAATCACGTCCTGAGCTTGTTTCTTGGTGCCGACGAAAAGGATTTTTCCTCCGTCTTTGGAAATGTCGTTCAGCCTTTTGTAAGCGTCCTCGATGAACGATACAGTTTGCTGAAGATCGATGATGTGGATCCCGTTACGCTTAGTATAGATGTACTTCGCCATCTTAGGGTTCCATCTGCGGGTCTGATGTCCAAAATGAACACCGGACTCGAGCAATTGTTTCATTGTTACTACTGCCATAATACATTGTCCTCCTATGATTTTTTTTGATTGGCCTCCACAAACGTCCTCGCCGGATGTCCACTTCACTACGTGAAGCTCCTCAACAT
>PWHE01000037.1 GCA_003554735.1 Mollicutes bacterium | reverse complement strand
TTCCGGAAAGTCGAAATCGTCTTCAAGCAAGCAATCCAAATAATCTTCAAACAAATAATCCCAATCAATCAAAAAATGCCGATTCAGCGAATGAATCGGCATTTTTTTCAGTTTTGATTCCGGATATGTTCCATCAGTTTGTTGAATGGCATCGGCTTGGCGAAGAGATACCCTTGTGCGCTATCGCATCCGGTATTGCGCAAAAAGCGCAATTTATCGTCACTCTCCAAGCCCTAACCGAGGACCGTCGCTCCGATGTTATGCCCCAGGTCGATGATGGATCTGCATATGTTTCGATCATTACGCGACAGTGAATAGATGAAGCTTTTATCGATTTTTAACTTGTCAATCGGAAGTGTTTTGAGATACCGAAGCGAGGAAAAACCGCTGCCAAAATCGTCAATTGCGATGGTAAAACCTTTTCTGTGAAGATAATCAATCGCCCGGATGCTTTGTTTGAAGTCTCCGATCAGAAAACTTTCGGTAACCTCTATCTCTATACGGTCATGAGCGATGTTTTTATCCCTTATCCGTTTAACGAAACGCTGCAGCCACCCTTGATCCTCAAAGAGAATGGGGGATATGTTAATGGCGATTCGAAACACATCGAGTTCCCCCTCCAGGTACGGTATGACAAGCAAGATATCATCTAGAACTTGATTGGTCAGAGCATCAATATATCCATATTGCTCCGCTATGGGGATGAATTCATTCGGTGCCACGGTTCCGAGAATGGGAGAATCCCACCGTAACAAGACTTCAAACCCCGTGATTCGTTTGTCCTCAAGGGAAATTTGCGGCTGAAAGACAACATGAAACTGTTTTTGCGTGATGGCTTCATGCAGATTGGATTGAATGTTGAATTTGCGGATGTTCCTTTTTGAGAACTCTTCTGTGAACACTTTGTATTTATAATGGTTGCCCACAACAGTGTTCATAGCGCTTTCCGCATTTTGCATCAGTCTTTGTGGTCGGCGTCCGTCCCTGGGGGATTCCGTCATGCCGTATTTGTTTTCAAGTGAGACTTGATGGTCGCCAACCTTAAGACCTTTGGCGGCGCCGTCGAGCAGACTCAGGAACGTGAACTTGTGGCGCGATGCCTTTTTGCTTATGATGGTGAGGGTTTCCTCGTCATATTGATCGATGTGGATGGATTCGCCTTCAATGGACATCAGTCGATTGTAATAAGCCTCAAGTATTTTATCATACGTGAAGCGGGGATAGGTCGAACGTATATAGACTTTGTTGGTGATCCGTATGAATACAAGATAGAAGGAAACTTCTTTTTCTGCCAGTCTGCCGACGGTATGGATGATATCCTCGTTGTCGAGCATCGTCTTGGATGTTTGTAACGGCGAATCCTTATCGCATGACTCGGAGACAAACGGCTTACGGACGTAGACGATCTGTTTAAGAAAACCGAAAAAAATGTGCTTTGCGAACGCGTTCGTCAAGAATCGAAAATCGCGGCTGCCACACGATTTTTGTGACAGCTCCAGTATTGTCTTATGTTTTGCGGATAATGACCCGATGTCTTATCCAACGATTTCAAGGGTGTAAAACTGTCACTGATCGCATATTGACCAGATGTCTTGAAGACATCAAGGTCGTATCCAGTGTCGGCGAGGAACGCTTTCGTTACGGCAATGATTTTTTCTCTCTTGTCGGTCATCATATAACCGTTCAAAGCCTCACGTTTCACACTCTCCAACAAACGGTGGTTTCGTTTGTGATTTTTGAGCAATAAGAAAAGCAGCATCACCATAAGCGCCAAGAGAAAGGCACTCAGGATGATTACTGCTTGGGCATTCAGGATGGTTGCTTGAATAAAATCAAAAAGTTTCATTGAGGGTGCGTTAAATATAAATGCATACGTTGCTGACCACTCCCGGTATAGGTTTACCCCTTGTCACATCCCCCTTGAAACAATGGATTAAAATTCGCAGTTTTTAGGCGTTCTTGGGAAAGGAATCACGTCGCGGATATTTTCGACACCGGTCAAATACATCAGCATTCTCGCAAAGCCGAGACCGTACCCCGCATGCGGGGTCGAACCGTAACGACGGAGATCGAGATACCACCAGAGTTCCTCCTCATCAACGTTCATCGCCTTCATTCTCTCTTTAAGCACATCGAGGCGCTCTTCCCTCTGTGACCCGCCGATGAGTTCGCCGGCCCCCGGAACCAAAAGGTCCATGGCGGCGACGGTTTCTCCATCATCGTTGAGTCGCATATAGAATGCCTTGATGTCTTTCGGCCAATCCGTGACGAACACGGGGCCGTCAAAATGATTGACGAGGTACTTCTCGTGCTCGGTCGAAAGGTCTTTGTCATAACCGGGCAGGTTCTCGAATTTCTGTTTGGAATCTTTGAGGATATCGACCGCTTTTTTGTGTGTGATACGATCAAACGGTCTTTCAAGCACTTTCTTGAGCTTGTCCATAAGACCCTTTTGGACAAACTTATTCAGGAATTCCATTTCCCTCGGCGCTTTTTCCAATATGTCACGGATGATATGTTTCACCATTTCCTCGGCGAGGTCCATATCGTCTTCAAGGTCCGCAAAAGCGATTTCCGGTTCAATCATCCATAGTTCGCTGACATGGTTCATGGTGTGCGATTGTTCCGCCCTGAACGTCGGGCCGAACGTATATACATCACGAAACGCCTGCGCAAACACTTCGGCCTGAAGTTGACCCGATACGGTCAAGGACGCTTTTTTACCGAAGAAATCTTTCGAGTAATCCACAGGCCCCTTGCTGTCTTTTAGTCCTTCGAGATCCAACGTCGTGACCTGGAACATTTCTCCCGCGCCCTCAGCATCAGATGCCGTGATGATAGGGCTGGTCAGATGGATGAAGTCTCTGTCTTGAAAGAAGTTGTGGATCGATTGCGTCAGGAGGCTCCGAACTCTGAATACCGCCGTAAACAGATTGGTCCGCGGACGAAGGTGAGCGTTTTTGCGCAAGAATTCACGAGAATGGCGCTTCGCCTGAATCGGGTAGTCTTCTTCCGAGTCACCGATGAGTTCGACGTCCGAAGCCTTGATTTCAAACGGTTGTGGACGGTTCGGCGTCAATACAACCGCACCTTTGATGCGTACCGATGAGCCGACTCGTATTTTTTGCACATCCTTGAAATTATCCAGGGCGTCATCATAAACGATCTGGACGTTTTCAAAATAGGTACCGTCGTTCAAATTCAGAAACCCGAACGATTTTTGTGCACGATTGCTGCGAACCCAGCCAAAAAGTGTCACGTTCTTGTCACTTTCCTGTTTATAATTTGAATACAATTTTCTGATTGATGTTTTCATGGATAGTCCTCCTTAAAATAAAAAAACGTCCCTCGATAAAGGACGAATGGAATCCGCGGTACCACCTTTGTTCATAGTATGCTCTCTAACCTCTAACGCAGGTTCTACGGATGGGTCTACTTGATTTCTTCCATCTCTCCCGGTGTTATTCGACATCCTTTTTCTACCTGGCTTACACTGTCCCAGGTTCGCTTGAAAGGTTTAAGGTGCCTACTCGTCCGTTCATCGATTTCAACTATATTTCCATTATAAGACAAAGCGGAACTTTGTCAACCAAAGTATTTAATCTTGGACCGGAAAATAAATGAATGATACAATAACACTATATAGCCCTGGTTCAAAGGAGGATCCTAT
>PWHE01000001.1 GCA_003554735.1 Mollicutes bacterium | reverse complement strand
TTCTCCATCGCCGAAGGCATCGCCATCGGATTCGTTTTCTATCCCATCGCGATGTTCGCAAACGGCAGAAAAAAAGAAGTCAGTCCCGTCATGTTCGGCCTGATGCTGTTCTTCATCCTCTATTTCGTCCTTACCGTCCTCATCACATGATTTCCACCCTCTGTTCCCATTTCGGGACAGGGGGTGTTTTTTTTAAAATAATCCAATATTATAAAGGAGTGTTAGTTTTATGCAAAACAAATTGCTACTTGATGTACATGAAAGGCCCGCTTCAATCGGGCAATGGTTCCTTCTCAGTTTGCAACATGTGTTCGGTATGTTCTCAGCAACCATCCTTGTGCCGCTGCTTACCGGACTGGATATCGGTGTCGCCCTGGTCGCAAGTGGTGTGGGGACATTGATCTACATTGTCACTACAGGGAAAAAAGTCCCCATTTATCTCGGGTCCTCCTTCGCTTATATCGCGGCCATCTCGCTGGCGATCAGTCATAGTGGCGCAAACAGTGCCTTCACGGCCCTCATGGGTGTGGGCCTTGTCTATGTCGTGGTCGCTACAGTGCTCAGATTTACCGGCTCAGGTTGGATCAACACACTCTTACCACCGGTCGTCATCGGGCCGGTCATCATCGTCATCGGTCTTTCGCTGGCGTATGTGGCGGTCAACTCGCTCGGCATTGGATCTAGTGCGGACGGCGGATTGCTGGTCGGCGTGGTGACCTTCGGAGCCGCTGCCCTCTTCGCACTGAAAGGGCGAGGGTTCCTCAGAGTCATCCCCTTCATCCTGGCAATCGTGATCGGTTACATCTTCGCTATCTTCACAGGTGACGTTGTTTTGAGCGAAGCCTTCGCCGGAACGTCCATCATCCGCATCCCTGAGTTTTCCCTTCTGGGAACATATGCGCTCGATTTCTCGATGATTCTTCTGTTCCTGCCGCTCGCGTTCGTCACCATCGCCGAACACATCGGTGACCACAAAGTGCTCGGTGAAGTCACAAACAAGGACTATCTCAGCGAACCCGGCCTGAGCCGTACCATTCTCGGAGACGGGCTGGCCACGTTCGTGAGCGCCTCGATGGGCGGACCGGCCAACACCTCGTATGGTGAAAACACGGGCATCATCGCCATGAACAAAGTCGCTAGCGTCCATGTCATCATACTGGCTGCGTGCATCGCCATCGGCCTCGGTTTTTCAGGCCATGTACAAGCGTTCATTCTGAGTATTCCAAGCGGCATCATCGGAGGCATCACCGTGATTCTCTACGGGCTCATCGCCGCAAACGGAATCAAAGTGCTCGTAAGAGGCGACGTCAATCTCAGTGAGAATCGCAACCTCATCATTGTCTCAACCATCCTCGTGCTCGGTCTTGGGGGCGCATTCATCGAAATCAGCGATGTGGCAAGCATCTCAGGCATGTCGCTCGCTGCGGTCATGGGCATCCTTCTCAATAAGTTCCTGCCGAGAAGCGAACCACCGAAAGCGATTGAAAAATCCGTATCCGAATCACAGTAAACATTCAACCAAAAAAGCAGCGTCCCTACAAAAGGGGCGCTGCTTTATGTTTAAAAGGGTCAATCAACCAAACATGCTTCATCCGGGCTTTCTTCCGCAATGACTTCGGCGTTGCCTACGTCAAAGCCGGTAAACTGAAGTGTGCCGAAATAATCCGTGAAAAACAGCCACTGGAAATCGACAAGCGCACCGATGTTGCGGCCCATGAAAGGTGGCGCAGTGGCCATGTAGAGGTAGAGTTCCTCCCCATCTTGGCAAAGATAGTAATTTCCATTTCGGTAGGTGATCGTCGCTTCCAACGTCACGAACTTGTTGTGATATGCATCGGGATCATCGAGGAGTTCAGCGATGCTCACCTCAATCGGATCGGAGGTGAACAGCGGATCGTCCTGTCCCCACATGCGGCGGCCGTTGGCATCCGCATTGTTTTGGGCAAGCTGATACTCGCGACTGAATTCAGAGTTTGTCGTGCCGCTGGTATAGGAAAGTCCTAGTTCAACCAGTTCGAGATTCAGGTTACGTCCATCCGCCCAGACCGTCACCAGGTCACGTCCGAACGTTCCGGTTCTTCCGATGCTCGGGTGCACTTCGGGAAGCCCGTGTTCGGGATGCGGTTCATACTGGATGACAATGGTCTCCGCATTTTCAAGGACGCTGCAGACATAATCGGTCGCGTATGGTCCCCATGGCTCAACACTTGAGGTCGCCTCGGGGGCGTCAATGAAAAGATAACGATATGACAAAGTGTTTTGTCCGTCAATAGGACGGAATCGGGTCGTGTCACCATCGATGCAGCCTTCATACGTTACCTCGCCGATTCCGTCATCGGGAAAAGACTTGCCTTCATAATCGCTGGGGTCAAGACGCACCGTGTCCGCGATCGGAGTCTCATCGTAGCTCTCGTGTACCAGCGTTCTGGCATAGAGCGTCAGGTCTTCTTCCACATGGGTATCAGGGTCGAACGGTTCGTTGAAATCTTCATCATGATACCAGCCCATGAAATGATAACCCGAAAGTCCCGGGACCGGAAGGCCGACGGTTCCGGGTTCTTCGATGGTTCGAACTTCGTGGGTCTCCCCGTGAACATTGAAGGTGATTTCAATATCCGAAGCACACGCGGCGAGCACGCCGATGGAAAGCAAGAATGTCGCAAGAATGAATATTTTCTTCATGATTTTCGCTCCTGTAAGTCGCGCTTATTGCAAGCGCTTTTATATTTTCCTAATAAGTTTAACATAAAAGCTTTTTTCTATCAAAGGGTTCTATGAATTTTCTATTCACTTTCCTTCCTATGTTCATGAAATGCCTAAAAAGAAAAAAGACATCCTGAAACAGGATGCCTGATTATTCACTCGAGGGCGCTTCTGCCGTTTCCAGACTGGAAAGCAGTCCCTTGGACGTGCGCCTTGCGTCCGCTTCTTTGGACAATGCTTTGCGCGAAAAGGTAAGCAGAATGAACGACAAAATGAACATGCCCGCTGCCACGTCGAACACAAGCGTCTTGTTGTAGTCGTAGATGAAGCCGCTGATCAAAGGACCGAGAACCATGCCTGTTGAGAAAAACGAATGGCGCACGCCCATGATGGTACCGTATTTGTCACTGGGTGCGTTCAATGAGATGTGGTTTTGCTCGAACGGCTGGAAGGCGTTTTTCATGACGTAATACAGCAAAAAGACACTGTATAGCATGATGAAGAAATAATTGGACCTGAAGACAATCAGCACAATGACGGCCGAGAGGATTTGTATGCCCTGCATGATGGTGAGGTCCATCTTCAGTTTCGATAATTTCGGCACAATCACGAAATTGGTGATAAGACCGACCAGACCGGTCACCAGGATGAACGTGCCAAGCTGACGTGGGCTATAGCCCATATCGATCATGTAGACGTCGAAATACTTCGACAAGGTCGACGCGGAAATCGTGGCGAGTGTGAGGCCGATCAGAAACAGCAGCAACGACCGGTCAAGACGCCCCGCATCCTTGAAATTCTGCAAGAAGGTTTTTCGTGTCGAAGGCGTCTTCACTTTCGTTTCCTTCATCGTAAGCGCGATATAAAGCACCAAGAGGGCATTGAAGGCAGCCTGGATGTAAAACACTTCACGGATGAAGTAATCGCCCATGATGCCGCCGATCTGATAGCCGATGGTCGTACCGAGCGCAAACAACGCGACGCTATAGGAGATGAACTTCGTCCGTTTTTCAAGCGGGACGATGCTGATGAGATGCGAAAGCATGAGCGTCAGATAAGCCGACACCCCGAATCCGCTCAAAAAGCGGGCGAACGTCATGACCACGGAATGGTCCCCAACCACAAAAAGCACCTGGCCGGCGCTGTAGATGAGCAATCCGATGACGACAAACATCCGTTTGGACCGCGAATCCCCCAAAACGCCCCAGATCGGTGCGCCGATGAGCATGCCAAGACTCATCGCCGCAAAGAAAAACCCGAACATGAAGCTTCTAAGTCCGAGCGCATTCACATGACTGGGCGTGACGGGGTGGCCGAGATTATGGATGATGCCCTGCAACATATAATAGCTCAAAGTAATGACGACAAGCGGTCTCAATGAGCGGCTCACGTGTCGTCATCCTTCGGTTCCACATTGTGATAGACATCCTGGACATCCTCAATCTCATTGAGCATGTCGATCATTTTCTCAAAGGTCTCATACGCTTCGCCTTCAAGCGGGACGGTGGTTTGGGGATACCAACCCGATTCGGACCAGACAATCTCGATGCGATTGTCTCTGAGAACCGCTTCGATGGCATCCAGGTCAAAGCCGGAACCGACGATGAGGAATCCGCCATTGTCGACGGTGACGTCTTTGACTTCAAGGTCGTTTTCAAGCAGGATTTCAAGCAGCCGTTCCTCATCGGCGCCTTTGACGAACAGTTTGCTCAAATGGTCGTACATGTGTTCCACAGAACCCTTGACGCCGAGTTTGGAACCGTGTTTGGTAAAGGCGTGGCGCACTTCGCTGACGGTGCGGTTGACGTTGTCGGTGAGCGTGTCCACCAGAATCGCCGAACCGCCCGGTCCGAACCCTTCGTAACGTTGGAAGTCATAGGCGATTTCATCGCTGCCTTCCGCTTTTTTGATGTTCCTTTGAATGATGTCGGCTGGCACGTCTTCCTTTTTCGCCCGTTCAATCAGATGCTTGAGGGCGAGATTGCTTTCCAGATTGGTTCCGCCCTTTTTGGCGGTCATGTATATTTCCTTGCCGTATCGTGAATAGACTTTCGTCTTTTTGGCCTGGGTTTTCGCCATGGCCTCTTTTCTTACTTCATAGATTCTTCCCATTGTGTATCACCCGGTTGTTCAGTCTTTGTCTTTAAGTATGGTCTTATCTTTTTTCAGTTCGACCAGTTCTTCTTTATAAAGTCTTCCCAGCGCCCGTTTGAAAGCGGCTTTGGACATGTGAAACGTCTCATAGATGTCGCCCGGGTCGCTTTTGTCGGTAAAAGGCATGGCCTTATGCGTTTTCAGGTAGTCATAGACCCGTTGCGCATCCTTTTCAAGCATGGTCTCTTTTTGTTCGATCAAGGTCCCGTTATAATGGCCGTCATCCCGTTTCACTACGATGGTCACATCAAGTTTCTCTCCGTAGCGATGCTCTTTACGGGTATGTTTGTAATAGATGAAAATCTCATGGCCCTCTCGTGTGAACGTGACGAGTCCTTCATCGGCGACACGGAAGACAAACGCTTCGACGGTGTCTCCTTTTTCAAGCGGAGCCTTCGGTTTGATGAAGTCCTGGACCTTGAAACGGCTGACCGGGCGGGCGACCATCTGCCGCTTGGCCGTTTTGAGATAACAAAGCAGGGTATCGCCTTTTTCAGGCCAGTGCTTCTTGAGGTATGGCAAGTCGTCCTTGCTGACGAGCATATCCTTGTTCAGACCGATGTCCACAAAGACACCGAGTCCCTCTTTTTTCTCGACCACATTCACAAAGCCCGGGGTGTGCATGTCGATGTATGGTTCCTTGGTCGTCGCCACTAGCCCTTTGGTATGGTCGATGTAAAGAAAAGCCTCGATCTTCTCGCCGACTTCAAGCGTGCGATCGCATTCGCTATGCGGCAATGGTACGTTAGCTTCATCATGAATCAGTATATAGCCTTCGTCGGTCTTTTTACCGACTTGAAAAATGTTTTTGTCTCCAGTTTGCAGTCTGGCCATGTGAATCACCTCGTTGGTATTATAACAAATCTGGTTGATTATAACACGCAATGTGTTGAAAATGCCATTAAATCGTTGCTTTTTAAAAGTGATTTTGGTAGAATATTATCGCTTATGATAATTGGAGGTGAGATTATATGGCAAACATGGCACAACAAAGAAAGCGCGTAAGACAAGACGCTAAAAAACGCAGCGCGAACAGAGTTTTCAAATCAGGTCTCAGAACCAGCATGAAACGTGTGGAGAAACTTGTCGAACAAGGGAACAAGGATGAAGCGCAAAAGGTATTCGACCTTGCGAACAAAAAACTTGACAAAGCGCTCGCAAAAGGCATTCATCATAAAAACTACGTTGCACGTCAGAAATCAAGACTGCAAAAACTGATCAACACCCTTTAATCCTTTTTTTCGATTGCATAGTGTCCGACAACACGGGTTGCGGACTTTTTACTTACATTCAAACAAAAACGTCCGAATCCGGACGTTTTTGTTTTTATATCAGGTCGAGAGGATGAACATCTCGACGGCGTGTTTCTTGTCGACCCGTCCGCTCTTGATGTAAAAATCGAGTTCCTCAAGGTATCGGAGATGGTCTTCAATCCTGTCTTTAGGGACGCCACGGGCGTTTTGCACCATATAGTAGGCGCGACCGCTTTTGACTCTGAAATGGCGTTGGATATCCTCTTGGGACATGCCTTTTTCCAACAAGGTTTTGACCTGGGCCATCTCGCGGTACTTGGTGATGATGATGGAAAGAATACGAAGCGGGTCTTCGCTGTAGGTTATGAGATCCTGATAGATCTCGAGCGCACGCGAGGTCTGCTGGGCGAGGATGGCGTTGGTGATTTCATAGACATTGTCCTCGATGTTCTTCGTGACCAGATTGCGGACCGTCGCTTCATCAATCGCCTTTTGATCTTTTGAATAGAGCAGGAGTTTGCGCATTTCCAAGAACGCCAGTTCGGTGCTGTGCTTGACGCGGGAGATGAAAAGGTTCAAAGCATCGTTGTCGATGGCAAGTCCGGCGTTGGCGGCCTGGCGTCTCGCCCATCCGGCAAGGTCCGAAGGCCCTTTGAGCTTGCATTCGCTGACCGTCGCCTTCTCTTTGAGTTTCTTGACAAGTTTGTTGCGGTTGTCGAGTTTGTCGTGCGGGACGCTGATGATCAGCAACGTCTCTTCGGTGGGGTTGTCGAGATAGTTCTCGAGATAGGCGAGCGGTTGGTCCGGATCACCTTTGCGTTTGACGGTAGAAAGGAAATGGGCGTTCTTCAGCACGACAATCTTGCGTTCGCTCATGAACGGAATCGTCTGAGCATCGCTGATGGCGTCTGAAAGCCTGGTTTCTTCCATGTCGTACGTTGTGAGATTGAAATCGTCAATCTCGTATTTCTTGATCAGTTGCGAAATTTTGCTGCGTATGTAAAAGGTGTCTTCGCCATAATAGACAATAATGTTTTCATTCATGCTTGTAGCTCCTTTTATCCCCTTTGTTTCTTCAACGTTCATTATAGCATACCTTCAAGGGTTCAGTGCAGTCTTTTTAAATCGCAGCGGCCCGATTTTTGAAAATTCCACACTGCCATGTTCATCAAGACGATAGACGACGATATCCCTGGCTTCAAGGCGTTCGACCACCGTTTCGGAAGGATGGTCGAAACGGTTGTTGCGCCTGGCCGGAATCAACGCGGTGTGCGGCTCATAGAGATCAAGAAACCATTCGTTCGATGATGAGATCGACCCGTGATGCGCCACTTTGAGAATGTCGATGTCAAACGCGTACCGCTTCGCAAAAGCCGCTTCGCGGGTTTGTTCGATGTCACCCGTAAACAAGATGTCACGGTCCATGAACCGTACCAGTTTGACCATCGAGTTGTCGTTTTCGCTTCCGTAGGACAAATCGTTCGGAAAGATGAAAAAGTCAATGTTCCCGCACGACAACCATTGTCCTTCGTGCGTGACCTGATCATGGTTCGTGATGACTTCCCCTATGGTGAAGTTCGCATCGATTGAATCATACGCACCGTAATGGTCAAGGTGTTGATGAGTGATCAGTACGTAATCCAACCGTCTGATGTTCCGACGTCTGAGCGCACGGACCAGGTTGTCATGCGGGTCCGGTTCCCCGGTGTCGATCAGGATGTTGCACCGATTGTTGGCATCCCTCAATAAAAACGCATCCCCGGCCACGTCGAACATGGTCAGGCTTTTTGCCGGAGACAACCAGGCCGATGCGTACACGAGTGTCACAAATCCAAGGAACACACCCGCACGAACACGCAAGATTGCTGTGGTTTTAAAGACGGCGAACATCCGGTAGGCCAGGCACACATACGCCACACTGACAAGCCCTTCATGGATGTGAAAGGTCAAAAACCATGAAAAATGGTCAAGCATCAACCGGACGCTTCCTTCGAAAAACCCTATGACCACACTGAAAACAGAATCCAAAAAAGGCATGAAGAATACCGCATACGTGAGCGGCAACACCACCAGGGTCATCAGGAAGACATAAAACACATTGAATACGATGCTCATCAGATTGATTTGTCCTTGCATGGAAAGGATTATTGGTGCACTGATGATGAACGAAACAAGCGAGACAATCACACTTTGGGCCATGACGCTTCTTCCTTCCAGGAAATCTCTTGAAAGAATAAGCGTGATGCTTACCAAAAAAGAGAGCACGAAGCCGCTTTGGTTTAGATAGTGCGGATGGATCACCAGCAAACCCGCACATAGCATCATGACGATATCAAGTGGTGTGAACCGCAGTTTCAGATGATGATTCACCCCGAGAAGACAGACCATCAGCGACGCGCGCATGACCGATGGGGGAAACCCTGTCACAAACAGGTAGCCAAGCAGAAAAAGACCGATGGCAACGTCTTTGAAACCGCGTTTTTCGCTGAACACGCCAAGCGCTTTGTTAAGGGCCAGCGCCATAAAACCGACATGCAGTCCCGATACGGCGAAAAGGTGGGCGATCCCAAGCGACTGATAGGATTCATAGACAGTCTCATCCAGCGATTCTCGTGAAGCCAGGATGAATGCTTTGAGATAGTCGCTGTTTTCAAACGTATTGTCGATATAGTCATGGAAAAAGGCGCGCACCCGGTAGACATTGAAAGCTTGCTCCGCGCAAGGGCTGTGCGTATCCGCATGGATGATGCCTTCAATCCGGATGCTTCTGAGATAGGCCTGATAATCGAACCCTCCGAAATAGCCGTTTGGAAGCACCTGGGTCTGTTCCCCTTGAATCCGCACGCAATCGCCCACGCGATAGGACAACGTCTCCTCATAGACGATGTAATCCCCCGTTTGTGTCTTCAGACGCATCCTCGGAAACTCTCGGTTCACATCAATCTCGCTGATGATACCTTCGGTTTTGATCGGTCCGTGATCGCTCGCTTCGGGAACGGTTAACACGATCGATGCGACCATGAACGCCCCAAGCGACAAAACGAAATAAAGCATGTCATACCGAAGCAGCCGCCACAGCAAGAACCCCGCAACAATGAATACCGGCGGATGGCTTAACGCATAAAGCAACACCACGAACGGGATGACGATGTGATGGCATTCACCCCTGAACCGTGATAAGCGATTCAATCGACTCATACGTGGCCTCTCCGATGCCGCTCACTTCCATGATGTCCGTTTTTTCCATGAATGGACCGTTCGCTTCACGGTAGGCGATGATGTTCTGAGCGGTCGCGGGTCCGATTTTGGGCAGAATCGTGAGTTCACTCTCCCCCGCCGTATTGATGTTGACGCGACCATACGTAGCGGAATCTTCCTCTTGCTCATGAGGGGGGTCCTCGACGGTCGAGGGAATGAGCACGGATTCGCCGTCGATCAGTTTTCTGGCAAGATTCAGCGAAAGGGTCGTGCCTTCTTCTGTGACACCCCCTGCCGCATCAAGAAGTTCATAAAGCCGGCTTGATGACTCGAGCATATAGACGCCGGGCTTACGGATTGCCCCTTTGATTTCGACGAGAATATGCGTTTCTTGCGCTGTTTCCTCCTTCGTTTCCTTAAAGAGCGGCGGGGGCGTATCACCGCTTGCGTTCAAGGCGTTGAACACAAAGAGAAGCACCATCAGAATCCCGACTGCCGCCGCGATAAGACGCTTTTTGAACGATTCCATATAAAAAACCACATCCTTTCACCCCAATGATACCGGGGCGGATGCGGTTTTACTTTTTGATTACGAATATCCGGCGTTCTTCAAGATCGATCGTCTCGATGATGGCATAGGGTTCCAACACGGTTGCGATGTAGGGGCCCGGATAGCTTCTTTCCATGTGCGTGCCCTTCTCGCCTTCGCGCGTCACTTCATGGACGACCGAGCACGGAGCCTCGCCGCCACGGACATGCCACTGATAGGTCGTCCCTTCATGCGTGAAGGATTCCTCGTAGCCCTGAAGGGCTTCAAGATAGGCGCATTTGAGGACGTCGAAGATCATGATGCCTTCATCACTCAGTGCCTCCATCCACATGCCGATCACCCGTTTGAAGGTGAACTCATTTTCAAGGTGGTTGAACACATCGACGGGCGCGATGATCATGTCGTAGGTCGCATTCAGTCCCACGCGCATGTCGTGTGTGAAGAGGCGCACGTTTTTCGGCACATCGTCCGCTTTTGCCGTATCGATGATGGCTTGGTTGTTGTCGAACGCATCGACGGCGTCGAACGCCTCGGCGTGTGTTTTGGATAGCCGTGCCGTGCCGCAGCCGATCTCAAGCAGGCGCCCGCCGGTCCGGTATTTTTCCATGATTTCATCATAGACGCGGTAGACATAGGCGTCCATCGCATCGTTGTAAAGCGAACGGATCACGCTGTATGTATTCATAGGCGGTCCTTGTCGATTTTGGGGATGTCGAGCCACATCTTCTCAAGGTTATAGTATTCCCTCTCCTCTTTCGTGAAGATGTTAACGACGATGTCGCCGCAGTCCACAAGGGCCCAGCCGCTGTCGCTGCCTTCCACTTTGGGGATGGTGAATCCATGCTCCGAAAGCGCGGCTTTCACATCGCGGATGGCGGCGCTGAGTTGTCTTGGGTTTCTGGCGCTGGTGATCAAAAAGAAATCGAAAAAGGGATTGCTTTCTCGCATGTCGAAAATCATGATGTCTTCGAGCTGAATGTCTTCAAGCGCCTGATTGATTATTCTGAGTTTATCCATGGGGCCTCCTTTTTGTTTTTGATGCGGTTTTCATAATACGCTCGCGCCCGGTAGGCGATCTCAGGGATGAATCCACCTTTTTCTTCAAAAAGACGGATAGAATTGTCCATTGCCTGGTAAACCGCCTCATCAAGAGAATCAAAAGCGATGTCACGCACTTCCTTGCAGGCTTCATACGGACGGTTCGGTTCGATGTAGTCGCTGATATAGAGGACTTTTTCATAAAGTGTCATGGCCGGTTTTCCCACTACGTGGTTCTCGATCATGCCGAGAATGTCCGGGTCTTTGATGCCGTATGTCTCCTTGGCGTAGGCCGCCGCGGAAAAGCCGTGAAAAAGTGGTTCCGTGTAGTCCTTGATGATTTTTTTGCCGTAATGCCGTTTGATCAGACGGGTATGGAATTTCTTTTCCTCGTTTTTCGTGATGTCGTGAAGAAGGGCGGCGATGGTCAGCTTGTCGCGATCGAGATGATATTTTTGCTGGAACTTGAGCGCGGTGGACAAGACGCCGTATGTGTGGGTCAGCCGTTCAGGGTCTTCTGCGAACGTGGTTTGGACATCTTTTTTGATTTTTTCGATCATCCGATCAAAGCCTCCCGGTGATACGGAGTGACACCCTCGGGAAGGTAGAGGCGCACAACGCCGCTTCCCTCGATGGTGAAATGGCCGATTCCCGGAATGACGACATCGCTCTTATGTTCACGTTTGAGCGGGAATTGATGGATTTTGAAGGACGGCGCTTCTTTTAGTGCCGGAGTGAGGGTGGTGCCTTGGTGTTTTTCAAAGAACACATCCGCATTGATCAGTTTCGTGCGATGCAGCGTGACGTTTTGTGACACATAGAACACGAAGGTCGCGGGCAGGCCGGTGATGAAGTCCATCCGGGCCAGACCGCCGATAAAGATGGTCTGGTTCGCTTCGAGCTGATAGGATTTCGGTTTGATCTCCTTTTTCGGTTGAAGCGCCTTGATCGTTTCAGGGTCAAGCAGATTGAAAAAATGGTTTTGCTTGATGAGCCCGGGGGTGTCATAGATGGTATGTTCCCCGAATGGGATTTCGATGAACGCCTGGGTCGTTCCCGGGGCGAAAAAGGTCGTGATGGGATCGGCTTGGCGCGCGGCGGTGGCACTGATCATGTGGTTGATGAGAGTGCTTTTTCCGGTATTCGCGGCACCGACGATGTATATGTCGCGGTTTTCTTTTTCAAACGCCTCGAGCACCGTGTCGACGCCTTGGTTCTTCATGGCGCTGATGAGATGGATCGACTTCGGGTTGAGTCCGTAGTCGGCCAGGATTTTGTTGAGGCGATGTTTGATTTTGCTGTCTTTGGCGCTTTTCGGCAGAAGGTCGCGTTTGTTGGCGATGATGATGAGGTCCCTGCTTTGAGCGATGGTGGTGATTTGCGGAAGGATGGACCCTTCAATGTCGAAAATATCGATCACTTTGGCCAGTGTCGAATCCTTCGGTATCGTACCGATCATGGATATGTAATCGTCTTTGCCCACATGCGAAGGCATGACCTCGCCGTAATTGCGCATGCGGAAACATCGCATGCAATAAAGCGATGTGTTTTCTTCCAGGGATTTCGGCGTGTAGAACGGTTTGTCCTTGTCTTCATTCTGAAGTTTTCCGCCACAACCTATGCAGTGCAGATCCTTCATGGAATCACCTCTTGTCAAGTTTGAGTGAATTGAACGCTTCAGGGTCGTGCCTGGCGATTTTTTTCAACATTTTGTGTTCGATGATACGGTTGAGTTTCGTGTACCATTTTTCGGTCTTTTTCTTGAGCGGCTTGACCAGTGCGGCGTTGAGGCCGCTTCGACGGGCGCCGAAAACATCCGTCATGAGCTGGTCGCCAACGACCATGACCGACTGTTTATCCGGGGTGAAGGCAAGTTTCTTCAACGCTTTTTTAAATCCGCTTCGCAACGGTTTTTTCGCGGAATAGACGTAGGGGAGCCCCAGTGCCTCGCCGAAGCGTTTGATTCTGGGTTTGTGGTTGTTCGATATGAGAACCGTCTCAAACCCCTTCTTTTTGATGTCGTCAAAAAATGCGATAATCGCATCGTCGGGCAGATGCTTGTCGTAAGGGATGATGGTGTTGTCGATGTCAAAAAGAAGGACCGTGATGCCCTGTTTTTTGATGGCGTCGAAATCCAGATCATAGATGGTATCCACGTGATAATCGGGAATGAAGTGTGTCGTTTTCAGGAAATAATGTATCATGGCGTCCTCCTTGCGTCGCTTTCATTATACTAGATATGATTTTTGATGTCACGCATATACTGCTCATGGTGTTCATGCAAGGTTTTTTTGAGTCGCATGTGGTCCGGCTCGAAATGTTCGAACGTGCGGTAGAACGATTGGGAATGATCGGGATGCCGCAGATGCGATATCTCATGATGATAGATATATCTCAGAAAATGCCTGGGATAGTGTACCAACACAAGATTGAAACGGATTCGCCTTGTCTGGTAGGTGCAGCTTCCGAACTTGGTATGCGCATACCCCGCATCGAACGCTACGCCTCTGAGATCGTAAGAAGGGTGGGCCATTTTCGTCTGTTGGTGGATCCTTTTGACTTCACCCAGCAATACGGTTTTGAGGAATGCACGCAAAAGACGTTTCACATTGTCTTTGTTGAGGGCTTTTGAGCGGACGATGATGCGTTCTTCATCAAAAAAGACCCCGCCGTTCAAAGCTTCGTAGACTACGGGGTGGGGTCTGCCGAAGATGAAGAGCGTTTTCGGCATTTCAAGCGTTTGATTGAAATCAATGCGTGGGGTCAGGGATTCGAGGCTTTCGAAATGGTCGGTGACGATTTTTCTGAGGGTGCGAACGGGGGTGCGGAGCGGGGCGCTTACGGTGTAACCGTCCGGTTTCGGTCGTATGATGATGCGTTTTTGGTTTTTTCTGCGCACAACCGTGACATGACGTGTCTTGCCCTCCACTTTCAAAGTGAATTCAGAGGGCATCGATGAATCGCCTCAATGCTTCTCCGCTTTTGAGCGTTGCCTTTTCTACACTGGCCTCATCACTGACTTGCGTGGGGCTGCCAAGGACGTCACTGATGATTCTGAAAGCCAAGAACGGTATGTTTTCACGATACGCCACCTGGGCGATCGCGGTGCTTTCCATGTCGACGGCTTTCAGGTCGGGGTGACGCTCAAGGGTTTTTTGCAGTGGCGCGACCGACGTCATGAACTGGTCACCACTCGCCACCGTCCCCTCGAGATAAGGGGTGTCTTCGAACGTGCGTCTGAATGTTCCAAGGAGCGAAGCGTCCGTTTCATATGCGGCGGGATATTCGGGAATCACACCGTGCGGATAGCCGAACGCCGTAACATCGACATCGTGATAGACGAGCGTTTTGGCGAGCACCAAGGAAAGCAGGTCGGTATCAACCCCGCCGGCGATGCCGGTATTGATCAGGATGTCATATGGGTTTTCGCGCAGGAAAAGCGCCGTGCGATACGCGGCGTTCACTTTCCCGATGCCGGATTGCATGCAATGGATGACGTGCGTCTTGTGTGAAAGCCGGTAATAAAGCAGCCCGTCGTGCTTGATCGCTTCGACGGCATCAAAATGTTTGAAGAAAGCGTCTTTCTCTTCTTCCATAGCGAAGACGACCGCGATTTTCATAAGCGTCCCTCCATAATGAAAAAAGAATGAACAGTCATTCTTTATTTCACGTCGATGATCTTGATGGTGGTGTTGCGCCCGGATTCGGTCTTGAACTTGATCTCGTCACCTTTTTTGTGACCGATGATCGCTTTGCCCACAGGCGATTCGTTGGAAATCTTGCCTGAGAAAGGATCCGCTTCGAGCGAGCCTACAACGGTGTATTCGACCGGGTCTTTCCCGTTGACCTTAAGAAGCGCATTCTTGCCGAGTGTGATTTTGTCGTTGCTGTCGTCCGCCGAAATGACTTCGGCATGCTTGAGAATGTTTTCAATCTCTTTGATGCGGCTTTCGATGCGAGCCTGTTCGTCACGGGCCGCATCGTAGTCGGCGTTTTCACTCAAGTCGCCCTGAGCGCGCGCCTCTTTGAGCGCTTCAAGGTTCTTCTCGCGCTGGTTGGTCTTGAGATCTTCGAGTTCGGCTTTTAGTTTGTCAATCCCTTTGGGGGTCAGTTGGTAGGTTTGCTGTTGGTTTTCCATGGTTGGTTCCTCCTTGCTTAATGCAATTTATTGTATCACGTTTTAATGTCCGTGACAATTCTATTTGTCACGGACTTTTCTAAGCATGTCATATTTTTCAACAGGCATCGGAACGGGGAGTCTGATGCGCTGTTTGGGATGTCTTGCGACATCGAGTTCCTCACCGTTTTCATCATGCATGTCCTTGGCGATGAACGTTGTCGGTTCGAAGCGCGGGGAGAAGATTTCGACGGCTTCGCCCGTTTTGAAGTGGTTGCGCTGTTCGATGAGGGCGGTATGGGTTGAAGGGTCGTAATCAAGTACCATTCCGATGAACTCCTGGGTAGGCTGTTCGCTTCTCAGCGCATAAAGCTGTTCCTCAACACCGGTCATGCCTTCCATGAACCCTTTCGAGGAAAGACGGTTTTCGGCCTTTTTGATTTCCAGAAGGTATTTCGGGATGTCAACCTTGATGTCGCTCGTGATCTCATCGATCAGCTTCCGGTAGGTTTTTACGACAGTGGCGATGTAATGAGCGCTTTTCATACGGCCTTCGATTTTCAGACTGTCGGCGCCCAGGTCGAGAAGTTTCGAGATATAGCGGATACTTTGTAAGTCTTTTGAGGCCATCGAGAACGGGGTCTGTTCACTCAGACGTTCACCCTTTTCGATCAGGTCGTAATTCCATCGGCATGAATGGGCGCAACCACCACGGTTGGCGTCGCGGTCGGTCATCGTGTTCGACAGCGTGCATTTTCCGCTGTAGGAGACGCACATGCCGCCATGGATGAACACTTCCAGGTCGAGCGGGCTGTTGGTTTTGAGCGACTTCAGTTCATCAAGGGTCACTTCGCGGGCGAGCACAATGCGCTTGACGCCACGCTTGGCCCAGAACTTGACGGCTTTTGAGTTGGTGAT
>PWHE01000004.1 GCA_003554735.1 Mollicutes bacterium | reverse complement strand
CCTCGATAAGGTTTGGTGAAATGATAAAGCATAGCGCCAACGATGTTCGCGCCATTCGAGTAACCCATCATCACAAAATGTTCACGCTTGAGATTCTTCTCTTTGGCGACATCATCAAGAAATCCTTTAAGCGTCTCAACGCGTCTTTCAAGGTCCTCTTCGTCAAAAACTCCGGGACGCTTTCGCTTGAAGAACCGTTTCATTCCCGATTCCTCGACCTGCCCCTCCAAAGAAAGGATATTGGCCGTTTTGTCGATCATGCGGGCCAACGGAATGAGGTCGTCCTTTGACCCTCCGGTCCCGTGAAAAAGAACCAGGGTGATGTCGGCATTGTTGTTCTCGAAAATATAATCCATTCTTCACCACTCCGTTTTATTTTGGTCGTTTCAATGAGAATATTTTTCCTAGCGGCGCATACTGTGTGCCACCCAGTCTGGCGATCGGTCGGATCAGATCCGCATCGGGGCCTTCATCGCCTATAACAGCGTCCGCAACATGTATGGCCACAATCCGGCCCAGAAATATTTCTCCTGTCTCTTCTCCCTCATGCACCAGGGGGATGATCTCCTCAAGGACACACTCAAAGCGGACGGGGGACTCTTTAATCGAAAGCGGCGCGACATAGGTGCTTTTGATAGCGGTAAGACCATACCGCTCAATCTCACTTTCCTCGGGGGGAAGGCTTTTCGAAGCCTGATTGAACGCTTCGACATTTTCCTCCGTGGTAAGATGCACCACAAACTCGCGTGAGGAACCGATGTTGCGAGCGGTATCTTTTTGCTCGCCATCGCGTTTTCCGACGGTCACACTGAGCATCGGTGGCTTGGCACTATGCACATTGAAATACGAAAAGGGCGCCCCGTTTAAAACGCTTTTTTCAGAAACACTGGTCACAAAAGCGATCGGCCGTGGAATGACCGTCTTAGTCAGCAATTTGTAAAGTTCGTGTTTTTCCATTGAATCCGGATTGAACTCCTTCATTCATTTATCGCCCCTTGGCACAATACATTACCAGTAATTGTCATTCACAAGATTGACATTGCAAGCCCATTATAGCATCTGACCCCAGGTCTAACAATTACGACACATTAAATACGCCCGCTTGAAACTTCCTCCCTCCTTAAAGGAAAGAACGTATCAAGAGGGCGTGAGGTTTTGTGTGTCATCCGTCGTCTGATAAGTCTTTGGCAAGGTCGCGGAGCATTTCGATCTGTTCATTTTGACCAATGACAATGATTTTGTCCTTCGGCTTCAGATACTCATCAGCACCCGGATTGAAGCGAAAAATATCATCTTCCTCATGTTTTATAGCCAAAACAATCAAACCCGTCTTACCGGATATATTCGCTTTCTTCAGTGGTTTATCGCACAGTTCGCTGTTTTCATGAATTTCAATCTCTTCAAGATCAAGCGTAATATCCTCCGTATGAATAACATTATCCATAAAATAAGTCGTCGATGGCTTCAACATCATCGCAGCCATTTTTCTACCACCGATTTCATTGGGTGATATCGTAAAGTTCGCACCGGCTCTTTTGAGTTTCATAGGGGCCGTGTGGTCAATGGCTCGCGCAACAATGTGCAAAGCGGCATTCATCTGTCTTGCGGTAAGCACGGCAAAAAGATTATCCGCATCTTTAGAAAGCGCAGCGACAAAACCCTTCGCCTTATGGATGCGCGCTCTTTCCAGGACATCTTCATGCGTGGCGTCTCCATGGATGCAGTTCACATCCTTATCTACCAGTTCATCGATGACTTGTTGATCCGATTCGATTACGACAAATGGGACCTTGCGGTTGAGAAACTGTTTGATCACATTGTTCCCGGTTTCTCCTGCCCCGGCAACAATATAATGGTTCTCCATGTGTTCGATTGCTTTTAGCATCCGCGTTTCCCTCCATTTTTCACTGAAATAACCTCTTTTAAAGAATGATCCGATTTTTGAAAGTACAAAACCGACGGTACCCACGCTGGTGACAATGACGAAGATGGTGAACACCTGGCCGGCCGGAGTCATTTCCGCGACTTCGGTATACCCGACTGTCGATATTGTAATGATCGTCATATAGAGCGCATCAAGAAACGTAAGGTCGAGCAAAATCATGTAGCCGGTTGTGGCCACACTTAACAGCAGGATAAGGAAAAGTATCAGTTGAATAACTCGACGGATATTCGTCATTATCTATCACACCCCATGGTAATCATCATTTTTTTTCGAGCAAAGCGACTGAATCGACACGTGATGATTGCGGATGCATGTCAAATGGCATAACACTTATTAAACGATAAGCACTTTTGAGATGATTGATGTCTTTGGCCAGTGTCGATGGGTTTTTCGAAACATATATAAGCTGATGGATTCCGCTTGCTTTGATTTGTTTGATGAGGGGTTGGTTAAGACCGTGTTTCGGCGGAGACAAGAGCGCGGTATCAAAAATGATGTGTTTGTCGTTGAACTTTTGAAGCTGAGCCGATTCATCGCCACTTTGGAAGTGGATGTTTTTGATTTTGTTCGCTTTTGCGGAATGTTGCGCGCTCTGAACCAGTTTGGGATTTACATCGACCGCGGTCAATGCATCGAAATGACGCGCGTGATATAGCGCAAAAACACCGCTTCCAGCAAAAAGATTGAGCATTGTTTTACCTGAACTCTCTTTCAGCAATGTCGATACATATTCGAACATGTTTTCGGCTTCAAACGGATTGATGGGAAAACGATCCACAGGTGAAAGCTTGTATATGATGTCACCGAGACGCTCTTCAATCGTCGCTTTGCCTTCAAGAATCTCATGGGTTTCTCCGAATGTGTTTTTATTGTTGATGTCATGATTTTTGCTTATCGCAACGGAGCTCACGTCCTCAAGGTCAAGAATCTGTTTCGCCGCCGTCTTCAAAACTTTGTTGAAGATTGTGACGACCAATGTAACCTGTATCTCACCGTTGTAATGGGACTTGCGCGTAACCAGTCTTCTCAGCATCCCTCGTTTGGATTTCTCGTCAAATGCGAAAATATCATTGTCATCACAAATTTCAAGGACGCGTTGATTGGTCCGGTTGATGGCCTCATCGGTAATCGGACATGAGGGAACTTCGACCAGGTTATCGCCTTTGAGATCGGGCAATGCGGTCATGACACCTTCACTTTTGGTATTGACGATGAACATGTTGGCCTGATGACGATAATGCCTCGGCTTGACGATCGGATTGAAATGATGGAACTTGATTTTCCTGAGATCAAGATCGGTAAACCTTTCGAAACTTTGCTTAAGAAGCTGTTCTTTTAATCTCTGCTGTTCTTCATACTCGACATGTTGCAATTGGCAACCGCCGCATTTCGTGAAATGTTTACAAAACGGTTTTCTCCGGTAGAAGGACTTCTTCTTGATTCTCACAATCTCTCCCACCGCATAGCCTTTCTTTATTTTTGTCACTTTGATGACCACTTCTTCGGGCGGTAAGGCTCCCGGAACAAAAACCGCCTGACGTTTGTAAAACCCGACGCCTTCCCCATCGATGCCGATGGATTTGATGGTGATCAGAACTTCTTGGTTCAATTTCAGTTGACTTTCCATTTTTACCTCACAGTTTTTTGACTTTCTACAAAAGCTTGATTCACTTCTAGTTTATCACACAGTATAAAGACCAACAATCAGTTCTGTAAATCCCCTTGGTCCAAATGCGTCTTGGACAAGCGCTGAATCATTACAGCACCCAAGGG
>PWHE01000057.1 GCA_003554735.1 Mollicutes bacterium | reverse complement strand
TTGAGTTTCATGTCACAAAGCTCTCCGACACGCACACCGGTATCATAGAGCACGCTGAGCAAAAGGTAGTCCCTTTCTCCTTTGTCGCTGTTGCGGTCGATGCTTTCAAAAAGCGCTTCGAGATCCTCAGGATAGACAAACGAAGGGAGACGCTTCTTTTTTTTAGGGGGTTTGACTTCCAAAAAAGGGTGGGTCTCAAGCATTTCTTCCGCAATGAGAAAATGATAGAAACTTCTGAGCGTGGAGATTTTCCGGCTCACGCTCGATGGTGCGTAACGTGAAGCGAGTTCGCTGACATAGAATTTCGCCACGCGTCTGGAGACGTCTAAGAAACCGCCGAACTCCTCCTTTTTTAGGAAACGCAAAAAGTCCCGCAGATCTCCGAGGTAGCTTTCCGCGGTTTTTTCGCTATACCGGCGGATACCGGTAAGATAATCGCCAAAAAGGATGATCAGTTCGCGGTCATTCATCGTTTTCCTCCTTGAAACGTTCCATTGCTTCAAGCGCACGTTTGCCATACAGTTCCTTGCGTTCTTTCTTTCTGTGTTTGAAACCAAGCGGTTCAAGCAAACCGAAATTGGCGTTCATCGGTTGAAACTGCTTAGGGTTGGCATTCGCAAGGTAATCGGCCTGCGATCCCATGATGGTGGTTTTCGGGAAAACGAGCGGTTGTTTCCCCGACATCAGACGCGCCATGTTGATCCCGGCTACGAGGCCGCTCCCGGCACTTTCAATATAACCCTCCACACCGGATAGTTGCCCGGCAAAAAACAAGTCCTCGCGTATTTTCGACTGGTATGTGGGCAAAAGATGGTCCGGCGCCTTCAGGAAGATGTTCTTGTGCATCACGCCGTAACGGACGATTTCCGCATTTTCAAGGCCTGGGATGCTCCGGATCAGGCGTTTTTGTTCACCGAACTTGAGATGGGTCTGAAAACCGACCAGGTTGAAAAGCGTCTCACGGGCGTCATCTTGACGGAGCTGGACGACCGCATAGGGTCGATGGGTTTCATCCTTCTCGAGTCCGACGGGTTTCATCGGCCCATACCTTAGTGTGTCCACGCCACGTGAAGCCATGGTCTCAACCGGCATGCAGCCTTCGAACACATTCTCTTCAAACTCTTTGATTTCAGCGGTCTCCGCCTCGGTGAGTATCGTATAGAACCGTTTGTATTCCTCCTCGTTCAAAGGACAGTTGATGTAATCGCCACGGGCTTCATCATCGTAGCGGTTTTTGTAATAACAGACGTCCATGTCTATGGAATCCTTGGTGATAATTGGGGCCACGGCGTCAAAAAAGTGCAGCGCTTCGGTTTGAAGCGTGCGTTGGATGGCATCCGTAAGGGCCTCCGAAGTCAATGGACCGGTCGCGATGATTACAGGTTCACCTGGGATGCTGGTGATTTCTTTGTTGCTGACCTCGATGTTCGGATGACTTTTGAGGGCATCGCTCACATACTGGGAGAACGCTTCACGGTCCACAGCAAGCGCACCGCCAGCAGGCAGTGCGGCATGAAGCGCAGCTTTCATGATCAGTGAATCAAACAGCGCCATCTCTCGTTTCAAAACACCGGCCGCATTGACCAGCTTGTTCGAACGGAACGAATTGGAACACACCATTTCTGCGAAGTTCCCGGTCGCATGAGCGGGGGTCATCTTTTTGGGTCGCATCTCATGGATAACGACATCTATATTGCGCTTGGCAAGTTGCCAAGCGGCTTCGCTGCCGGCGAGTCCGGCACCGATAACATGAACTTTTTTCATATTAAACACCTCGAAAATATTATAGCATGAGTGGTAAAAAACGCCCAAGGATTACCCTTGAGCGTATAACATTTAACCGACAATCATGTCCATTTCGGGATATTGGACTTGGCTTTTCGTTTTTCTTGAAGGTCTGAACATCAGCAGTAAGGCAAGCACACCAATCCGGCCAATGAACATGGTCATGATCAAGATGATTTTCCCAAACCAGCCCAACTGCGCAGTAATTCCTAATGAAAGTCCCGTTGTCCCAAACGCACTGACGACTTCGAAGAGAATTTCGTTAGCACTTTGGTCGCGTTCAAATATGGCCATGAGGAATACCTGGACAAACACGACCAACCCTGCGACGATGATGGCGACAAACGATTTATAGACCGTTTCATCTTTCAAAGCGCGTTTCTTGAAGACAGGCTTGTCCTCGTCCATGATGAATGTCTTGATGCCAAGAAGGACAACCAATAATGTTGAGGTTCTGATGCCTCCCCCGGCACTATTGGGACTGGATCCCACAAACATCAGAAGGGTGAAGAAAACATGTGTGAAATCTCCAAAACCGGTTACTTCCATGGTAGAAAAACCTGCGTTTCTTGTTGTGAGCGACATGAACAGTGCATAAAATCCGGACTCCACAATGCTTTTATCCGCAAAGAAGCGGGTGCTTTCAAGCGTGTAAAGGAGCACTGCACTGACAATCCAAATGAAAAGGTGCAATCCTACCAGCGTTTTGACAAAAAGGGAGAATTTGAACTTCTCTTTTTTAAACTTCGCAATAATGAACTCTTTGATTTCTGCCAAAGGCCAAAACCCCATTGCTCCGGTAAACATCAATGTCATCGCGAGCACTTGCATAAAATAGTCGTTGGCGAACATCTGGAATGAATCGCCACCCGGTGCGATGTCGAAACCGGCGTTCGTAAACAATGAAATAGTCGTGAAGAAGGCTTGAAAAAATGCGTCGAATAGCGAAAAATAGCCAGCTGTATACAGATAGATAAACATGATGGAGAAAGCGATGGCTTCGATAACGAATATCATGATAAGAACATCTCTGATAAAACGTACAATGCCTTGACGCGATAGTTGGTTTTGATCGGTCATAATCATGTTCCGTTGCTTGAAACCGATCTTCCTGCGGACCACAAGCCAGAACAAGGCGACCATCATAATGACACCGATTCCGCCGAACTGAATGATGAGTGCGAGCATAGTCTGGCCAAAAAGCGTGAATGTATCTTTGACGACAATGGTTGAAAGTCCTGTGGTTGACAAGGCTGACGCAGAAGTGAAAACGGCATCGATCCAACTTAACTCAACCCCTGATTGTACACTCCAGGGCAGTTTCAAAAGAATAACACCGGTAATCATGAACAGAAGATAACTGGTTACAAATCCTCGTATATAGGATCCGAAAAATATTTTCTTAAGCTGTTTGAGAAGTTTCATTACAACACCTCTTTTTGTTGCAATCAATTATGATGGCTGTATCAATAGTATACGATGAAACCGATGATTCCAGAAACGACAATGACCAGGATGGGGTGCATCTTCACTTTCCAAAGCAACACCAAAAGCACCGCAAAGATGACGTAAGCATAGACATCAATCAAAGCATCACGGGCAATGGAGGCAACGGATGAAAAAATCATCCCTACAAGAGCCGGTTTCAGACCGACAAACACGCCTTTCACCACTTTGCTTTCTTTGAAACGCTGTGAATACTTCGAAACCGTATATACCAAGAAAAATGGCACAAAGACAACTCCGACCGTGGAAAACGCCGCACCCGCAACCGAGGCGATCTGAAACCCGATGAACGTCGCCGAGTTGATCGCGATCGGACCCGGTGTAACCTGCGACAAGGCGATCATGTCGATGAAAAGACTGCGACTGAGCCATCCTTGCTGTTCGACAATCATCCGTTCAAAGAGAGGAAGCATCGCATACCCCCCACCGAAAGACACCAT
>PWHE01000062.1 GCA_003554735.1 Mollicutes bacterium | reverse complement strand
ATACCGACTTGCGCTCCATTGAAGTCCCATCTGCCAGTGCGATATTCGCCGTTCCATCTGCGCCGGGATCTCCGGTGTGCAGTAACATATGGGGTGTTGCCGTTCCTGTCAACGCTTCGTTCAAAGTTAAATCCGCCCTGTATTGACTCATACTCATCTTATCTCGCCTCCTTCGTTAATTTGTTCGGTAATAAATGACATTATACATCAGCTCCTTTTTATTTTGCCTTCCATTTAAGACGGTTCTTCTTCTACTGTCTCCCAATACGGCTCTTGCCATATTAACCTTATCAATTCCTCTGCTCTTACTTGAAATGCTATAAGCGGGAAGTACAGTTTGTATTTATATTTTGTAATACGATGTGCAGGGTTTTTAAGCCATGTTATCCAGTGCTCTTCCCCGGAATAGCTGTATGCTTTGTTGTTTGATACACCTGAGTCTTTAAAATGAATAGCATCTGCCGGCTCGGAAAATAGAAGATCATCAAAAGAACCTTCAGGGGTATCAGCAACCACATACTGCAAGGTATCTACAGCATTATTAAACATTACAAAAAGCTCCTGATCGCGATAATTAAACCCGGCAGGAGCGTATCCGTCACACACTTTCTGGCTGTGTCTAAATGTAAGTTGCATAGCCTACCTCCTAAGCGTTTGCATCGCCAACTTCCATGGCGACCGTAACATCAAGAACGTGGTTTTCGTCCTTGGGAATTTGCTCGATTGAATAATCGGAGGTTACTGCTTCGCCATCGCCCGGTATGCTGCCGGAAAGAAAGACTACATCGCCTGTTGTGTAGTCAATAGTATAGTCGGTATCTTTTGTTTGTTCAGTGTTATCAACCTTGATAGTTTCCGAATTTTCCACTATAGGAGACCACTGGGTTTGAAATTCCGTTTTGGTTCCATCTCCCATCCCAAGTTCTTCATTCTCCACGTTGTAACCGTCCCATACGCCAGGTATGGGCATAACGGAGCGGAAGAGTGAGAATGAGGTGGCGCCCGTACCACTCGTTCGGAAGCTTTGAGTCACACCAATTTCCCAAATACCATCAACATGATTTCCACCATCAGCACCCAGCCTTGACGGACCAAAGGTAAATTTTTTGTCGGCCGTACTCCAATTGTAAGATAAAGAAATAAAATCAATATACTCCTTAACTGGATCGTCTGAAGCCTGTGGAGCGTCATTATTGGAACCGAATCTACATCTTGGGTCATATGTGGTAGTGCCTTGAGTCATATCGTACGCAAGAACTGCCAACGGGTAGTTGGCAGCGGGAGTCCCTGAAGGAATATTAAAGCTGCCTGATGCTATCCATTTTACATTTTCACCATAACTTGGTTCATCCAGTACCATGTAAAAGGTGCAATAAACTGTTAAAATGTCATATTCGCCCTTTTCTACGGTAATCGGGTTTCCTTCTGAGTCCTCGATCAGGGCATGGCTTGATAAAGAACTATGATTCCCACCGCATCCAACTTCAGTAATATTCTGGTTTTGTAGTTCAGTTTCATCCCAAACCGCTCTTCTGGTCTGATATGAAGTTAATGCGTTCATGTCACCACCTTTATCATATTCTGATGAAATTTTATTACCAAGCTCATTAAAAAGCGAGCTTCTTGAGGCTTCAAGCGTACCGGTTCCATCCCCAACCTTAAAGTTACTCCATATGGATCGCGACCAGGTCCACCGAGAACCGGTATGTCTTGCCCACGAATGCCATCCAGTAAACAAACCGTTACATATAATGTTGTATGCGACCGCTTCCTGTTTGATCTTTCCTGTCCTTGCATCAGTAAGTATTAATTCATATTTATTGTGCAAATTCGCTTTCGTTTTTATGTGCAACTGCCTTACCATCTCATTACCTCCTTATGGGTCAATATGGTCTATATGGGTTAAGACTAAAGTATAATCAGTTATGCTTGCCGATATTGTTTCACTGTTATTCGCACCCCATTCGCCTTTTTCCACCCCGGTTGCAGCTTCTTTTTGACTGCGGGGATCATCTGTCGGGAAGGGGCCGGGGCCGACAACCATGTGATAAAGCCGGGTGAGGTCTAATGTGTAATCAGTTATGCTTGCCGCGATAGTTTCAGCTCGGTGCGGGTTAGGGACTCGTTCTAAATCCTGCGGTGTAAAGGTCTCCGAAAACGCCTGAACAATGCTCCCATTGCTTATAAGCATTGCTACAATGGGGTCATAGTTAACCGTTATATCGCCTTCGATATTATGAAACCTCTTTAATGGCTTCATTGTTAATAATATTTTCTTAGCATCAACCTCGTCTATTTCGACGGTATCTACCTGATAATCACCATCAATGAGTGTGCCTAAGTCCTCACTCGGGTAATCAACCCACAATGGTTCTTGCCCTAAAATGGTAAAGGCGTTTTCTATCCCTTCTTGCATATCTGTAATGGGCTCAGTGAACTCTATTCCTATTTTTGCGCCTTCACTTTTTTCCCAGCTACTCATTGTAAATCGCCTCCACTTCGGGAGAGGGGAAGCCTTCTGGGTCAAGGTTGGTTGGTGTATACGTTTCTATGAAGCTCTCCAGATCCTGCCCAGCTTCGCCTTGTAAACGGTTTTCCCCTGAAATGTATTCAACAGTCATGGTATCCCCAGCACCGGCGGCGTCATTAAAATCAAACACCTCGAGTATCAGTTCCCGTGTCCCGTCAAATTTGGTTGGGTCAAGCGGGTCTTCGTATATTTCACCGCCGCTTGTTGATATTACGGGATAAATATTGTCGGCCTCGTCTTTTACGTGGATATAATCTTCCAAACCAACGTTATTAGTTATTCCGTGATCGAAAGTAATTCTAATTCGCTTGCCCCAGTTCTCCTCACCATTCTCTGTAATGGGAAAGTTCTCTAACAAAATCGGCTCGGTGTTCACTACCCAAAGAAGTGGGCCAACGGTATAATCTATACTCGCGGTAATGGTTTCACTATCATGTTCACCCCACTGCCACTTATCTACCTGGGAGCGCTTATCATCCGTTACATAAGGCCCATCACCCACAACGGTATGATACATACGGCTTAATACCATGTTGTAATTAGTAATCGCTGCCGTTATTGTTTCAGGGGCCACGCCCATACCTGCCCAATTCCTCGTTGAAGCTGTAAAATGTATTTCGCCACCGCTATCTTCATATAAAAACCCGGTTCGGTAATCTATCGTTCTAAATGCAGTAATATTAACCGCCTGCACAGGTGTGTCATTCTCGTCGGTAACATCCTTCGCTGACTCCCATATTACAGACTCATCGGCCTGTTCCGCCCTATTTCTGTATTTAGCATCACCACCGTCTATATAAGCAACAACTAAGCCGTGGTCTCTGTCAGGATAATATGTATTTTTCCAACTACGCACAGCCGATACCGTGGTAACGTTTCCACTGCTCGCAAGCGTTATCGTCGAACCTTGACCGTGCCTGGCATACAAATTGCCGTCATTAACCCAAAATAACCACGGATCTCCTTCAGAGTGAAACCGGAATCTACCATGTGGTTCTCTTTCCCACTCACCGTCAAACTCAATGGCAACATCGTCTGCAGGTCCTATTTCTTCAAGTAAGTCCCAATTGTATTCTTCAATAAATTCCCGGTCGAATCGATCACTTGAAAATAAATACGCTGTGCCATCTATTACTGCTATTTGATACATAACTCTATTCGCAAGATAATTACCTGGACCGTCATTCCGAAGGGCAACATCGATCTTTCCCAACTGGCCTTCGCGGTCAATAGATACAGGATACAGATCCATAACTT
>PWHE01000038.1 GCA_003554735.1 Mollicutes bacterium | reverse complement strand
AAGGCAAAGAAGGATGAACTTGAAAAACAGATAGCCCCGCTTAAAGATGAACTTTCCAAAATTTCCGATGATGTGTCAAAGGAGGCTTCTGAAATAGAGGACATTGTTACTAAGCTGTTTGAGGCTACAGGGGATAAAAAGTTCTATGGAGGCTTCGGGGTTCAAAATCGAAAGGAGATTAAATATGATGAATCTGAAGCTTTCGAATGGGCGAAGGAAAAAGGAATGTTCTTGCAGTTGGATAAGAAATCGTTTGAGAAGGCGGCTCCAACTATGGAAAAAGACTTGAATGGCATTGTTGAAGTTAAGAAAAAGGTGAAGGTTACGTTTCCTAAAGTTGTAAAGCTAGAGGAGTAAAGAATGGATGCTAATCAGTTGAAGAAGTTTGGTACAGACGTGGTAGATAATCGTAAGAAGGATGGTAGCCTTAAAGGTAAGGCTACTCGAATCTGGGTAGAGTTATCGGATGGTTCAATTGAATATCCAGAAGATGTGAGCGGAATTCATGAAGTAAAAAAGTTGGTCGAGGCTGCCGGATATTCCTATAAGCAAAATTATCATAACAAGGTAGGTTGGAAGTCTAATCGAGGAAAAGATCGGGTATCACACGAGTGGTCTTATTCTGTAGTGGTTTCCGGTCAAAAGAGAATGACTGATAGCCAAATGGAAGACCTTAATCGAAGGAACGATAAAAAGGTCATGTACGCTAACGATAGGATACCATGGTATTATGTAGAGGATTGTTTGTTCCATGATTCATATACTGATGAATATGTGTATCTGGACAAAGTTAATAACGTAGCTGTAGGTACAGGAATGCCTGTAATTGGCACCGGAAGGAAAGAAGTAAACGAATGGATTCGGAAATACAATGGGCAGTGAGATTTGGATCGAGCGGAAGATTGACAATTTCAGCGGAATAGATTATATCTTTAAGCAACGGGGTATATCAGCGTCGGCTGAGGATGTTCTATTGGTAAGTCATTTTCGGCTTAAATTTGATCCGTTTATTGAGTTTATCTCAATTCGATATAAGAATAGAGACGATAGAACCGTTGAACGAATTCATATTACGTTGCAGGAATACTGGTCCGTAAGGGTAAATGCATAATGTCTGATTTTTTCACTACATTCCAATCTACCAGTAAGAATAAGTTTATAAAAGGGCATAAGAGTGAGCCCAAGTTTCTTTACTACGAAGATAATCCACAAGTTGTTATGCTTACTTCCGACAAGCAGACAATGCTTGCGATCAAAGAGATTAAGAAGCTTATCCGCGTTCCTTTCGCTTTGATGTATTGTTTCAAACGGCATGTGAGCGATAAAGCATTTAACAGGAACCTTGCGGTGCTTTTCGCTGAAAACTCTCTCGATATTTCAAAGTATATAGAACCGGGAACTCCTATAGTTACAATAGGAAGGGCGATATATGCAATAACTAAGAACACTGATATGACCCCGAATACGTTTCACGATGATGTATGGAATAAGCCATACTTCTATGATCCTAATACCGAGTCATACGTGTATCCAGTGGATACCTTATTTTCGTGGTTTGAGATAGAGCCGAAAAAAGGTAGGCGGGTTTTAGATAATTACGAGTATTGGTTTCTTAAGCGGCAGCTAAAGCGGGCACAAGAGCATGATAAACCATCTATTCGAATTCCTAAACGAAAACATCATGTTCTTAAGACTAAAGAGGAAGCTGATGAATTCTTTAGGTCTAACATGGATGAGAAGGTATGTTCATGGGATATTGAGACGAGTGGATTTTCATTCCATCAAGATAAAATCAAATGTATCACTTTCTCTTTCGGCAATCTTGAAGGCTACTACATTCCTTGGAAAAATGTTGATAAAGAGCTTCTTAACGTGTTCCTTAAGAATAAGTATCAGATAGGTTCGAACTTAAAGTTTGACGTGCTGTTTATGTGGCATCGAGGGGTGAACAATGCGCGAATTGATTTTGACGTGTTCCATGCCGGACATTCTCTAAATGAAATGCGTAGTAATTCACTTAAAACTTTAGCGTGGTTGTACACTGAGTTTGGAGGATATGAAGATGCGCTAGATGAGTATAAGAGAAAGAACAGAGGAATGTCCTCCGGCTACGCTGATGTTCCTTCATCCATACTAGCGCCTTACGCAATCGATGACTCAATAGTTACTTATGAGGTATATAAGGCACAACTCAAACACTTTGATAAAGACCCCGATCTAAGAGACTACTTCTTTAAGTATCGTATTCCACTAGTGAACCTTTTTGCTAAGGTAGAATATGAAGGTACGTATGTTGACTGGGATAAGCTCAGGAATCTAAGTGCGGAGTTACATGAGGAACGAGATCGGCTTAAGAGTACGATACAGAAAAAGCTTGGTAAGAGAGAGGAAATAGACAAGAAAACTAAAGAGAAAAAGTTGGTAGATGTAGACATAGATAGTACGGATGTGCTCGGAAAGCATCTTGTATATAATCTTGGATGGCCTGTGATAGAAGAAGGAAAAACCGGACCGTCTACAAATGAGAATAGTCTTACCGAATGGTCGAATATAGGCTATGAGGAAGCGGAGTTGCTTTTAGAATATCGAGGTATAGACGCACTTATAAATACTTTCGTAGGAAGTGAGGAAAGAAGAAATGCGTATTGGAAATTAGGTGATAAAAATGGTGTGCTTCATCCACAGGCGGGGGTGATGACTGCAAAGAGTCACCGATTCAAATATTCAAAACCTAATATGCAGCAAGTTCCTCACCATGGGGAGAGAGCTAAGAAAGTTCGAAGTGTATTCACTACTCCTGGTGAGAACTGGTGGATGATGAGTAGGGACTACAAAGGGCTTCAGCTTAGAATTATCGCTATTCTTAGTGGCGACGAAAACATGAGTAATGCCTTTCGGGAAGGGCAAGACTTACATACCCTATCGTCTAGGAACATATTCCATACTGAAATGGACATTAATGATCTACAAGCTAAGATTGATGAAGGCGATGAGGCACTAAAGGAAAATCGCCAGACCGGCAAGAAGGTGAACTTTAAGTTCGTGTTTGGGGGCAAGGCGAACTCATTCTCAAACGAAACAATCCGTAAGGAGTGGTCAAGAGAAAAGTGTGATAAGTATATTAAGGAAAACGGGTTACAAATGGACATGAAGAAGTCTCCTGTACAAAAAGGAGAAACAGAGAAAAGGGATGAGTATGGTAGATTAGTTCTCGATGAGAGTGGTGAAGTAGTTATGGTTCCGAAGATACATTGGATAGATGATCCGTGGCTTACAGTTGCTACCGATATTAGGGATAAGTTTTTTCAAGCCTATCCTACGTTGCAGTCATGGCATGAAAGCCAGATAGAGTTTGCTAAAAAGCACGGGTACGTTCGTTATCTTCATGGAGGCAGAAGGCTTCTTCCCGAATTAAGATATGTAGGTGAGGATTCAGATAAGGGTAAGGTTAGTTCAATGCAGAATATTAGTATTAACTCGCCGGTTCAGAATTTTGAGGTTGTAATCATGGGGCGGGCTATGTTAGAGTTTGACAGGCAAAGAGAGGAGAATGGCTGGCAAAGCAGAATATTCACTATGATCCATGATGATATATCTAACTACATTCATAAGGATGAAGATTTTTTGATTGAGAAAACCGCTGAGATAATGGAAACAGACTATCCTGAGTATGCAGGAGTGCCTATTAAGTGTGATGGTGACCTTGCAGACCCGAGGAATAAAGATAATCCAACGTATTGGGGATATGGGGAGCCGATTTGATTATAAATCGAGAATGGGCTATGCCGAATAAGAACACCTTTAGCATTCCTCCTATTGAGAGACTAGTAAAGAAATACTTGACGCCTACTTCTATTGATCCGTTT
>PWHE01000078.1 GCA_003554735.1 Mollicutes bacterium | reverse complement strand
CCTCTTTATCTTTGAGGTAACCAACTATTTCACTTAGATCCTCTCTCTTGAATCGAGTAGTCACTGGTGAGATGGAACTGAACCCAAGTTGTCTTAAAGAGATACAATCAGTAATTCCCTCCGGTATGAGGACGGGAGAACGTAATTGACGGTCAAGTCCGTAGATCACGTTCTCGATGACATCACTGACTTCGTCGTTATTCACTAGATGTTTTTTGTATTTCGCTTCAGACCACTCTGGTGTATTATCCGTTTTTCTACCGATTGTGTAGACCGTATGTCTCAGATACTGATAAGGGTAAATTATTCGGTTATTATAATAGGGTCGAGTGCAACTTTCACCTTCCTCTTGCTTTACTAAAATTCCTGCATTGAGGAGGTTTGTCTCATCGTATTCTTCTCGTAACTTTTTGATGACTTCGGCATCACAGTAACCAATCTTGTGTTCATCGATTGTCTTATCTGTGAAGTTCCGTTTATCTCTGATGTGTTCTCTAACTGTCTCTCCTTCTATCTCAGCTTCGTCTATACGTTTGTGACAGATTTCGGAGAACCTGTCCATGACTACATATATTTCCCTTCTTTCTTCTTGTCTATCTCTAAATCTCTGTAGGTCATCATCTTCAATTGATATATCATACTCGTCACTCAACCATCGTAAAGCTTCTTCAAAAGGAAGCCCCTTATACTTCATCACAAAATCGATAATACTGAAACCCGAGTCACACCCGTAACACCACCAAGTATTTGTTGTTGCATATATATGAAAACTAGGGTTACCGTCTTCATGACTTGAAAGTGGACAGGAGATTTTTCCTGAAGAATTTACTGTTTCCCCCGTCAAATTCCTGATTAATTCCTGAATTCTGACCTTTTCATTTATCCTCTCCGCTAACTTCATCAGTGTCACCTCCAGTAATAAAGTATAAATAATGAAAAGTAGATAGATATTATTGCAACAATAGTTCCCCGAAGAGGACGGCCCCACGCCGTCTTCTCATTAATTTTTTTCAAGATTCCTCACCCCTCTTGTTTTCATCCTGTTCCCCACTTTTCGGGGCTATCTTTAACAAAGCTTTGGCCTGAGCTTGAAGAGTCGATGTTCTACCATATTCCTTGACGAATTCAAGTTTCTCCTGATTTTGTTGCACCCATTCAATTAAATCTTCACCCATCTTTATCACCGCTCTTTCTTGGTAGTAACTTTTTCATCTACCATTTCCTCTTCTTCAGACTCAGACAATTCGCGTAAACGTTCAACGAGATACATTCTCACAACCGTGGACTCTGGAATCGCTTTTCTGTTGGCTGTCTTCTCTACCTTTTCAGCAACCCATTCAGGGAGCCGTACCGATATATTCTTCTTCATATCTATCGTAACAAATTAGGACAAAAAGTTTATAAGTATACTTTCCTTTACTAAAGTAAAGTATAAAGTGACTTACGGTTAGGTAAAAGAGGTTGATATTTTGACTGGAAAAATATCAAAAGCATTAGAAATCTACCAAAAAGAAGAGAAGGAAAAAAAAAGAAGAGAGATCAAGAGATATATATTTGATAATCCAGGGTGTACATGGAAAGATTTAGAAGAGTTAGATATGTCAACGAGAACTTTACGTAATAAATTAGACGTGTTAAGAGATTTCGACATAATAGAGAAAAAAAGGGACTCTAATGATCGAAGGGTCTATCGATACTATCCCACTAGTGAATGGAAAAAGAGCCCCTTGGTACAAGCTCATTTGTGTAGAGAACTTCTTGATAGACATATTAATGACTCGTTCGACCCCGAAGAGGTTTATGAACAAGTTAGGCTTAAAAGCCTAGAAGAAATATTTGATATGGTAGAAGATAATATAATCAAGGGGGGTAAAAAAATATACTCATATCTAAAGGAGAATCATTATGAGATAGTGTTAGAAGGATTTAAGAATGAGGAATTAAAGGTAGCTAAAGAACGTTTAAAATCTACATCTTTTTTTTCCGAGGAGACGATGAGAGGACAGCCTAACGATAAAATAATTGAGTGGAGAAAAAAGTGGTATCTTGCTTCAACTCTACTCCTTCAACCTAAGAGAATTTCAGCTTACAAGCTAACAATAGATAGGTTGATGAATAGAATGATTACAACTGAGGATTTAAAGATCAGAAGAACACTAAACAGAGTAATCGTATCCATGTTAAGTGACTCTTCGAATGATTCTTATCGTCACTATTTTAAAGCCGAAGAACTCTCTTCTGAGGAAGAAAAGAAAATAGAGAAAGGAATAGATGATATCCTCTCCATGGGGCCTGAAAAAAGATATGAGAAATATAATAAAGACTTGGAATCATATATTGAAACACCATATAAACCTAATATAAAAAAGCTCTTAAATAAAATAGAGATTAAATGAATAGGAATCATTCCATTTTTTATTCAGATGGTGATGAGTTTTCGAACTAAGTTTGTTACTATCGCTCTATTTTTAGCTCTTTTTTTCTAGCACTTTTTTGACTATTTTCATTACTTCATCATCCTCTCTGAGCGCCTTTAAAAATTTCAGAGCAACTTCCTCTTCAATCTCAGAACTCTTTTCATCGACGAGTTCTTCTCCTTCTTCGACTTTTTCCCAAGCTTGAGGATTGAGGGCCTGTCCGCATCTATGACAAAATGAGGCTTCTTTTGGTACAGTTTCCCCACATCTTGGACAATCATCAGGTATAAGTTTTGACTCTTTCGTATTTTCTTCGTCCTCGATACCGTGTAATCTGTCGTAGTCAGCGTCTATATCACGACCAGAAAGGTGAGTATATCGTGAGGGTACATCACTACCTTGAACCCATCCAAACCATTCACACATCTGAGCTTCCGTGAATCTGGTGGCCAAGTATGTAGCTCTGCTGTGACGGAAGTTATGAGGGTTCACAGGTTTATCGATATCAGATCTCTCTCTCACATCTTGTAATGTTTTCCTGATAGATGCATACTGCATCTTCTTCCCTTCATTCACCTCTCCAATATTTACCCACAAAGGAGCATCTTTATTCTCTCTATTCGGGTGTTCTTCTAACCACTTGTTCAGATACGGCACAGACTCGATTAAAGGTATTCTTCTAGACCCTGTCTTTCCATCTACAACGATTTTAAGACCGTGCTCACGGTTTTCAATCGAACTAACAGTCAAATCTATCAACTCCCCTATCCGTGCCCCAGTCTCCCATAGAATGGCTATTAAAACATCGTCACGTGGGTTCATAGCATTCTTTATCAATTCTTCAATATCATCCTCTGTCAGCATCTCTTCGGGGAGTTTATCGTTACCTTGGTTGTTATTAACCTCTAGCCAATCTACACAGTCAGGATATTCTCCATCTCCTATCCACCGATAGAACCGTTTTAACAGTATCTTATAGTCACTTTTCGTCCTTTCCGATATATCGTCTCTTCTCTTAATCCACAATATGATATCTTCGATATCGTCTTTCTCTGCCTCTTCAAAAGACACATCTAATTTCTCTCCCATTTTAGGGAGTCGAATTAGATATTTGTATCTCCTTGCTTCACTGTAGTCATTGAGTTCCAAATATTTGTCAAACTTCAATATGGTTTCTTTATTTGTATCTGAGATGTCGTAATCCTTGACCCTCCCTTTTGCTCTTTTAAGGTCTTTCTCGTAATCATTTGTCGGCATCTTATCATAGTAAGTACGTTGTATCTCCTAATTAATAGTTACGGCATTTAACCCTGTATTTAAAGAAATTTAATGCCCGGCAGCCGCATTTTTTATTTATCCCTTTTCTTTTCAATCTCCGATTTCAGTGATCTAGCCTGTTCATTGCTTGGATTCAATTCAAGGGCTCTGTTCACTTGGTCAAAGGCTTCGTCAT
>PWHE01000081.1 GCA_003554735.1 Mollicutes bacterium | reverse complement strand
GTTCAAGCAGCCCGACCATCGCGTTGATCGATGTCGTTTTTCCGGCGCCGTTTGGACCAAGCAGTCCAACGACTTCACCTTTGCCGATCTCCAGATTGAAATAATCCAAAGCCAGTCTGTTATCAAAACGTTTGATGACATTGTTCAATTTTACTACCATAATTTATCACCTCGACTATAGCTTAATACAAACCCATAGGTTCAGGGTAGTGACATTTGTCATATTTTGTATTTTTTCAAGTATAATCGGAACTCTATATAGAAATGTAATATTCAAGCATCCTAACGTTATATTGTTTCTAAACGAACTTTTTGTTTTCTCGCAAGATGTATTGACGGATTGATCATCCACGGCGAAACATGCATTGCCTGATGTGGATGATTTCTAATGAATCACAAAGTATAATTCAGTCGGATCCATGCAAACATTCACTGGCAATTTTTAGCTCGGTGAAAGGTGTCATTGTGTATAATAAAAATACAAAAAAACCACCACATTTGTGATGGTTTATGATACTAAAGTTTCAAATCGCCCGCTTTGATCAATCCTTTTTTCCGGAACAGGATATCCAGTGCGAGGACACCGGCGATCGGCAATGCGAAATGGAGGATGAGAAGGCTCAGGTAAATGCCGGCACCATGGCCCATCGCATCGAGGACACCGATCTGCCCGATTAGGCTGCTTGTGCCCATGCCGGCGCCGACTTCGGTGCTTTCAATTCTGAACAGCAACGTGGAAATCGGGCCCAAAATGGCACTTACAATGATCGGAGGGAGCCAGATGACGGGTTTTTTGAGAATGTTTTTGAACTGGAGCATCGACGTTCCGATGCCGATGGAGATGACGGTTCCGATGTTGTTGTCTTTGCGGCTCATCACGGCGAAACCGAGCATCTGGGTCGCGCCGCCGACGACGGCTGCGCCTCCGGCGATGCCGATGAGTCCGAAGCCCTCTTCCATGGAACTGATGGAAAAAGCGATGGCGGCACTTGAAATCGGGGAGGTCAGTGCCATGCCCATGAGCACAGCGATCACGATGCCCATGAAGAAGGGGGTGTAATCGGTGGCGCTTTTGATGTAGGCGCCGATGCCTGACATGAAAAGTGATACGGGCTCGCCAACAATCATCGCGACCACAAAAGCGATGATGGCCGAAACCATGGGGATCAGGATGATATCGAACGGAGTGCGTTTTCTAAGGATGAAACGCACGCCTTCAACAGCCGCAATGACAGTAAGATACGCCACGACCGGATCGGAAAGCACACTGGTGCCGACGCCTCCGGCGATGCCTCCGGCAATCAAAGCCAGTCCTTTCAGGTCGCGGGACCAGGCGATGCCGATGCCGATACCGATGCCCATGAAGCCTTTAAGTGTGTTCGCAAGGGTGATCAGCGAATCGGAAACCCCGTCGTTGATGAAACCGACGTTGCCCACAAGCAGACCAATCTGTTCGATGATCACACCGATGATCAATGTCGAGAACAAACCGAGTGCCATACCGTTCAGGGTCTTGATCAGATAATTGAGAATCTTTTTGGGTGTTGATTCCTCAGGCGAAGGATTCGCCTCGGGTGAAGGGTTCTTTTCAGCCATAAGAATGCCTCTTTCTATTTGGATTTCGCTATTTATTGTAACACAACTTTGTCATTTTTTTTGAATAACAATAAGATAATTTTGATGCTTGTTTTTGTGGCAAAAGCTTCAAAACCCTTTATAATATAAGTACGAAAGGGGTGGTCGCATGCGAAGGCGGATCATTAAAGGACTTCTATTGCTTTCTTTGTTGTTGATCTTGGCTGTTGCGATCGGGGACCTGATGTCGGACCGCCGTAAATCGGCGATTGAAGAGACATACGCCGGCGGGCCTATCGATGCGGTGAATCACGCTTATATCGATGGTGTCCGGATCGCCTACCGGGAATACGGCGATTCATCCAATGAGACCATCGTGCTGGTGCACGGTTTTCTCGGAAGCAGTTATGATTTCCGTTTTTTGGTGGAACGTCTAGAAGAGGATTATCACATCATTGCGCCTGATCTTCCCGGTTTCGGGCATTCAACCAGACCGAACGACTATGCATACACCGCATCCAATCATGCGGCGACCCTTCATGCGTTCATGACGGTCATGGACATCGACCGCTACCATCTCTTGGGGCATTCCATGGGTGGCAGGGTCGTACTGTTTCATGCCACGGACCATCCCGACACCGTCATGACGCTTACGCTTGTCGCGGCGGCCGAAGCTTCGCAGCCATCCAGAAGACGGCTTCCGACGCTCTTTTACCGGATGGTCTTTTCAAACTACTATGTTCAGCGATACGCCTTCAGAAACGTGCATCATGACGATGCATTCAATGATAAGACCTATTTCGACCCCATGGTGTATTTCAGCGGCGACATTCCGCCCGAGATTCTCCGAAAGATGAGTTCACATGTCGATCTGGAAAATCTTGACGCCCTTGATACACTGGATGTGGAAACCCTGATCCTATACGGAGAACAGGATTCGTGGACCCCCAAGGCCATCGGTGAATCATATCATGTGGTACTTCCTTCATCAACCCTGGTAATCATTGAAGATAGCGGCCATATGCCTTTCATCGAATCGGTGGACGCTTTTCATGCCGCTTTTACTGAATTTATGGAATAAAAAAACGATCCCTCGCCTTAAATCAGGCAGGGATCGTTTTTAACCGGGTCAGCGGACGCCTTTGAAGATGTCGAGCACTTCCCGGATATCGTCGATTGTCCTATCGGCGCCGGACAGTTCCTCATCATCGCCGAACCCGTAACGGGCTCCGATGGTGTGGATGTTGTTGTGCTTGCCGGCGGTCATGTCGTGATGTCTGTCGCCGATGATGACCATTTCTTCTACGAGTTCGGGCTTGAGTGTCTCAAGCACTTTTTCTTTGGCTTCGATGCCCGGATAGGATTCACTGCACACCATGTGGTCAAAGTAGCGACCCAGACTGAAAAGCTGTGTGTGGGCATGCATGTAGTAATTGCGGCAGTTGCTGATGAAGACGAGCAAGTAATCACGACGCTTCAGTTCGCGAAGCGTTTCGATGGTGCCCTCATAAAGTCTGGTCTGACCTTCGTTTGTGAGGCGCTCCATCTCCGAGCCGATGATGGATGAGGCCTCCCTTTTGACTGATTCGGGAAGGCCTTTTCCAAACGCGTCCCACATTTCCTTGGGCGTCTGGCCCAGGAATTTCGATATCTCGTCGTCGCTCCAGCTGCGTTCCTCCACATGTCCGTTTTTCACTAGATACTCATAGGCTTTGCGAAAAGCGGGTGCATAGATGTGCAAGGCATCATGCAAGGTGCCGTCGTAATCGAACAGGATGGTGCGGATGTTTTTAGGATTCATCGGTCCAGATCTTTGGTGAGGTTTGCCATTTCGATGGCGCTCATCGCGGCATCATAGCCTTTGTTGCCGGCTTTGGTACCGCTACGTTCGATGGCTTGTTCAATGGTGTCGGTGGTAAGGACGCCGAAAATGACGGGGACCTCGGTGTCGATCGAGACATTCGCGACGCCTTTAGATACTTCTGCGGCCACGTAATCGAAATGCGGGGTTGAACCGCGGATGATGGCACCGAGTGTGATGACCGCGTCGTAGCGCTTGGACCCGGCGACTTTTTTGGCGACCAGCGGGATTTCGAATGCGCCCGGCACCCACGTCAAGTCGATATCCTCTTCTGAGACGCCGTGGCGTCGCAGTGCGTCAAGCGCCCCGTCAAGTAGTTTTGAACCGATAAACTCGTTGAATCTACCGACGATGATGTTGATTTTCAATCCTTTGGCTTCAAAATTTCCTTCAAATGTTCTCATTTTTCTTCCTCCTTGAATCTCAGCATATGGCCGAGTTTGCTTTTCTTGGTTTTAAGATAGTGTTCGTTGCGTTCATT
>PWHE01000060.1 GCA_003554735.1 Mollicutes bacterium | reverse complement strand
TTCCCTCATAACGACCGTTTGAGTCGATGGGGTGAAACTTGATGGAGTAGTGATATTTGAGCACACCATCCGTAATGCTCATCTCCTGGACATTTTGCTGGTTACGCCGGTTTTCAAGATGAACATAAATCGGTTCTTTGATGATATCCGTCATATAGCGTTCGGTCGATAACGCATCCGCTCCGAGTCGTCTTGAAAGGATGTGTCCCGCTTCGTTATATTCAACCACTTTTCCTTGCTTATCGATGACGAAAATCGGTTGTCCGATGGCTTTAAGAAGATGAGCCTTCGAAAGCGGCGAAGTTTCAAAGAAGTCGTACCTGAACAAGGCGAATGCCAGAAGAACTATGCCTGGTGTATAGAACACGGATGTCATGATGTATAGGTTGTAAGCCCTTAGGACCGTGTTGTTAAAAACAGCGAGAAAGAGCGTGGAAAGAATGGCCCCAACCATAAAAAGGATCTGCGTACGCACGCTTCCGTAGGACTGTTGATAAAAAAGTACCAGTAAAGCGATCGACACAAAGAACAACATGAGATTGACATTGACATTGATGATGCCGAGCAAGGTGCCCTGAACCATCAAAAACTCGTATCCTTCCGTGATTTCAATAAGAAAGTGACCGCTTCGTACCAATCCGTGTGAGTCATTGGTGTATATCAACAAAACAAAAACCAAAGGAAGAATGGCCAGATAGCGTACTTTTCTCATCAACTTCACATTGTCTATGAAGGAGACTGTGAAAAGCAACACAGCGTAGGGAATGAAGAAACTGCTGATCTGCTGGGCGTTACGCCAGAAGAGTTTCCGTTCGATGTCGAATGCAGTGATTTCTAAAAATGAGGTGAAATTCCAATAGACGAAAAGCGCCATGATCACAAGCAGTGGTTTCGCGCCTGGTCGGTCTTTGTAAAACCATGTGTATGCACTGATGCCCATAATCAAAAACAGGGATACACCATAGATGAAATTATGAAAATGAATCATACTGCCCGCCCCCTAGTATTTCCTGATAGAAAAATTATACCACACCAAAAAAGAAAAGACCGCTTTGTCGCGGTCTTAGATTGGTATGACGTTGATAATTCTCTAAAAGAGCGTTCATAAAATGTGATTTCACAAACGATTTATCGCAATGCATCCAAAGGATGCAGACCTTTCTCATCAAGAAGATAAATACTGTCAAAAACTTCTTCAATAAAAATCCTGTCATGAGTAATGGCAATAATGGCTCCGTCGTAGGCATCAAGCATCTCGCGCACTTTCGGTAGCGATAGCGGACTCAGGTTTCTGGTCGGTTCATCGAGCAAGAGGACATTGCAGCGGTCCATGATCATCCTCAGAAGATGCAGTTTCGCTTTTTGGCCTCCGGACAAGTCCTCTACCCGTTTCAGCATCTCTTCGCGCTCGAAAGCCAAAGCACCAAGAATCTTGCGGACATCCGCTTCCTTTTTTCTATCTGTGGACGCACCGAAAAACGTCAGAACATCCCGTTTGTCATTGCCTTCCATATAATCCTGCGGCATGAGTCCGACCCGCATAGACGCATCCGCTTTCAGTGTGCGATGAATCATCTCGAGCAGTGTCGTTTTTCCGATGCCGTTACGACCGACAATTGCAATCTTGACAGGCCCTTTGAGCATCAGGTTCACCTTTTTAGATAAGATCATGTCATTCCTGATAAGTTTGGGAAGCTTAAGGTCAAGCAATACTTTACCCTTTGGGAAATCGACGGAGTCAAATCGGATATCGATGGTCTCTTCGGCTTCAGGAATCTCCGTAAACTGCGCTTTCTCTTTTTCAAAACGTCCCTCCATGCTTTTAAGATGCTTGATTTTCTTTTTAAGGAGGCGTGCCGCGGAAGGATTTCGTACAGTCTCGTTTTGGAGATGTTCCACTTTTTGGTATATTTGCCGGAATTTGTCCATTTTCTTTTTATAATCGTTGCGTTCTTTTTTGGCTTGCATCAGTTTCGACTGATATTCAGAAAGTCTATGATGACGATATTCAGAGTAAGAAAGACGTTCAAAATGACTAATCGCATCGGTGCGTTTTTTGATTCTTTGCAAGTGGATGATTGCGTTCGCGGTGTTTTCAAGAAGTCTCTCGTCATGGGAAATGTATACAATGGGTGTGCTCGAGTTTTTGATGAAGCGTTCTAAAAAAAACACTGTCTCAAAATCAAGGTCATTGCTCGGTTCATCCAAAAACAGCATGTCGTGCTCTTCGATAAGCAGCTTGGCGAGGGCGAGCTTAATAACCTCACCGCCACTATACTCGCCGATTCGTTTATCATCGTCGAACCGTTCCATTGGAAAATCCATTTTCGAAAGTGCCTTGGGTAAGCGCTTAAGCGACTCATAACGATTGGTATTTGGATGGCCTTGCGGATTATCCAGGATAAAAAAATCACGAGTCAACGTATCGCGCCATAACGATTTGGTGTCTTGATCGAGATATCCGGATGTCCCCTGTTTCATAATGGTTCCAAAATATTCGGCATGAGAAATATCTGTGTGTGATGATAAAAGCTTGATCAAGGTGGATTTACCCGTTCCTTCATGTCCGATTATGGCAATTTTATCCCCCTCGTTCAAAGTGAAAGACAGATTGTTCACAAGACGGTGACCGCTTTTGATAAGATCGATGGTTAATTGGTTTACACTTAACATGGGTGCACCCCCCCCATTATTTATAATCGCCTTACCAATATTATAGCATACTATCAAAAAAAGGCCGCAGCATGGCGGCCTTGATTTATGTTACAGGGGTGGATTCCTTGAAGGTGAACGATCCGTCTTCATAATCGACCGTAATATCGCTCTCCGGAGTGACATCTCCTTTGATGATCGCACGGCCAAGTTCGGTCTCGATATTTTTTTGTATATAACGTTTCATGGGGCGCGCACCGAATTGCGGCGTATACGATTCGGCGAGAATCTGTTGTTTGGCTTCGTCGGTGAAGCGAACCCGGATATCATCGTCTTTCAGCTTGGTGTTGAGTTCCTCCAGCTGAAGTTCGATGATTTGAAGCAACTCACTGCGCCGTAAGGGTTTAAAGAGAATGATGTCATCGACTCGGTTCAAAAACTCAGGCTTGAACTGTCTGTGAAGAAGGTCATAAACCTGGCTTTCCACCGATTTATCAATTTCGCCTTCGTCATTAAGGCCTTCCAGCAACAAATCCGAACCGATGTTCGACGTCATGATGATGACGGTGTTTTTGAAATTGACATTTCGACCCTTGCCGTCAGTCATATGGCCGTCATCCAAAACTTGAAGCAAGGCGTTGAAGACCTCGGGGTGCGCTTTTTCGATTTCGTCGAACAAGATGACGCTATAGGGTTTTCGGCGAACCCTTTCGGTCAGTTGTCCGCCTTCTTCATATCCGACATAACCAGGTGGTGCACCAATCAGTCTAGCGACACTGTGACGTTCCTGGTACTCCGACATGTCGATACGGATCATCTGGTCTTCACTGTCGAAGAGATGCTCTGCAAGGGTTTTGGCCAGTTCGGTCTTTCCGACGCCTGTGGGACCGAGGAAAATGAAGCTTCCGACCGGCTTTTTGGGATCTTTCAAAAATGCTCGCGCTCTTAAGACCGCGTCAGAGACGCTTTTGACCGCGTTATCCTGACCGATCACTCTGTGATGAAGGAATTTGTCCAAGTTAAGGAGTTTGTCACGTTCGCTCTCGACCAGTTTTTTAACCGGAATGCCGGTCCATTTCGATATGATTTCGGCAATTTCTTCCTCGCCCACCTCTTCTTTGATGAGATGGGTCTCTTTCCCTTCATTGGCTTTCGCCTTTTCAAGCGCTTTTTCAGCTTCCGGGAGATCGCCGTATTTGAGCTTGGCCAATTTTTCAAGGTCATATTTCCGACTCGCTTCGTCAATCTCGCGTTTAATGTCTTCAATCTTCTGTTTTTGTTCCTTGACGTCGCCCAGAGAGGCTTTTTCATTTTCCCACTGCGTCTTAAGTGAATCGTGCTTGTCTTTAAGATCGGCAATCTCCTGTTCGATATTTGAAAGCCGTTTTTTGCTTTGAGGGTCTTTCTC
>PWHE01000063.1 GCA_003554735.1 Mollicutes bacterium | reverse complement strand
TTTTTCGTCATTACGGTTCTTTTCCTGATCAAAGCCGCCATTGTGACGTATCACTATGTAAAGAAGCGTATCGATCGCAAGCAAAAGCACCTCAAAGAAAACAATATCTGATCCAAGCCTTCTTCGGAAGGCTTTTTTCGTGCAAAGAAAAAAGGCGCAGTTTTGCGCCTTTTGCATGAAATTTTACAAGAGTCCGCTTCCGAACAGTCCCGCAAACACCAACGACATGATGGTCATGAGTTTAATCAGGATATTGATCGAAGGGCCTGAGGTGTCCTTGAAGGGATCGCCGACCGTGTCCCCCGTGACGGAGGCTTTGTGGGCGAAGCCGCCTTTGTTGCCGTAATGGCCTTCTTCAATGAATTTCTTCGCATTGTCCCATGCGCCCCCGCTATTGGCCATGAAAATCGCCATGGAGATTCCGCTGGCAAGGGCCCCTGCGAGCAATCCGCCCAACGCCTCAGCGCCCAGCAGAAAGCCGATGATAAGGGGTGCGGAAACCGCCAGCAAGCCGGGAAGGATCATTTCCTTCAGTGCGGCCTTTGTAGAGATGTCGACACAGCGTGCGTAGTCGGGCTTCTGGGTTTTGTCCATGATGCCCGGATATTCTTTGAACTGTCTGCGGACTTCATCGATCATTTTTCCGGCCGCACGTCCCACACTGCTCATGGTCAGCGAGCTGAACAGGAATGGCAACATGGCGCCTATGATGATGCCGACGATGACGTTCGGCGTCGTGATGTCTATTGCCGTGAGTCCCGCCACCGACACAAAGGAGCTGAAAAGCGCCAATGACGTCAATGCGGCACTCCCGATGGCGAAGCCTTTACCGATGGCCGCGGTTGTGTTTCCGACACTGTCAAGCTTGTCGGTGATTTCACGGACGCTCGGGTCCATCCCGCTCATTTCGGCGATGCCTCCGGCGTTGTCCGCAATCGGGCCGTAGGCGTCGATCGCGATGGTCATACCGGTTGTCGAAAGCATGCCCACAGCGCTAAGCGCAATGCCGTAGAGCCCGGCAAGCTGATAGGAGGTAATGATGACGATGCCGATCAGGATGATGGGAATCGCGGTGGATTCCATCCCGATCGAAAGCCCTCCGATGATATTGGTCGCATGGCCGGTCTCGCTTTGTTTGGCGATGGCTCTGACGCGTTTATAATCACTCGACGTGTAGACTTCCGTCATGACACCGATCACAATGCCGACAAACAACCCCGCGATGATGGCGAAGAACGGACCGTAGTTCACGAAGAAGCCTTCCTGGACATAGTACCAGGTCAAAAACGCTGCGAAAAGGAGAAACAGAATGCCGGCCACGTAGGTTCCTTTCTTGAGGACCTTGTGCGGCTCATCCGCTTCCTTCGTACGGATGGTCATGGTTCCTAGGATGGCGGCGATGATGCCAAGGGCCGCCAGGAAAATCGGGAACAGCGCACCTTGCAGCGGATAGGCGGTGCCACCGACTCCGGTGAGCATCGCTCCGAGGGTGATGGCCGCGATGATTGAACCGACGTACGATTCAAAAAGGTCGGCACCCATGCCAGCGACATCGCCGACATTGTCGCCGACGTTGTCCGCGATGACGGCCGGGTTTCTCGGGTCATCTTCGGGGATGCCCGCTTCGATCTTGCCCACAAGGTCTGCGCCAACGTCCGCGGCCTTGGTGTAGATGCCGCCGCCCACACGTCCGAACAGCGCGATGGAAGAAGCCCCGAGTCCGAATCCGGTCATGACCTGGGCCACTTCGGCGGTGCCGAGATTGAAAATGTGTGTGCCTACGAAATAATAGAGGATCAGACCGGTCAGTCCGAGTCCGACGACGGCCATCCCCATGACCGCCCCACCGCTGAAAGCGATGTCGAGCGCCTTGTTCATGCCGCTTTGTTCAGCGGACGTCGCAGTACGCGAGTTCGCCGCGACGGCGCCTCGCATGCCGAGATATCCGGCCAGACCGCTAAGCACCGCACCGGAGAGAAAGGCTCCGGATGTGCGGAAGTCGATCGCCCATCCGACAACGATGAACAATACCAGCACGAAAATGGCGAGAATCTTGTACTGTCTGGAAAGAAAAGCCATGGCGCCTTCCCTGATATACCCTGAAATTTCGACGACATTCGGGTTCCCTTTTTCGATTTTCTTGATTTTGTAAAATAAAACGGCCGCGTAAAGCAGGCCAAGCACACTGAACACCAGTGCGATCAATAAAAATCCTGTCATGTTATGCCTCCCTGTAAGATATGTATCCTATTAAGATACCACATTAGATTTGTAAAGAGTATAACAAAAAGCGCTTTCATTTACAAGATAATAATTAATTCTCAAATAATGGCTTTTTCCTTTGAAATAATCGGGGAAATCACGTAAAATAGTGTTATTGAAAAAAATCCATGTATGTTATAATGATGTTGATTTTAATGAGGTGATCAAATGTCGACAATGCAAATCGCCATCGACGGTCCTGCGGGTGCCGGCAAAAGCACCATCGCCAGACTCGTGGCGCAACTGTTTGATTTCACTTATATAGATACCGGCGCGATGTATCGTGCTATCACTTTAAAAGCGATGCAACTGAATGTTGAACTAAACGATGAAGACGCCTTTGACTTTCTAGATCAAACGAGTTTTGATTATAAAGACGGCGTCTTATTTATGGACGGAAGAGACGTATCCAAAGAAATCAGGAGCCGTGAGGTGTCGAACAATGTCTCGTTGGTCTCCTCCCACCGAAAAGTCCGCCGCATACTGGTCGATCGCCAACGTCGGATCGCCGCAAACAAAAGCGTCGTGATGGACGGAAGGGACATCGGCTATAACGTTTTGCCCGATGCCGACTTCAAGTTCTATCTTACCGCCAACGTAGAGACCCGTGCCAAACGTCGTTTTCTCGAAAACGCCCAAAACGGCATTCACATCCCGCTTGAAGATCTGAAAAAGGAAATCATCGCCCGGGACGATTTCGACACGAATCGGGCAGTCACTCCGCTGAAACCCGCGGATGACGCAATCATCATCGATACATCCGACATGCCCATCGAGGATGTCGTCAAATCCATAGAAGCAATAGTCAGAGAGGAAGATAACCAATGAATTTCAAGAACATCAAAGAAGGCACCATTGTTGAGGGAAAGGTCTATCAGGTAAAGGATAACGAGGTCATCGTTATCGTCGAAGGATCCCCAACAGAAGGCACCATCTATCTTGACAACCTGACCACGAAAGATGTGGGCAGCGCGAAAGACGTCGTCAGCGAAGGCGACATCATCGAGGCTGAAGTCAAGAAGAAAGACGACGAGGCGGGCGTGCTTCTCCTATCACGTATCGGCATCGAAAGAAAGGAAATCTTCGAAGACCTTCAAAACAAGTTTGACAATGAAGAAACCTTCGAAGCTACCGTCAAAGACCGCAACAAAGGCGGCCTCATCGTACGCGCCTATGGCATTGACATGTTCATGCCGGCTCGCGAGGTCTCCATGGAATATACCGAGGACTTGTCTGAATATCTCGGCAAGACGCTTGAAGTCAAACTGATCGAAATCTCACGTCGCAAGATTGTGGTTTCTCATAAAGCCGTCGAGCGTCAGAAAAAGCAAGAAAGCAAACAGGAAGAACTCAAAGGCATCCAGGAAGGCGACGTCCTAGAAGGCACCGTCTCCAAGCTTATGCCATACGGAGCATTCGTCCGTTTTGATGAAGTCGAAGGACTGCTCCACGTGAGCGAAATGTCGCATCATCGCGTGACCAAACCTTCCGACATCCTCAAAGAGGGCGAAACCGTCGAAGTCAAGGTCATCGGTGTCAAAGGCCAGAAACGCTCCCTTTCACTCAAGGCGCTACAAAAAACACCGTGGGAGAAATTTGCGGAAGCACACAAGCCCGGTGACAAAGTCCAAGGGAAAGTCGTCAAGAAAATGCAGTTCGGCATTCTCGTGGAAGTTGAAAAAGATGTCGCCGGCATCATCAACAAGCAGGATTATTCCTGGAACCCGCGTTTCAACCTCGCCGGCAACGTAAACGTTGGCGATGAGATCGAGGCGCAAATTCTCTCCATCGATCCTGAGAACAGAAAAATGCAACTTTCCAAAAAACATCTCGAATACAACCCTTGGGAGG
>PWHE01000046.1 GCA_003554735.1 Mollicutes bacterium | reverse complement strand
CCCATTTTTCGACCACCGGCCTCCGCTGAGGTCCATAAAAAAAAGGAACCGCGAAAACGGCTCCGTTAAAGTCAAATGGCGTTCCGGGAGGGATTCGAACCCCCGACCGACGGCTTAGAAGGCCGTTGCTCTATCCCCTGAGCTACCGAAACAATATGGCATTTGGTGGAAATGCCTTAATAATTATATACCAAGCCCTATGGTTTGTAAAGGCTCAGAGGGGATTTTCCTGGAATTGTTGCATAGGGCAACGGCGTGCCAGGCCGTTGGTCGGTTTATGGCTTTCATAAATTTTCAAAATATACCTTGACAGATTAGGTATGTCAACATATACTATACCTAAACAGATTATGTATGGAGGGAACCATGAAAGAAAAAATCAGACGGTATGTTGAATATGAACTACGCAACCAGGATCCGGATCAACGTCAAGAACTTATTGATGAGGTTACGGATAACATTTATGAAAAGTATCAGGAATTGGCTTCACACTATGAAAACGAACACAAAGCCTTTCAGGAGGCCATCGCAACTATTGGGGATTTCTCCGGTGTCGACATTGAAGCTGAAGAACGCTTCTCTATCCAACCGGGCGTGTACGACGTCGGATTGATCGTCGCAACGGTGCTTGCGGTGATGGGGGCTGTACTGATGCCATTGATTGGATTGACGCAGGCATTCCTGTTTACCCTAGCGAGCATTCTTGTTTTTTCCGCAAGCGCTTATTATACGTATTATCAGGCGCAATACGAGAAAAACGTCACCAAGAACATCCAACGATTCCACATCTATTTGGACAAGGCATTCTCCAACACCAAGACCGCATTCATCTTCTGGTCGATTACGCTTTCGTTCGTGTTGGCCCGATTGTTCTTTGAAATCTATTTTTCCATCCGCATCGGCGTATGGCTGAGCGATCCGCTCAGCATGACCCAGATCGAAATCGGCGAAGTCATCTTCTTTTCAATACTCTTTTATGTCTTGTCGCTGGCATTGATCGCGACGTTGTTCATCCTCGCCTATCAGAAACTTATCGCCTACTACCAGACCATCAGCGGGAAAGACCGCCTTGAAGGACAGATCCTTGGCAGCCTTAAGAAAATTTTGAAAGGATCGAGCGATACCGGTGAGAGGGTTTCTAAGGTGGCATCATCCAGATGGTATCTGTCGGTTCGGGCGGTTGGCATCTACTTCGCGGCTGTCTTCTTGCTGCACCATTTCGGATCGTATCGTCTTTCCATATCTCAAGACGATTATACGTCTGTTTTCCGTAGCATTCCGATGATCTATATAGTGCTGATTCGTCCGCTTACCTATTTCATTGGTGTGCCGATGATTGCCATTTATGGCTGGATCATCTATTTGATTGTCCGGATGATCATCCACAAGAAACCCTATCTGACACATGTCGTCGTGGCGTTTGCATTGTATCTTGTGATGAATATTGTGTTGATGGGATACGTGCTCCATGACTTGATCGGAATGGATTATCACTTTGAAAGCGCCCTCAACCCCTTCACGATCGCCTTCGCAGGCCTGTTGCTCTCCATCCCCGCACTCCTGGTACGATTGCTGCTGGTAGGGAAGAAAATCGATGAATCTGACGGGTGATCTCTTAAGGGGCCATACGGACATGATCATCATGGCGGTGCTCAGGCGCAATGACTCATACGGATACGCCATCAACAAGACCATCCAGGAATTTTCAGACCATGCTTTCTCTCTGACGGAGGCGACGCTCTACACTTCCTTCAAGCGCCTTGAAGCCAGAGGCTACATCACTAGCTACTGGCAAGAAAGCGAATCGGGCAAAAAACGTAAATATTACGCACTCACCGATAAAGGAAGTGAGGCGCTTAAGGAACAGGAAAAGGCGTGGGAAGACGCCAAGAACATCATAGACGGGCTGCGCTAGCCCGTCTTTTCCATTAAAAAACCCCTTCAAAGAAGGGGCTAAGTGATTCAGTTGGAAGAGAGTTTGCTGATGAAACAGGCATCGGTCTTCTTGCAGTTCTCGCTGTCATAGTGATCGCAATGGCCTTCGACGACGATCTGGAGTTTGTTGATGTTGAAATTTTTGAATATCTCGTGGTTCTTGATGTAGTCGAAAATATCCGAATCATTGATTTCGATGATATTGTTGTTCACCTTGCAAGTCACATGGATATGCGAATCCGCGCTATGGGAATCCTCATCAATCGTAAGATCGTAGTGTTTCTTGCCATTGATGAAAATCTGCGTGACGATTTTATGTTCAATCAGAAAGTCGATGTTGTTGTAGACAGTCCCGAGGTTGTGAAACCCGCGTTTTTTCAGTTCACTATGGATTTCCTGAATGGTGAGGTGTCTGCCTTCGAGCACATCGATGATGGCACGGCGCTGCTTGGTTATGCGTACATTCTGCTTCCGAAGCTCTTGAAATATTTGCTCTTTTTTATCCATAATTATCACCTATTGCCATATTATCATTTTTATAAATAAAAGAGAAGTCATATACACGAAAAAAAGACTTTAAAACGCATTGTGGCGTTTTAAAGCCTTTGTCAATGATTGTATTTCTTCTTTATGGCCGAGACAATGAATGGCGGTGCGAATGTGGAAAGGTCACCGTTGAACTGTGCGATTTCCTTGACCGTGGTCGAGGAAAGGAACGAGTACTTGTTGTCGGTCATGAAGAAGACCGAATCGACGGATTTGTCCAGCACACGGTTGGCATGCGTCATCTGGAACTCGTACTCGAAATCGGTAAGGGCCCTGAGACCGCGCACGATATGGGTCGCACCGAGCGCTTTGGCGTGTTTGACGGTCAGCGTCTCGGATGTATGGATTTCGATCCGGTCGCTGCACGACTCAAGGGCGCGTGACACAAGGTCGACCCGCTCCTCTTTGGTGAAGAGCGTTTTTTTGTTCGGGTTGACGCTGATCAGGATGATCAGTTTGTCGAATACGTTGAGTGCGCGTTTGACGATATCGATATGACCATACGTGATGGGATCGAAACTGCCGGGATATAATCCTGTTTTCATGATTGATCGCTCCAAGTCAAGAGTTTGAGATCGGTGATGCCGATGGTTTTGTCTTTTTTAATTTGGAAAGCATCCGGAATGGGAAAGGATTCGTTCTTGCCACAAAGAATCACGATGACGCCGTCCTCGCTAAGCAACCTGTTTTCGGCGATCTTTGGCAACACCGCGGCAAGCAGGTCGCTTTCATAAGGCGGGTCGAGCAAGATGACATCGAAGGGTTCTTTGAATGACTGAAGCGTGGCCAGGGCATCCTTGAAATGAAGCATGACCTCGTTTTCCATCTCCAACCGCATGATGTTGTCTTTCAGCACATTGAAGGCGGTTTTGTCCTTTTCGACAAAATCCGCGAATGTCGCCCCTCTGGAAATGGCCTCGATGCCAAGGGCGCCACTCCCGGCGAAAAGATCGAGGACCCGCCCTCCGTGAAGGGCGGGTGCGATCATGTTGAAAATCGTTTCTTTGACCCGGTCTTTCGTGCTCCGGGTGGTGTGTGAAGGCACTTCTTTGAGGGTCCTTCGTTTGTGTCGGCCACCGATGATGCGCATCAGCTATCGTAAGTGATGCGGTTTACAGTGTCCCTGTCAAGCTTCTCAAGCAGTTTGTCCAGAAGCTTGATGAGCGCATTATAGTCGTCTTCATGCATGATTGAGGTATGGCTGTGGAGATAACGCACCGGCAGGGCGAGTGCGATGGATGGCGCACCGGTACGGGCGAGGTGGATCTTGCCGCCGTCGGTCCCGCCACGTTTCAATGTCGTGAGCTGATAAGGAATCTCGTTCTCATCGGCGATGTTGAGGACAAAATCGCGCAAGCCTTTGTGGCCGACCATGGATGAATCGCTGATCATGATGCCCACACCTTTGCCGAGTTCGGTTTCTTTCGAACCTTTCGGGAAGTCGTGGCAGATGGTCGTATCGACCGCGATGCCGATGTCCGGTTCGATCTTATAGGCACTCGTGGTCGCACCGCGCAGACCGACTTCTTCTTGCACGGTCCCGACGCCATAATAGATGTTCGGATGGTTCTTGCCTTTGAGATTTTTGAGCGCATCGATGGCTGCGGCGCATCCGACGCGGTTGTCCCAGGCTTTGCCGAGGTAGTATTTCGGGTCGGCCATCGTGACGGATTCGATATACGGCGTCACCATGTCGCCAAGACGGATGCCGGTCTTTTCCGCGGCTTCCTTGTCCTTGACGCCGATGTCGATGTACATGTCATCGATTTCAACGGGTTTCTTACGTTCTTCAGGGGGGAGAATATGCGGCGCTTTCGCACCGATTACCCCGCGGATCCGCTTGCCTTCGCTGGTTGTGATTTCAAGTTGCTGCGCCAGCATGACCTGGCTCCACCAGCCTCCGGCAGGGATGAACTTGATATAGCCTTCATCGGTGATTTTGGTCACCATGAAGCCGACTTCATCCATATGGCCGGCCACCATGATGCGGGGTCCGTTTTTATCACCGGTCTTTTTGGCGATGATCGAGCCGAGATTGTCGAAGGTGATTTCCTCCGCGTCGTTTTTCATTGTTTTTTCCATGTAGTCTCTGACCTGTTTTTCCTGTGAAGGGATGCCGTTGAGCATGGACAGGTCCTTAAGCAGCTTATGCATAAAACAAATTCCTCCTAATGGTTGGTTATTTGGTTGATTTAAGTTGCGTGACGCCGGCGGCCGCATAGAAAAGACCGATGGCGAGGCCGATGGCGAGCAAGCCATAGCTCAGTTCTTCAGTGGAAAGCGGAAGGCCCGAGAACAGGATATACGCACCCAATGTAAGAATGGCGAGATAAAGCACGAAATCGTGAAATGCCTCACGTTTGTTCAAAAGTTGCATGATCAATAGGTACGCAAGCCCTCTAAGATAGAAAACAAGCCCGAGCACCAGGCTGACGCCAACGCCGGCGATTTCAAAGATGAGCAGGACGGATAGCACCAAAGCCACCGCGTACTCACCGGTCAATATGAGAATGGCCTTGTCACTTCGCTTATTGCCATAGTCCTTGAAATAGCGCAACGTCGAGAAAATGATGACCAATGCACCGATAAAGATGCCCACAAGATTCTCAAGCCAATCCGTTGTGAAGAATATCACCAGAAATGCGGCAATGAAAATCAGCCCTACGGCCAGATTGATGTAACTGTTTTTTGAAATGAATTTTTTCATGGTTGCCTCCTTCGTGTTTTCATTCTAACATGAATCATTCGTTGCTGGTCTCTTTTTCGAGACGATCCTTCTGGTTCTCGACCAGTCGCTCGAAAACGTTCAGGAAGTTCTTCACTTCTTTTGTTTTCATGCCTTTGGTCAAATCTTCCGAACACTGTTTTTCAATGTCGGACACATTGTCGCAAAGTGCTTCCGATGCGGCCGTCAGACTGATGTGCATCAAGCGTTTGTCTTTAGGGTCTTTCTCACGACGAATCAGTCCGTTTCGCTGAAGCCGGCTCAAGATGCCTGAAAGTGTCGCCTTGTCGGTATCCAGGTAAACCAGGATTTCCTTGGCGCTGATGGTATCATGCTGGCGGATGGTCTTGAGGACCTGATACTGAGCATAGGTAAGATCGTAACGCTCAAGGATCTTCGCCATGATACGTCGGTGGAGCATTGCCGATTTGTTGATCAGTTTGCAGATTTCTTCTGACATGATTATCACCTCTGAATTCTAGGTAGTACACAAACATTATACTTGGAATACGATATTTTTCCAAGTGTTTAACGAAATTTCTTTGATTGTACGAACTATCAGTCGAACTCGGAAAGATCCGGGAAAGTCTTTATGGGCCCCTCACCAAAGTAGAAATTGGTCGCACTCAAGACATTCGAACGCCGTTTGGTGGAGGTGAAGTCCGCTTCGTTTTGAAAATGGTAAGACCACAAAGCATTATTGTGGTAAACGATCTCTATGATATGAAACTCACCACCGATGCCTTGAGGTCGGGTTCGGTCTTTCCCTCGAATGAGGGTACTCATCCTTCCCTCGTTGAAATATGCGTCTTCCATCCGATGGTACGTTTGCATCAGAAAGGCTCGCTCAATCACCTTAAACGTAAGATTCATCGAGTAGAACGAAAGATGGTTTTCAAGCGAATCATCGCAATCAGGATCGTATGACGAAGGCGATTTGTTCATGGATCTGGTATCGTAGACATACTCTGGCGTGAGTTTGATCATGTAGTCCATATCGCCTTCGATCACATGGATGATGACGGCCTGGCGGTTAGAGTAATCCAGATGTTCCATGAGGTCGCGACCGTGTTCTGTCGTTTGTGCAATCAGATAATCACCGGGAATTTCAAGGTTTTCAAGAATGTTTTCCATGTCGGATGGCGGACGGGTGTCGGACGCATTGCACCCCGCTAGGAAAACCATCACCAACAGTCCCATCAATCGTTTCATACAAGCACCCCCTTGGTACCCTCATTATACGCATGAACGCGGGGTGATGTATAGAGTTATCTTCACAAAAAACGCGACCCGCAAGGGGTCGCGCAAAAAGCGTATGGATCATCAGGCGACCGGACGATCGCGATCCCTGTCTTCGGGCTCGTCACGCTTGCCGGGCGCGTCAATGCCTTTGGGCACTTCGTCCTGCGTGGTGTCCTCTTTGGACGATTCCATCTGCTTGTGTCGACGAAAACGATTATAGCCGCTATATGTCTCAAAACCGAGATACCCGCCCGAGAGAAGGGCAAGAATCATAAGCAGGATCACAATGTCTTCGATCGTGGTCCCGCGGTATACCACAAGGGTACCGATGATGAGGGTCGCGATATGGAAGAAAAAGGACAGATGGTCGCCTTTTTCCGCACCGTAGGAGATGCTATAGAAGTGTACGCCGCCACGGACGAGAAGGACCCCGCCGAAAAGATAGCTGAAAAAAACACCGGTTCCTTCCGCCGCAAACGCTGAAACGATCAAAATCGCCGCGACCAGAATGTTGAGCGTGATTTCGATGATGTTGATGGTCTTTATGAGGTCACTCTTTTGACTCCTTACATAAGGGACCAATCGCACCAAGGCATAGCCGAGAATGATGATCCCGATGAACGCCTCGATCAGATACCCAGCGTCCCCAAAATAAAGAAACAGTGCCAAAGCGATTAACAGTGCGGCACCCACACCTTTTAAAAACCAGCCGTACATATAAACCGTACCGAAAAACTTCTTTTGCATAACCATCCCTCTTTCTTTAGCTCTTATATTCATTATATGGCGTAGGCAGTGAATTGACAAGCCATAAAAGAAAAACAGGCATAAAAAAGTAACCTGGCTGAAGGGAAATCACTCGATTGCAGAACCGGAATTCTACTATGGGGGTAGCCTCTTGCTCGTTCCATCAGGATTCCTGCAGGATACGCAGGCGTTCAACACAGGAAGAGCCTCGGCTCCTTATATTATAAGTTGGGGTCGCACGTGAGTGATTTCCCTGCAACCAGGTTACACTTGTATTATACCGCTGAAAATAGCGGATTGTCAAATATATGGCACCTTTAAGGTTCGTAAGGAAACGATTCGTTGATACACGGTTTTATTGACTTTTGGACTGTTTTTACTTACAATATGCTGGACTCAGAAAGGGTGGTTTCATGGAACGTAACTATACATGGCATGACATTGTCAAACGCATGGAAGAAAGGCGTTGTCCGATCTGTCGACTCATCGACGACCGGACGCATCAAAAAATCAGTGTGTTGCAATACCAGCACGTCAGTGACGTGGAGTTTCGCAAACGTTTCATCGATTCGAAAGGATTTTGTGAACATCACACGGAAAAATTCTATGAGCAGGGCGATTCAATCAATCACGCAATCGTCTATGGACATCTGCTCGATGTTGAACTCAGACGGCTTGAAGACGGTAGCTACTCGAAAAAAGACAAACACACCAAACCGTGCATGCTGTGTGAATCGGAAAACACCAGCGAGGCCATTTATCTCAACATTTTCCAAAAAGCCTTCAATGAAGCGGATTTCAAGACGCATTACGAAGACCGCGGCATCCTGTGCATGCATCACCACAAAATAATGCTCAAACGCATGAAAAAAGCTAAAAATCCCGACTTGAAAAGCTACAGCTCAATAACCGGGCATAAATATCAGGAACTCCTTCAGGATTTGAAGGAGATAAAACGCAAAAACGACTTCAAACACGTCAACGAAAAATTGACGGAACGCGAGACGAAAGCGTGGCAAAAAGCTCGCAAATTGTTGGTTGATCAAGGTGAACACAGAAGAAAATAATAATGCAGTAATCTGCTGGATAACACATTAATCCTATAGTCAATGGGATTGAAATCTGCAACCTAAGAGACTATGAACAACATCGACTCAACAATCAATAAAGGATTTCGCTCAAGCGAAATCCTTTTGTTTTAAACGGCTATTCGTCTTCTGCTTCAGCGAAGCCGAAAGGTTGTGTCAACGTGCGGCGCATGAAAGAGGACCCTTCGCTGCCGGCCTGGAGTTCCACACGAATGTAGCTCAGATCGTAATCGGAGTAATCGAACACGGCGCCTTCATGGATGATTTCACTGACGTAAACGCCGCTGCCGGCATCCGATATGCCGCTGATCCAGTGAATCCGGTCGTAATCGGAGGCGACAATTTCGATGGTCTTGTTTTCCTCATCGACAATGATTTTTTCGATGATGGGGACCGGGTCGTCATTGTTGATCCGGCTCACCGCGAAGAAATGCCCATCCAGCAAGGTCTGTCTGAATGCGTCGCCATCAAGTGGGTCATTCATCAGGTGGGTGGTGTAGGAATACCCTGCATAGGTTCCGTGGAAATCATCCACCCCAAAACCGTAAACCGGACGGTCTGGCATGAACTCGGTGAGCAGATAGTCCCACAAAACGCGATCGGTTTCATGACGGTCGCGTTGCGAAAAGACCTCGATGCCGAGCAACGTTTCAAGCGGATAATCTTCGAAATAAGGCACATACCATTCCATCGCGATGTCATCACGTTGCGCAAACGAGTCAAACTCCCAGTAGCGTCCGGGATGCGCAAACCACCCGAGGGCGTCTTCCGTTTCACCGATGAGATCGAAAAGATCCCTTTCATCATATGCCTGGCCCGGCTGATGGTCGATATACAGTGCTGTCATGTGATGATGATAGGAATATTCGATGCCGGGGATGGCGATCATTTCAAGGGCTTCGGGGTCGCGGTTCTCATAACCTTCCCTGAATGATGCGAATTCGGTCCAGGGAAAGACAATGTCATCCGGCGGATAGTTGTCATGGTCCGTGATCGCAAGCGCGGTAAACCCTAGGTCCTTATAGATATCGACGACTTCATGCGGCATGTAGTCACCGTCGGAGTAATCGGTATGGTTATGCAAAGCGGCATTGATTTGCGTGGTGTTGTCCCAATCAACCCCCGCATAAGGGTTGTAGACAAGCTCAGTGTTCCGACCACCACAGGCGCTCAAGGTAATCACAAGGGCGAGAGAGAGGATAAAAAGATATATTTTTTTCATGGGTGCCTCCTATGGATTTTCCGGATTATTTGACGGCGGCTTTCACATTGACCTCAAGTGCGGCGAGGACAAGGAAGAAAGCGACCAGGAATATATAGTGGAAATACATGGCGTCGAACGCGCCTTGTATGAAAATCGCCACAAAAAGGAGTGAGAGCACGAAGTAGCGCATGCGACGTTCCGTTTTCATGAGCAGTTTCACTTTTCGGTATTGCAGGTAGACAAACGCAAGGAATCCGACGGTACCAAGCGTAAGCGCCTGAAGGAAAACGTTTTGATAAAAACGCATCCTGAGGCCTTCTTCCGCCAGATAGACAATGGAAGAACGGATTCCGCCGGTCCCGACAATCGGACTCGAAAGGAACGCCTGCCACGCTACGCTGAAGGTGGCCGTAAGCTCACTGAGCGTCGTGAAGTCGCGACTGATGACATGGTCGTATACGCGCCATATGACGCTGTCGTAACGCATGTTGACAAGATAGAGCACCAGTGCTGTGAGGCCGGCGAACACCACACCTTCAATGAGTGTTTGCAGACGATTGTGCGATTGATGGATGACATAGACAGCACAAAGGATCAACAATACGGCACCGCTCATCATCGCGATCACATCGAGCAATAGCATGAAAGGCACATAGGCCAAGAACATGCCAAGCATGAAAGGGAGTTTGAAGCGATAGCGTGTCATGAGATAGCCGATGAGCGGGATACTCAGAAGGTTGATATAAAGAAGTTCCGTATGTCTTATCCAAGCGAAGTTGACATCCCGCTGACGCATGGACTCAAAAAGGCCCAGCTCGGATTGATAAAGACCCATAAACATCTGAACAAGCACAACCGCGGACAGTCCTGTGAACAGCCACGATACATTCGCGGTGAGTCTCTCATCGGGCGTGAACGTATTGACCAGATAAAGGTAGACCAAAAACGCGAGGGAAAGGATTAACAACCCTTCAAGCCCGCTAATCAGCGAAGGCGCGCCGAAGAGGGAAAGGGCGGCGACATCGACAAGCAAAATCAGCGCCACACCGAGTGAACCGAAACGTTTGAGCCTACGATGTCTGAACATATCGAAAAGGAGCACGGGCGCGGCGGCCAGATAGTAAGCTTGAAGATAACCGCCAAAATCGCGCTGGCCACTCATGATGAATGGGGCGAACAATAATAACGGCAACAGGGTGATCACTCTTAAACGGAGCGCCACAAGCACAACAAGCGTGACGAAAAAAATCCCCAGCCCGATGGCATGAAGCCCCAGAATGTTGAAAAGAAGGGATGCGGCAGTGATTGCGGCAATATGCAGAGGATAGAGATAGTGTCTGAATGTTTTCATGGAATCACCTTACTTGATTATAGCACACAGTAACGTGAAATAAAAGACTGCAATTTTGCTTCCACAGGCTATTTGTAGCGGTTTATTCCATTATACGTCACAAAAAAACCGACATGCAGTCGGTTCTTCATTGTGAACAATCGGTTTACTTGCTGAGGGCGTCGATGAGTTCGGCTTTCTTCATTGAAGAATAACCGGTGATGTCGCGCTCTTTGCAGAGTTCTTTGAGTTCATCGACGGTAAGCTTGGAAAGATCTTCTTCTTTTGAAGCGGGCTTGGACGCTTCTTTCGCTTCGGCTTGTTTGGCTTCAATTGGTGACAGTTCACCTTTCAAGCCTTTTTGTGCGGCTTCGACCAATGACTGGAAACCGTCCGCGTCATGCACGGCGATGTCCGCAAGCATCTTTCTGTTGATTTCAACGCCGGCTTGTTTGAGCCCGTTGATCATCCGTGAATAGGACATTCCGTTTTGTCTTGCGGCAGCGTTGATGCGGCTGATCCACAGTTTACGGAAATCGCTTTTGCGTTTTTTGCGGTCACGGTATGAATAGGCGAGTGATTTCATCACCTGTTGATTTGCGGTCTTATATAGAACATGTTTGGACCCGAAGTAGCCTTTGGCAAGTTTCAGAGTTCTCTTGCGGCGTCTGCGGGACAGTGTACCAACTTTTACTCTTGGCATGGGTATACCTCCTAGATATTATACAATGGGATTATTTGATGTGTGCGATTTGGTTTTTGATTCGCTTTTCATCGCTCGCTGAAATGAAACCGGCTTTGCGGTTGTTGCGAATCGCCTTTTTGGATTTGTTGCCTTTCAGGTGGTTTCTATTGGCACGGGAAACTTTGAGTTTTCCGCTTGCGGTCTTTTTGACACGCTTCGCTGTCGCTGAATGGGTTTTTTGCTTAGGCATGGGAAATCCTCCTTTACTTAACTTTACTTGTCTTTTTTAGGCGTGAGCGTCATGATCATGGTACGGCCGTCCTGTTTCGGACGTGATTCGACGTCACCGATGTCTTTGCATTTGTCCGCAAAGTCCAGAAGCACTTTTCGGCCTTGGTCGGTGTGTGCCATCTCACGGCCTCTGAAACGGATGGAAAGCTTGAGCTTGTCGCCGCTTTCAAGAAACTTACGGCCCTGTTTCAGTTTGGTGTCGAAGTCATGTTTTTCGATTTTCGGTGAGAGTCTGAGCTCCTTGAGCTGCATGACGTTTTGTTTCTTTTTGGCTTCACGGGCTTTCTTCTGCTGTTCGTAACGGTATTTGTTATAGTCCATGAATTTCGCGACCGGCGGTTTCGCATTCGGCGCGACGACGACGAGGTCGAGATCGCGGTCGTACGCGAGGTTGATCGCTTCGTTTTTGGGTTTGACGCCGAGTTGTTCACCGTCTTCGGCAATCACCATGACTTCTCTGGCACGGATATCCTCATTCAGGATACCTTCGCCTTTCCGCTTGCTTTCGGATTTTCTCTTAATGTTTGTCACCTCCTGGGTATTTGGGGAAACAAGAAAAAAGTGCGGGTACATACTGTACCCACACTGAAATAACATTGTCATTTCGTAGCGTATACCTACCGACTTCGGTCGATCAGGTGAGAGTGGGTACTCTTCTTTCCACCAATATTCGTTTATCAACTTCACATATTATAGCATAGCGCTGTGCAATGTCAACTGTTTTCACCATTGTTTTTCGGTTTGGGCTTGATCAGGTTCTTGGCGTAATCCTCTTTGTTGATCTGATGGCCCCGTGCGATGGCGAGGGCGCCTTTTGGGATGTCTTTGGTTACGGTCGAACCGGCCGCGATGAAGACATTGTCCTCGATGCGGATCGGCGCGATAAGGTTGGTGTTGCATCCGATGAAGACATCGTCACCGATATAGGTTTTGTGCTTGTTGACACCGTCGTAGTTGACGGTGACCGAACCGCTTCCGAAGTTGACGCCGCTGCCGCATTCCGTATCGCCGATATAGGCCAGATGCGACATTTTCGTGTTGGCGCCCGTCGAGGATTTCTTGATCTCGACGAAGTTCCCGACACGATTGTCCCTACCGATGTTCGCATGGTTGCGAAGATGGGCGAAGGGACCGATGGTGGTGCGTTCATGAACTTCGCTATCGTAGATCAGCGAGTGTTTGACATGCACATTCTCGTGGATGATGCCATTATGGATTTCGGTGTTCGGGCCGATGACGGCGCCTTCGGCGATCTTCGAACTCCCGGTGATGGTCGTGTTGGGGTTGATGGTCACGTTGCCTTCGATTTTCACATTGTGACCGATGGTGATGGTCTCGGGGTTGATCATGGATACGCCTGAGAGCATCAGACCACGGTTGATCTCATCGCGGAGGATTTTCTCCGCCTCACTGACATCCACCAGATCATTGACCCCCATGACATGTTTGGGGTTACGTATGGTGAAGGTCCCGACATTGTAGTCGTCTTTCATCAGTTCGACGATATCGGTAAGGTAGTATTCCTTCTTTAAAGAATCCTTTTCAATTTTGGAAAGCATTTGGAAGAGCAGTTCATTCTTGACGGCATAGATGCCCGTGTTGATCTCATTGATTCGCTTCTCTTCATCGGTTGCGTTCTTGTCTTCACGGATGGCCTGGATTCTTCCATAATCATCACGCAAAATGCGCCCGTAGCCTTCCGGGTCGTCAAAGGTCGAGGTGACGACCGTGAGGTCATTGGCCGTCTTGTGATGCGTATGCAGAATCTTCTCAATAATGGTCTGACTGATCAAGGGCATGTCGCCAAGAAGAATGAGCGTGGTCCCTTCTTCGTTTTCAAGCAACGGTTTGGTCATCAGCGCGGCATGACCGGTTCCGAGCTGGTCTTCTTGAACCGCGTATTCGACGCGGTTGCCCAGAAGGTCCATGATTACTTTGCGTTCATGTCCGACGACCGCGATGGCGCGGTCGATGTCGGAATCCTCGATGTTTTCAACAATGTATTCGATCATCGGCTTTTTCAGGATCGGGAATGCACATTTGGGGAGTTTCGTGCGCATTCTTGTCCCTTTTCCGGCAGCAAGAACGATGGCGAAATTAGGCATTTTCATCACGTCCGTGTTTGAGAATGACGGTTTCCAGCGTCTGGATGGTCGATTCGACCATGGCGTTTTCCGGGTGCGAGACGGTGATTCTTACAAGCGGTTCGGTCCCTGAGGGTCGCACCAGGAGAAGCGCGTCGCTCCCGAGGGTCTTTTTGGCGTCTTTGACAGCCTGTTTGACCGCTTTATTATCCACAACGGTCTTGTCGACATTCTTGATGTTTTTGGTGGTCTGCGGATAGAACTCCACATTTTCAACCAATGAAACGATGGGTTGTTTGCGTTTTTGAAGAATTTTCAGCACTTCTGAGGCAACCAGCACACCATCGCCGGTCTGAAGGCGATCGTTTATGATGATGTGGCCCGAATTTTCGCCACCGATCGAATAGCCGCTTTTCCGCATTTCGGCGGTCACATATTTGTCCCCGACATCGGTTCGCACGACTTTGATGCCTTTGTCCTTGAATGCCTTGACGATGCCCGGGTTGCTCATTTTGGTAAGTACGACGGTGTTTTTGTTCAGTCTGCCTTCCTCTTTCATGTGGGTCGCGATGATGTATACCAGCAAATCGCCGTCATAAAGACGACCCTGATGATCCACCGCAAGCACTCTGTCGCCGTCTCCGTCGAAAGAGAATCCGACATCGTATTTGCCTTCGATGACGGTATTTTTAAGTGCCTCCATGTGTGTGGAACCACAGTTTTTGTTGATGTTGAAGCCGTCGGGGTCGTTATGGATGACATGGACTTCGTCCACGCGTCCTTTCAGAATTTTCTCGGCGATCTCATAGGTCGCGCCGTTGGCGGTGTCGAGACAGACGCTCAGGTTCGTCTTTTCTGTATCGATGCCGTCATATAAGGCACGGTAGGTCGTCTCCACCTTATCAGTCGGCATGAAAGCTCCAAACCCTTTTTCACTCAGGGTTTTCTCGCCGTCCATGTAGGCTTCGACAACCGTCTCTTCTTCGGGTTTCATCTTATAGCCGCTATTGAAGACTTTTATGCCGTTATCCTGATATGGATTATGCGAAGCGGTGACCATGATGCCGACAATGTTTTCCTGTTTGCTATAGTGCGCGATCATCGGTGTCGATACGACACCGGCATATTCGACATCAATGCCGGCTGCCATGGCCCCCGTGGCTACGGACAGCCCGAAAAGATCCGAGCTTTTTCTTGTGTCGCCGCCAATGACAACACGCCCAGCGTTGAATGTTTCTTTGAGTGCGTTTCCGATTCTGAGAGCCATGTCGTTTGTGAGCGTCTCGCCCGCGACACCTCTCACACCGTCGGTTCCGAAGTATTTCCCCATGCATGATTCCTCCTTCATTCTGTGTGGGTCAAATTCATCTGGACAAATCTATTTTAGCATATCATGCCGTTCAAGTGAATATCATTCGACGGTCACACTTTTCGCAAGGTTGCGTGGTTTGTCGATGTCGTGTCCGCGTTTCAGCGCCGCATAGTAGGCGATCAGTTGCGTCGGAATGACCGTCAAAAGCGGTGCGAGCGAAGGGTTGATGTTGTCAAGCACAATCTCATCGCCGTTTTCGCTCAGGCTTTCGAATGTGATGGTCAGCGTGTGCGCCCCGCGGCTTTTGACTTCCGAAAGATTGCTGCGCGTGTTTTCGGCGGTCTTGTCGTTTGAAATGATGGCGATGACCGGCGTGCCCTCCTCGATGAGGGCGATGGTGCCGTGTTTCAGTTCACCCGCCGCGAAACCCTCGGTTTGGATGTAGGAAATCTCCTTGAGTTTAAGCGCCGCTTCAAGGCACACGTGGTAATCGCTGCCGCGGCCGATGTAAAAACAGTTTCGCTTGGTCAGAAGGTTCGTTGTCAAAGTTTCGACGGATTCGTAGCGGTCGAGAAAATGCTCCATGGCCTGTGCGACCTCGCTCAGTTCGCGCTTCAGGTCGAAGGTCTGTTCGCTCATTGAATAGGCCAGGATGGCAAGGACCGCAATCTGGGCGGTATAGGCCTTGGTCGAGGCGACCGCGATTTCCGGTCCGGCGTGCAGTTCAAGTGAATGGTCCGCTTCTCTTGCCAGTGTGGAGGTGCGTACGTTGGTGATCGTCAAAGACGGATGATTCGCTTTTTTGAGATTGAGCAGGCACGCCCTTAGATCGGCGGTCTCACCGCTCTGTGAAATCAGTATGAAGAACGGTTTGTCGCCAAGCAAGGGTTGCTGATAGGCGAACTCCGATGCGATATGGACTTCACAGGGGATGCCGGCGAGGCTTTCGAGCAGTTCTTTGCCGATCATCCCGGCATGCATCGACGTGCCCGCCGCGAGGATATGGATACGTTCGTGTTGACGGATGGTTTTTAAAAGCCGCTCATCGATATGGACGTGTGTCTCGTTGAAATATTTCGAGATGATGCGTCTCAACACGGCCGGTTGTTCGTGTATCTCTTTGAGCATGTAGTGGTCGAACTCGCCTTTTTCAGAGGTGAAGTCATCCATTTCGAGTTTGCTCATGGTGTAAGGCAGCACTTCACCGTCAAGATCGTATTGGGTGAAATTCTTGCGTGTGATGCGGACGAATGTCTCATCGTCCAAGGGCAGATAGTTGTCCGCCGTCCCGACAAGCGCCATCATGTCCGAGCCAATGATGATGCCCTGGTCGCTTTTGCCGATCAGAAGCGGGCTTTTGTATTTGGCCGCATAGAGCGTACCAGGTTCAAGCGCATCGATGACCAGCATCGCATAGGAACCATGAAGCATCTTGAGCACCTTCCTGATGGCATCCTGAGAGGGCATTTTCGACGCATAATGGGCAATCAGTTCCACAACCACCTCAGTATCCGTCTCGCTTTGAAACGTATGCCCATCGAAATAGAGGTCACGCAGTTTCGAGTAGTTGTCGATCACACCATTGTGCACGACGGTGAACCGTCCGTCCGCGCTTCTGTGCGGATGGGCGTTTTCGCGATTCACCTTGCCGTGTGTCGCCCACCGCGTATGGCCGATGCCCATCGGTGAACGCTCCATGTCGACGATTGATTCAAGGGCTTGGATTCTCCCCTTTTCTTTATATACATTAAAATACTGTTCCGTTTCATCATAAAGACTCATTCCCGCCGAGTCATAGCCGCGGTACTCCAGTCGTTTCAGTCCCTCAAGGACGATACTGCGGGCGTTGCCCTCCCCGAGATAGCCTACAATTCCACACATGTCTTTCCCTCTTTTCTTCCTTTTAGTAAATGAAAAACTCGCAAGCATGATGAATGCGAGTGTTCGCTCTTTTTCAGTACTAAATTATTATAACACTATTACAGAGCGTTTGAAAAGGCCAAAAGAGTCATTTAAAGCCGTTTACGTGTAAACACAAGTGTCGATAGAGACATGTATGCAATGGCGAGCATCCCCGGAATAAGCGGTGAAACGCTTAGTTGAAAGCCTTCCGGTGATGCCACACTTACAGGAAAAAACGTCAGCAACATTCTCAATGGAACGCGCATCGCGTGAACGGGTGTGTCAAAATCCATCAAGACATCGCCAAGCAAAGCGATCAGTACTACCATCATGCCATGATAAAGCGTTTTGAAGCGGTTCATCACAAGATCGAAAAGGGCCGTATAATATACCACATAAACGCCATACACCAACACTATCCCATGATGAATGACAAAGCCCTCGGAGAATGGGGCGAAGGCGTATACATGAAGATTGATCAGCAACGAAAGTCCCATCACCCCAAGCAATACCACCGTGGGACATAACGTCCGCAACAGCGCAAGACGGATGCGTCCGACCCGCATGACTAGCGGGATGTCAAGCGCGTCTTCCTGCTGGATCTTGTAGGTCATGATCGCGCCAAGCATAAGCAACCCGATGCGCATGAAAAAATGCGTATCATAAAAATAGAGTCGCGAAAGCAGTGCCGGTTCGCTCAAGCGATTGATCAGCGGCGCCCCGTGATCGAGATGATAGACCGCGAGCAACGCACCCACCACCAGATATATCACCGCCAAGGCTACGATTTTCGGGTGAAACAACCGGTACGCCACCACCGTGAAAAGCCCCTTCACAAATACACCTCCCGGAGGGGACCCTTGAAATCGACGGCTTCATGCAAGGTCACGATGACAATCCCTTTAAGCGCGCTGACCGCTTCCAAAGCCAACGGCATGAACGCTTTGTCGATGCCGTTGAACGGTTCATCCAAAAGATAAAGAGGACGCGCCTCATTCAGTGTCTCAATCAGGGCGAGTTTCTGACGCATGCCTTTGGACAGGCTCTCGATACGCGCCTCGCGCTTGGCGTGAAGACCAAACCGTTCCAACAGTTCGTTCGCCTCCCCTTTGGTCGAAGGGGAGGCCGATTCCAACGCCATGAGATAATCTTTCACCCTCATGTAAGAAGGAAACGACGGTTTTTCACTCATATAAAGCGATTCTTTTTGATGAACCCTTTCACCAAGCAAGCCCGCCAAGGCTTTAAGGTAAGTCGTCTTCCCGCTGCCGTTCGCCCCTTTCAAGATGTTGAGGCCCGGTTCAAAACACAGGGGTGGATAAGTCAGTCTGTCATGGCCGTCATATGAGAACGAGAATGGCTCAATCCGAAGCGGGCGCATGAATGGTGACCTCCTTGAAAAGCGGTGCGTTCTCCATGGCATAGGGATTGGCGTTGATGAACATGAAATCCTCAAGCACGAACGCATAGGATGCTTCACCGACACTGTACTCGATCATGAGCGGATAGCGATAAAGCAGATTCAAATCGGTTGTGAAATCAAAACGAATCGCGAACTGCATCGTTTCATTTCCTTCAAGCAATGGCGTATGGACGTTTCTCTCATCGACAAGTTTAGAGATGTCCATGCCCTGTTCAAAGGGCGTGGCATTCCTGGTGATCAGCGGCGTGTGAACGCTGACTCGTTCGCTGCCGAGTGACACGGAATCGATATGAAGTGTCTCTCCTGATTCGTTATGAAGCCCGAGCAACATTCCCTGGGAGGTCACGCCCTCGCCGAAGGAGCCATAGAGGTTATGGAGGTGTTCGAGGCGCAAGGGGCCTTCATGGGACGTATGCGTACGGTAGGAAAACGCCCCCATCGGAAAGACCATCTCGCGGCCGTCGACCAGCCGGGCATGAAGCGCCGCCTCATCGATTTGCACTGCGAAAGGGACCGTGTGGAAACGCGGGGCCATTCGGAGAACGAACTGATGCATTGTGACTTTATCGATCACGGTCGTGCCCCGTGCATCCAGGCTCACAAGATCCAGTGCGAATGTTTCATCCCCTTCAATCCAAAGCGTTTCATACGCGTCTTCCATGGCCGGCAGGCCATCCGGGTCACTGATCAGAAAATCCACGCTGAATAGAGCCGGCTCATCGGTGGCCAGATACGAATGGATCCGCGGGACGGTACGGATCATCGTCGAGTGCGGGGCGAGTCTTGGGACCAGACTCGCCCAAGCGATGAGAACCAGGAAAACACTTAATCCGATCACAGCGGGTCTCATCGCTCGATCTCACTTTTGACGATCGAATAATGTTCGCTTTGCAGGGTGAAAATCTCCCAGCCGCCACTTTTCGTGTTCCGGAAGAATTTGTATCGGCGTCCCACACCGTTGGTGATCATCCCTTCCCCGTAGATTTCCACTTCGAGACGGGTCCAGGGATCGACCTGGATATGGATATCCACCGCTTCTTCGATCATGGTCGACCGCTTGGTCTCAAACGAAAAATTGAGAGATGATTCAAGGCCCGCTTCAAAAGCGCGGATATCTCCGGAAAGGTCGAGGCCGATCGAGCCGCTTGAGGAAATCTGGCGGCTGGTCTGTTCGGATTGGCGGAACGTGAAGTTCTGGCGGATCGGTGTCTCGCCCTCGTTGACGATGACATAAAGGGTCTCCTTTTTGAAACTCACCGGCACATTCGACATGTTGGTCGCGGTTCTCCAACCGAAGAAACGGCGGCGGCCGAGTTGGCTGTAAAGCCGGTTGTAATCGAACTCGTTGAAATCCCTGAGCAGTTTCTGGTTACGACCGTGGAAGGTGATTTCCTCATACGTCAGGTATTCACCGGCCCCTAGCGTTGATGCGTCAAACAGTAAAGCAGTCAAAACAAACAAGCATAGAATCAATTTTTTCATTGGGTATTCCTCCTTCACTCGCATGATACGCTTGACACCCTTTATTTACTCAAATAAAAAAATCCCTCAACAAAGCGAGGGATTGAATGTGACATAATGCGCCAAAAAGAACAAGGAACTATTTACCGGACGCGTCGGCTTGCTTTTCCTTTTTCTCCTCTTCATACTCGCGCATGGCCTTGAACGCGTCCTCGTAGCCGGTGGCGAACCGCAAGCGGTTCTTCTCGGGAGAAAAATCCATGATGCGGCCGAGCCCTCTTGAAGGGCGGATGTGGATGATGGTGCTGTTTTCACGCTGTTTCTTCCGCCACAGGTTGAGACGGAACAGATCGATGGCGATGATCTCATCCATGCCCATTTCCACAAGCGGTGTGCAGGGCAAGCGTTCGAACATGCCGCCGTCGAAATATTTCTTGCCGTCGATGATGACCGGTTGGAAAACGACCGGTATGGCGCAACTGGCGAGAATTGTGCTTTTGATGTCCTTATCACTCAGGTTGGTGAGGTCGACATAGCGAAGGTAGGCCTTATTGTCGAAAAGATAGCCGACGTTGGCACGAAGCAGTTCGAAAAAGCCGGTGTCTTCATCGCCGACATAGCTGATGCCGACCCGGACGTTCGCTTTGCGCATCGCGTCATAATCGATCATCCGATCGATGAGCGCTTCGAGTTTTTTCGTCTCGTATAAACCGTCATCAAGAAGCGACGATTCCTTGTCGAACACTTTTTTGATGAAAGACGGCGGTTTTGAAAAGATGGTGTCGATTTCTTCGCTCAACCACAGTTTTTCACCTTCTTCGATGTTGTCATGAGCGAGGAAGGCGGCGTTGAGCGAACCGACGCTGACACCGCTGATGGCGTCCAGCCGGTCGAGATAGCCCATTTCCTTCAGGGCTTTGAGCGCGCCCATCTCATAGGCGCCACGTGCGCCGCCGCCCCCCAGGGCGATGCCTCGTTTCATTGCATGCACTCCTTTCAGTAGGGCATGATTTTGTCGTTTTTGTATACGGTCTTGATGATTCCACCGCCGAGGCACACTTCGCCGTCATAGAACACTGCGGCCTGACCCGGCGTGACCGCCCGGATGGGTTCGTCGAAATATAGGACGTATTGACCGTCCTCGATGCTTACTTTGACGCCTTTGTCCCCCTGGCGATAACGGAATTTGGCGGTGAGTTTCTCACCATCAAGCGTACGGTCCGGATCGATGAGGTTGACGTCCTCAAGCGTGCAGTGCGTCGAATAAAGCATTTCGTGATGGTATCCTTGCCCGGCATAGAGCGTATTCGTCTTCAGATCTTTGCCGATGACGAACCAAGGGGCGTTGTCGAAATCCTTGTGTCCGCCGATGCCGAGCCCTTTGCGCTGACCGATGGTGTAGTGCATCAGACCGACATGTTCGCCGATCTTCACGCCATCGATGGTGCGGATGTCGCCGCTTTGGGCGGGCAGGTAGTTGCGAAGGAACTTGTCGAAGTCCCGTTCGCCGATGAAGCAGATGCCGGTGGAATCTTTCTTTTCGGCCGTTGGAAGATTCGCTTGACGGGCGATGCGACGTACTTCGTCCTTGGGCAGATCGCCGATCGGGAAAAGGGCCTTTTCGAGCTGCGAGGCTTTGAGCTGGGAGAGGAAATACGTCTGGTCCTTGTTTGTATCGACGCCTCTTAACATCTCGACTTTGCCGTTTTTACGGATTCTCGCGTAGTGTCCCATCGCGATCAGGTCCGCGCCGAGGTTTTCGGCGTGTTCGGCGAAGGAGGAGAACTTGATGTATTTGTTGCACATGATGTCGGGGTTCGGGGTCCGCCCTTTCTTGTACTCGGCCAGGAAATAGGTGAAGACGTCATCCCAGTATTCTTCGATGAAATCGACACGTTCCAAGGGGATGCCGATATGTTTGGCGACCTTGAGGGCGTCCTGGTAGTCTTTTTCCTGTGGGCAGACGTCGTTTAAAAGGTCGGGATTTCCGAGCAGGTCGTTGTTGGCCGCACTGTCCCAGTTGAGCATGAACAGTCCGGTCACTTTATAGCCTTGTTGTTTTAACAAATAGGCGGCCACGCTTGAATCCACGCCGCCGCTCATGCCGATGACGACATGTTTTGACATATGAATCAACTCACTTAATTTCGTTTATCTACATCCGACGGCATCCTGAAGTCGCTGCGCGGCGAAAGGGAGATGTCGAGGATCTTGGGGGCGTCAGGCGAGGCCTGACGTTTGAATTGCTGCGAATAGAATCGTTTGAAGAAATTTCTTACATAGTGTTCGCTTTCCGATTCGGAGAGTCCGAACGCTTTTCCGATGAGCCACTGGATGCGTTCCTCATCATCGCCGAAGCGTAAGAAGCGATGCATGATGAAGTCATTGACCTCGTACTTTCCGAGTTCTTCTTCGGTGACCTGGTCCAGGATGAGTTCAGGCGAGATTGGGGTGTCGAGCACGTCCTTGACGACCTTGTCGAGGTTCTCGCTGAATTTGGTCTCGGCGTATTTCTTGACCATGTAACGTACCAAAGTCTTGGGGATTCCGGCGTTGATGTTGTACATGCTCATCTGATCCCCGCTATAGGTCGTGAAACCAAGCGCGATCTCGCTCATGTCACCGGTGCCGAGCACAAGACCGTTGTGCATGTTCGCGAGGTTCATGAGCACCATGGTCCGAGCACGCGCCTGGGTATTCTCATAAGCCTTGTCAGTGGTGGTCCCGTCATGGCCGATCAAATCGAAATGGTCCTTGATGTGTTGCTTGAGATTAATCGCTTTCATGGTGACGCCCAGGTCCTTCATCAGTTCATCGGCCTGTTTCCGGGTCTTTTCCGATGTGCCGAGTGCGGGCATGGTCACGCCGATGATCTGTTTTCGCGGCATGCCGAGCGCATCCGCCGCACGGGCGGCGATCAACAAGGCCAAGGTGGAATCAAGCCCGCCCGAAACGCCGATGATGACGGACTCGGAACCGATATGGTTGAGTCGCTTGATCAGTGCGTTCTCCTGCAAGGCCGCGATCTTTTCGAACGCTTTTTTATCGTCCGCTTTCGGGACGAAGGGAAGGGTGTCGAACGGTTTTTCGAAGGTGTAATCATCGCTCGTTTCCAGTTCGAATTCCACTTCGACGCAGTCGGATGCATGTTTGTTGATGGTATCACGGAAGGAGGAATGGCTCTTGCGCACAAACGCGATTTTGGACAAATCGATGTCGCCGTAGATGATTTCGCTTTCCCTTGAGAAATGCTCGGTTTCGACAATCGTCTCACCGTTTTGCGCGATCAGGTTATGACCTGAAAAGACCGTCTCGCTGGTCGATTCGTTGACGCCGGCGCTACAGTAGATGTAGGCGCCCGCGTTACGGCGCGAGTGTTCGACGACGGTCCGTTTTCGGACAGAGCGTTTGTTGAGGTATTCGTTCGAGGCGGAAAGGTTGATGATCATCTGTGCGCCGTTTAGGGCGAGCAGGTTGCCAGGGCTGATCGGGGCCCACATGTCTTCGCATATTTCAACGCCGAATGACAGGTTGGTCTCGCTTTCCTTAAAGATGATCGACCCGAAGGGCACTACCTGGGAAAGATAGCGGATCATTTTGGTGCGGCGCACCACGTCATACGCGCTTGTAAACCAACGTTTTTCATAAAATTCCTGAGTGTTCGGAAGGTAGAATTTCGGAACGATGCCGAGCAGCTTGTCTTCTTTCGCGATGAAGGCTGCGTTGTAAAGAATGCCCTCAATCTCGAGCGGCGCACCGAAAAGCACAATGCCCTTGAACGGATTGTGTTTCAGAAAACGGGTGATTTCGCGCTTGCTCTCCTTCAGCAACGAATTTTGGAAAAATAAGTCGTTGCAGGTATAGGCGGTCACGCCAAGTTCGGGGAACACCGCGATCGATGCGGGGTTGTCCTTGAGCAGTCGCAACATCTCATCGACGTTGTATTTCGGGTTGGCCACACGGAGTTTCGGCGTGATGGCGGCGACTTTCAGAAAATCGTTATGATACATCGGGCTCACCTCAATACAGATTATGCTGCTTGATATATTCTAACACACGCGGGGTAATCAGTTCATCATTTTGCGTTTTGCGGTAATCACTGGATGAAAGGGGCATGTCGAAATCCTCAAACACGATGAACCGCTCCCGGTAATGTTTCAGAAAATGGTCCCGGTTTATGATGCGGTCCAAGTCGGCGTCTTTACGATTAAGCACCACGAATTCGAAATCCGTCAACATCTTGTGGATGTTCTTCCACCGGTGCAGGGTAGGCAGGTTGTCCGCCCCGATGACGAACGCGAGGCGTTCGTCGTTTTTTCTGAGGCGTTTCAAGGATTCGTAGGTCCCTTGGAACGTCGTGTCGGTGAGTTCAATGTCACTGACATGGATATCGTCATAGCCTTCCGTCATCACTTTGAGCATCTTGAAGCGGTGTTCGTCATAGCGCAAAGATTCTTTGTCATAAGCGCCACCCACCGGCAAAAACGTAAACTTCTCTACGGGGAGTTTACGTTTCAGATAGCGATATACCTCGAAGTGGGCTTTTGTGGGCGGATTGAAACTTCCACCGTAGACAATATGCATAGCAATCACCATAAACATTATAACATGGAGAAAGATACTTTGGAACGTGCAAAACAGCGATTTTGTGCTATACTTGTCGGTGAGGTGATAGTATGAACATCGATAAAAAATACGTATTGACGCTGGCGGAGGAAATACTCAAAATTCCTTCACCAAGCGGATACACCAAAGAAGTCACAGAGCGGATCAAACGGGAGGCCGATGCGTTCGGGCTTTCTTACGAACAGACCAAGAAAGGCAATTTGATCATCACCGTGGAAGGCGAATCGGACAAAACTGTCGGACTCTCCGTCCATGTCGACACCCTTGGCGCGATGGTCCGAAGCATCACATCGACCGGCGAACTGCGTTTCACATCGATCGGCGGGCCTTCCTGGCCGACGCTCGATGGCGAGTATTGCACCATACGGACACGCGACGGACGCGATTATACCGGAACGTTCCTTTCAACGTCGCCGGCCAATCATGTGTTCAAGGATGCCGGGACGAAAAAACGCGATCCCGAAAACATGGTCGTTCGCATCGACGAACGAGTCAAAAACAAAGAGGATGTCGAAAAACTGGGCATCGCGACGGGCGATTTCATTTTCTTCGACACCAAGACTGAGGTCACCAAAAGCGGGTTTGTCAAATCCCGGTTTTTGGACGACAAGATCAACGTCGCGAGCATGTTCGGCCTCATCAAGGCGTTCAATGACAACAATAAAAAGCCCGTGCCGACACTCAAGATCGTCATTTCAACCTATGAGGAAGTCGGACACGGGGCGGCTTACATACCCGCAATGGATGAGTTCATCGCTGTGGACATGGGGTGCATCGGCGATGATTTGAGCTGCACTGAGTATGACGTGAGCATTTGCGCAAAGGATTCGAGCGGACCCTATGATTACGATCTGGTTTCGCGTTTCAAGGATACCGCCACGAAACACAAACTCAACCACGCCGTCGACATCTATCCTTATTACGGTTCCGATGTCTCAGCCGCCCTTAAAGGCGGAAACGACTTCAAAGGAGCGCTGATCGGTCCCGGCGTACATGCTTCCCACGGCATGGAACGGACGCATTATGACGCCATCAAGAACACCATCGAACTGCTTTATCATTATCTGGTGTGACCATAAAACAAGGACAGGCGTCCTTAAGTTATGAGGGATGAACATGAAACGTACCATCATCATATTTCCCAACCAATTGTTTGAGGAAGTATTCGACTTGGAGGGCGAGATTGTGCTTGTCGAAGATCCGCTTTTCTTCGGTGACCTCACCTACCCTCTTTCTTTCAACAAGAAAAAACTGGTGCTCCATTTCGCCTCAATGGAAGCGTTCAAAAGCGCTTTAGAGGCAAAAGGGAGAACCGTGCACGTGCTTCGATACCGCTCAGGTCACGAGCCCGATTACTTCACGCATGCGCCAACGGGTGGCGAAGTGTGCTTCTATGACCCTGTGGACGACGCCTTGATTTCTCGGATCAAAAAACAAGGTGAACGCTTCAGCGGAAAAATCCGTTATCTCGAATCCCCGAATTTCATCACAACCATGCGAGAGATTAACCGGTATTTCACCGATGATGAGTCGTTTCACATGCGGGATTTCTACGTCCATCAGCGCAGGCGACTGAATATCCTCATGGACAAAGGAAAGCCTGTCGGCGGAAAATACAGTTTCGATACGGCGAATCGAAAGAAACTGCCAAAAGACATCACCATTCCGTCCCTTTTGAAACCGGAGCGGAATGCACATCTTGAAGCAGCAAAAAACCGGGTTGAAAAAGAATTTTCCGACAATCCGGGTACCTTAGGAGGATTCGACTATCCTTTCACACATAAACAGGCCCGCAAACACGTTGAGGATTTCGTGGACCAAAGACTGAATCGCTTCGGTCCCTACCAGGATGCCCTTGATACCGATCAAAGTGTCCTGTTCCACTCGAGGCTTTCGTGCGCTTTGAATATCGGATTGCTTTCACCGCGGTGGCTCGTCGATCGCATCGAACGCGCCGATGTTCCGATTGAATCCAAGGAGGGATTCATCCGACAAATCATAGGATGGCGCGAGTTCATTCGCGCAAGTTATGTCAAACAAGGGCGGCGCATGCGAACAAGCAACGCCCTGAAACACAATCGGACGATGCCGGCATGGTTTTTAAATGGCACGAGCGGAATGCTCCCTTTGGACACTGTCCTGCGACGCGTGGAAAAAACCGCCTACTCCCACCATATCGAACGACTCATGGTGATTGGCAACATCGCCCTTTTGGCTCGGATCCACCCCGATGAAGTGTATCGCTATTTCATGGCAAGCCATATCGATGCCTACGATTGGGTGATGGTCCCTAACGTCTATGGAATGAGTCAGTTCGCTGCGGGCGACGCGCTCGTGACCAAACCTTATTTCAGCGGTGCGAACTACATTCGCAAGATGGGCAATTACCCTCCGGGTCAGTGGGAGGATATCTGGAATGCGCTGTTCTATCTGTTCCTGAGAGACAACCGTGGCATTATCGAAAAGAATCCGAGGTTGAAAATGCTGCTTGCCCATTTAGATAAAAAAGATGAGGATACCATGCGACACTATGAGCGTCTTGCGCGCCCCATCCTGGAATGAACAGCCTCTGACGACCGTTCATCTGAACCATAAAAAAAGCGAACCGCCCGGTCCGAAAGGCACGGGCGGTTCTTTTTATGGATGCTCATTGACACGTAGGTCAGGAGTCTTTGCCAACAGTACCTTCTGCAGGTTTGTTTCTTGTAAGAAGGGCATGAATGAACGGGGTGGCGGTCAGTGTGACGACAATGGCGGATACGATCGCCACATGGTATTGCGCGAAGAACCAGCTTCCCCGCCACATGAAAACCCATTCCGCTGGCAATTTCCCGAAAACACATTCATTCCGCCACACGGTTACCTGCTGGTGTGGGCTTCGGGGAAAAGCAACGTCGCCGCCGGGGGCGAGCTACATACCAATTTCGGCATCGCACACTCCGGTGAAGCGCTGATTTTGACAGCACGCGACCCGATGACGCTCATTGACCAGACCATGCCGGTCAATGTCCCACGCAATGTATCGTATGGACGCCAGCACGATGGCAGCGAACACTGGGTGTTTTTCGACCGTAACCACATCAGTCCCGGGCGCTCCAATAACGACGGGGTCCCTTATGATATGCCCGACTGGCTCAATCCGAATCCCTGAAGCTTTCTTTAACACCGTGCATCAAAAAGACCCGATTTTTAAAAATCGGGTCTTTTTTGATTCATTTGAATGAAGACGCCCAGGTCCCTTTTTCAAAAATGGGGACGCGCTCGCCGTCTTCTTTGATGCCGACGATGTCGAGGGTCTCATCGCCGACCATGAAGTCGATATGAATCATCGAACGGTTGATGTTGTTGCGCTCAACGATTTCCTGGACGTTCTTCCCTTTGTCCTTGACGCTCATCGGATAAGCGTTCCCGAAAGCGAAGTGACATGTCGCATTCTCATCGAGCAGCGTGTTGTAATAGATTCTACCGAGTTGGTTGATCGTGCTCTCTTTGGGGACAAGGGCCACTTCGCCAAGGAAACGGGCACCTTTGTCCAAGGAGATGATTTTTTCGATCTTGTCTTTTTCGTCGCTTTTGATTTCGACGACTTCGCCGTATTTGAACGTCATGGAAAACGGCTGGATCAGCGTGCCGCGGACGTTGAGCGGCTTGGTCACCCGGACCCTGCCGTTGACCCCGGTTTTAAGCGGAGCGGTGAAAACTTCTTCGGTGGGCATGTTCGGCAGGAACACGTCGTCACCACGCTTTTGCGCACCGCTTACCCAGATGTGCTTCTCAGGGAGTTCGACGGTGAGGTCAGTGCCTTCGCCCTTGTATTCGAGACGGCGGAAACGATATTCGTTGAGTTTCCGGCGTTTTTGTTCGAGAGCGTTGAGATGCTTGGTCCAGGCATCGATCGGCTTTTCCTCGTCAAGGCGCATGATGGTGACGATGTCTTCATGCAGCTGCATGAGCGCATCCGAATCCTCCATGTCGGGAAACACTTTCTTGGCCCAAGGGATGCATGGATAGGCGGCGACGGACCATTTGGCCGTCTTGGCGATTTCTTCCTGGTAGGGGCGCATTTTCGACCCCATCGCTTTTTGGGCTTTCTGGATGCGTTTTTGATCGATGTTGGCCATCAGTCCCGGAAAGCTCGAAGAGATGGTCAGGAATGCGGCTTTACGGTTCAGCGTGTTGCGGATCCGGTCGAAAATGTATTCGGGTACATCCTCAAGCACCTGGTCTTTGGCGTGAAGATAGGCGATGCGTGAGAGGACGGGATCTTGCCAGTTAACATGGACGTTTCCGCTTTTGAAGGTCTTATAGGCTTCTTGGGTGAGCGCGCGTACAAAATCCTGGGCGGTGATGGGGGCGTTGATGACCAGGTCTTCGTCCTCCTTGAGGTTGACACCCCTGAAGAGCACGAGGCGCGCGTAGAGGATCAGGCTTTTGTCATTCATTTTCATATCCTTTCTTGGTGAACGGGTTTTTGAAGAATGGTTTGATCATATAGTTGACGATGCCTTTGGGGAAGTTCGCGAGACCGCCCGAAATGATCTGGGGCATGAGGCGGAAACTTTCCTTGTAGGCTTCAATACGGATCTTGCGTGGCGAATGAAGTTTGCTGTCTTGGAAGAGGTATTTGCGTGTGACGATGCCGATGCGGCAGGTGAGCATGCCGTTTGAAATGCCTTGAAAAACGCTGTTGGTCATGCCTCTTACCACCGGAATGTCACGGATTGTATCGCCCACGCGAGAAGGCAGGGCCTCGTTGATATCGACGTCTTCAAGCCCTTCGGCGATCATCGCGGTGACCGCGACGTTGATGGACAGTTTGGCAAGATGCATGTAAGAGGGGCGGAACCCGCATTTTTTGGTGATTCGCATGATCATGCGGATGTTGGTGAAGATGACCGCAAGCATGTCGAGATTCCCGTTTTGACTCACCGCGGTGGTAAGAAGCACGCTTTGCGAGTAGTGAATGATGGTTTTGTCCACCTCTTTTTTGATGGAGCCGGAGAAAACCGTCTGAATCGATTCACGCAGGTTATCGGGATCTTTGATGTGGTCGTTGAGCAGCGTGCGCTCCTCATCACTCAGGTAGTCAAGTTTGAGCATAGTTTTGGCGGCGCGTTTGTATGTGCGCGTGCTTTGGTCGGAATCGAGCGCGTCGATTGAAAACGTCGGTGCCATGAAGATGACACGGATCGGATTCAGCACAAGCAGCCACACAATCAGAAGCGCAAGGACGTAAAAAGCGTATTCAAGCGCGATGTGAATACCGGAAAGGCGCTCGCCGACACTGATGACATGCGACGCAAGGACCAGCAACAATAAAATCACCATGCCGATGATGATGGAAACCCAGAACGTTTTGCGTTTCATTCGATCAACCCCTTTATAGTAGTATTCTAACACATAAAAAGCCTCGCAAGCGAGACTTTTTAATGGTCGTAGCGAAGATAGCACACAGTGGAAAGATCACCGCTTCGTTTAAATCCGACCGCCTCATAAAAAGCTCCGGCACCCGCATCATCCGAATCCGTGATCAAAACCTTCTGGCGGATCGAGGCGTTGTCTTCAACGATACGGCTGAGCAACGCTTTGCCTATGCCTTTTCGGCGGTGGTCCGAATGGACGATGATGTCCTGGATATAAAGGATATGAGCCGTATCAGAGAGACTTCGGACCGTGCCGATAAGGCGATTGTCTTCAAAAGCGCCATACACACTATGTGAAGCCGCGAACATCCTTTTGAAAGCGTCCATGTCCTTGAGATAAAGCGACCATCCCGCATCATCATAAAGGGATGCCAATGCCTTGAAATCAAACGTTTGGAGTAACCGAATGTCCATTTTCTTCATCCTTTCATTGTCTTAAATAAAGTATCACGTTCCTCATTATAAACGAATACAGCGTGTTTGGATAGAGCGAAAGAAAACCCGGCCTGTTTTCACAGGCCGGGTCTGAATAAGACTTATGCGAAGAACACATCCTATTCTTCAGGAGGTAGCAATACTTCTTCAATGACATGAATGACACCGTTGGTGGTGAGAATATCGGTCGTGACAACCTCGACGTCGTTGACTAAGACAGTTCCGTCATCAACGGTGAAGTCAAGGTTGCTGCCTTCCAATGATTCGATACTTACCGGTGCCAAGTCAAGCACATCGGTTGAGTAATAAGCGTCACCAAGCACGTGGTAGAGCAGGATTTCATCAAGGTTTTCAAGGTCCAACAGTTCCTCAACAGTCAACTCGAGATCACTCATCAACGCGTCAAATGCCGCATCGGTCGGAGCGAACACGGTGAACGGTCCATCGCCTTGAAGCGTTTCAGTCAGTTCGGCTTCATCCAAAGCGGCGAGCAAAGTGTCAAAATCACCGTAGGCTTCCAGGGTCGCGACGATGTCCTCAAGCGGCAGGAGCACTTCTTCGATGACATGAATGATGCCGTTTGAAGTGTAGATGTTGGTCACAATGATTTCAACGCCGTTGATAAAGACGCTTCCGTTATCCAATGTGAACTCAACCTCGGAGCCTTCAAGGGTCTCGAGACTGAATGGCGCTCCGTCTACTACTTGTGAGGCGAAATATTCACCACTGATGACATGATAGAGCAGAATGTCTGCAAGGTTATCAACACCAAGCAGTGTTTCTGCGTCGATATCCAATTCCGCGAGGAGTGCATCAAACGCAGCGTCCGTCGGTGCGAAGACGGTGAAAGGCCCTTCGCCTTGCAGAGCGGTTGTCAGTTCGGCTTCATCCACAGCGGCGAGCAAAGTGTCAAAGTCGCCGGCCGCTTCCGCGGTCGCGACGATGTCCTCAAGCGGGAGGAGCACTTCTTCGATCACGTGAATCACACCGTTTGAAGTGAAGATGTTGGTCACAACGATTTCAATGCCGTTGATGTAGGCGGTGCCTTCATCAACCGTAAAGTACACGACAGTGCCTTCAACGGTTTCAAGGCTGAAGGGCGCGTTTGCTACGACATCGGTCGAGTAATACGCATCGCCGAGCACATGATAGAGCAGAATATCAGAAAGGTTCTCAAGGTCAAGCAGTTCCTCAACAGTCAATCCAAGCTCACTCATCAACGCGTCGAATGCTGCGTCGGTCGGAGCGAAAACGGTGAACGGTCCATCGCCTTGAAGCGTTTCAGTCAGTTCGGCTTCATCCAAAGCGGCGAGCAAAGTGTCAAAATCACCGGCCGCTTCCGCGGTCGCGACGATGTCCTCAAGCGGCAGGAGCACTTCTTCGATGACATGAATAATGCCGTTTGAGGTGTAAACGTTGACAATGACGACTTCAATGCCATTGATAAAGACTATGCCATCATCCACAGTGATAACAATGTCAGAGCCTTCGAGTGTGGTTAGACTGGATGAGGCTTCCCCAACAAGATCAGAGGCATAGTAGGCATCGCCAAGCACATGATAAAGCAAAATGTCTGCCAGGTTATCGGCGGCCAACAGGGTGGCGGCGTCAATATCGAGCGCAGTCAGGAGATCATTGAATGCCTCGTCCGTCGGTGCGAAGACGGTGAAAGGTCCTTCGCCTTGAAGTGTGGCAGTCAGCTCGGCTTCTTCCAGCGCGGCGAGCAAAGTGTCAAAGTCGCCGGCCGCTTCCGCGGTCGCGACGATATCTTCAAGCGGCAGGAGCACTTCTTCGATTACGTGAATCACACCGTTGGTGGTAAGGATGTTGGTCACAACGATTTCAACACCGTTGATGTAGGCGGTGCCTTCATCCACCGTGAAGTGAACAACGGTACCCTCAACAGTTTCAAGGCTGAATGGCGCGTTTGCTACGACATCGGTCGAGTAATACGCATCGCCGAGCACATGATAGAGCAGAATATCAGAAAGATTTTCAAGGTCAAGCAGTTCCTCAACAGTCAACTCGAGATCACTCATCAACGCGTCAAATGCCGCATCGGTCGGAGCGAACACAGTGAATGGGCCTTCGCCTTGCAGTGTGGCAGTCAGTTCGGCTTCATCCAAAGCGGCGAGCAAAGTGTCAAAATCACCGGCCGCTTCTGCGGTATCGATGATGTCTTCAAGCGGTAGGAGGACACCATCAATCACGTGGATGACTCCATTCGGAGTGATGATGTCGGTCATAATGATTTCGATGCCGTTGATGAAGGCTGCGCCATTATCAAGCGTGAATTCGACATCGCTGCCTTCAAGGGTTGAGACATCAAATGGTGCATTGTCAATCACGTATTCAGCATAAACCGCTCCGCTCAGTACGTGATAAAGGAGAATATCATCGAGATTTTCAACAGCGAGCAACGTTTCGGCATCAATGTCAAGCGCACTGAGAAGTGCATCAAAAGCGTCATCAGTCGGTGCAAAAACGGTGAACGGACCTTCGCCTTGCAAAGCGGAAGTCAGTTCGGCCGCTTCAAGTGCGGCAAGCAACGTCTCAAACGATCCATATGAATCGGCTGTAGCAACAACGTCTTCATAAGGGAGAAGCACGTCTTCAATCACATGAATGACACCGTTTGAACCAATGATGTCGGTAATGACGATTTCAATGCCGTTGATGAAGGCTTTGCCGTCATCGACCGTAAAGTCCACTTCCGCCCCTTCCAGTGTTTCGAGGCTGAATGGAGCATTCGTTACAACATCACTGGAGTAATAGGCATCCCCGAGCACATGATAGAGTAGAATATTTTCAAGATTGGCAGCCCCGAGCAAAGTGGCAGCATCGATATCCAGCGCGCTCAGCAATGCGTCAAACGCATCGTCAGTCGGCGCGAAGACAGTGAACTTGCCAGGGCCTTCCAGCGTTTCCTTCAGTTCCGCAGCTTCCAATGCGGCAAGCAGTGTGGTGAAGTTGCCATCTTCTTCAGCGATTGACACGATATCATCCGGAGGAAGAATGACGTCTTCGATGACATGAATGATTCCGTTACTGGAAGGAACATCCGCGATGATCACTTTAGCGCCGTTGACGAATACGTCGCCATCTTCAACAATAATCGATACGGCACTTCCTTCCAATGTGTCCATAAACAGCGGTGCGTTTTCAACAACTGTGGCAGCATCGTATTTTCCGGGTAGCACATGGAACAGCAAGATGTCTGCCAGACCCTCGTCTGCAAGAAGGTCTTCAGCCGAAATGCCGAGTGCACTCAACAATGCGTCAAAAGCCGCATCGGTCGGTGCAAAAACGGTGAACGGACCTTCGCCTTGCAAATCATCAACCAAGTCCGCCGCATCCAACGCGGCAGCCAGAGTGGTGAAATCATCATAGGCGAGCGCAGTCTGCACAACATTACCGGCTTCAATAAAGATTGTCTTGTCTTCTGTGATGTACGCATCATCAGCAAGTGTCTCGAAATCATCATCGAGATACCAAGGGAGAACGTAAGGTGAAGGACCTATCTCCGCACCATTAAGGTAATAAAAGGTCTCGGTGAATCCATCGAGATATTCCAGTGTGAGTTCTACGACAAGATTCTGATGAAGAAAGGCATCCTTGAACCATTGGGCAGAATCGCCCTCATAGCCCGGGTATAACTGGATGTATTCTTCAAACGAAGAAAGTCCGGTTTCACCGATCGGACCCTCTGGACCGACGGGACCTTCAGGACCGGCAGGACCCTCTGGACCGACAGGACCTTCAGGGCCTTCAGGACCCTCTGGACCAACATCGCCTGTTTCGCCTTGCGGACCTTGCGGACCGGTTTCGCCAATCTCTCCATCAGCGCCACATGCAGCCAAAACAAAGGTGAGTGTGAGTAAAACGAAAAACAATAAAACACGCTTTTTCATGTTTTTATAGTCGATGCACAAGCAACATCGACAACTCCCTTCTTTTTAGTTCGAAATCAAACTTGTGCACTTAAATTATATACCACTTTTTAAGAAAAACCTATTAAAAACGCATTTTAAATTGTTGTTTTAAAGTGCATGGACAAGGCAAATAAAAAACCTTACCCCCCAAGGGTAAGGCATGGATTATTGGTGTCTCACATTTTCCTCATAAGCGATCCGACCGTTCTCAAGATAGACAATACGGTCCGCAATGTCCTTCGCGTCATCGTAGTCATGCGTCACAAAAATGCTGGTCATACCCGACTTCTTCATAATGGTACGCAACTCATGACGAATCCGCATTTTCAGATCGGCATCCAGATTGGAAAAAGGCTCGTCAAGCAATAGGATGTCCGGTGAGGGCGCAAGGGCACGAGCCAATGCGATACGTTGTTGCTGCCCTCCGGAGAGTTCATGCGGGTAGGCATGGATTTTTTCTTCCATATTGATAAGGTCGAGCATTTCCATGACGCGCTGCCTCTTTTGGGCTTTCGGATACTTCCGGATGCCGAAGGCGATGTTTTTATAGACGTCCATGTGCGGAAACAGCGCATAGTCCTGAAAGACCATGCCGACATGACGTTTTTCGCATTCAACGAAGGTATCGGCACTGCACAATGTCTCTTCGTTGATCTCGATTTTGCCTCGGGCGGGAATCTCCAGACCGCTCAAGAGTCTTAAAAGCGTGCTCTTACCGGATCCACTACTGCCAAGGATCGCGACAATCTCCCCTTCCACCATGGAAAAAGAAATATCTTTGAGCACGGTTTGTTTCTTTGTGTAGCCGAAATCAATGCTTTCAATTCTCACGTACATTGGCAGCCACTCCTTTTTTATTGTAATGGGTGAGGTAATAGATTGCGAAGGTCGCAACCCCGATCAGCACGAGCGCCGGAACGGCACTTTCCTGGAGCATCTCTTCGCGGGCGTAGCGGAACACTTCGCTCGCGAGCGTGTTATAGTTGGTCGGTCTTAGAATCAAGGTAAGCGGCAGTTCTTTGATGACATCGATGAAGACGATGATGGCCGCGCTGATGAGGCCATGCTTGATCATCGGGACATCGACGGTCAAAAGCGTTCGCAGTTTGCCTGCCCGGAGTGAATAGGACGCCTCGGTGAACTTCTCGCCGACTTTGTCATAAGACGCTTCGATGCTGTTATAGCCGATCGCCATGAAGCGGAGCACAAAAGCGAAGGTAAGCATAATCAGTGTCGAGGAGATCACAAGGCGGCCGGTATCGGGATTGAAAAGGCGGTAGACGGGGTAAAGGGTGCGGTCGATGCCATGGACGAACAGCATCACGGCGATGGCGATGACGGCGCCCGGGATGGCATAGCCGAGGTTCGTCACCTTGAGCAGCCCTTTTTTGAAGCGATTTTTGGTGCCACGGTTATAGTTGGCGAGCATGAGCGCGACAAACACGGTAATTGCCGTCGCGGTGATCGCGAGGGTCAACGAGTTGATGATCAGGAATATGAAGTTCGCGTTGATGACGTCACTGAATGTCAATGACGCATAATAGAACAGTTGGGCCAGCGGAATGAAGAAGGCGAGCGCCATGATCAGCCAAAGCGTCGCAGGGACGATGAAGGCGCTTATCCCTCTGAGTTTTTTGGGTTCGACCGGTTTGCCTTTGACATGCATGCTGTATTGCCGTTTCCCCCGGATGGCGCGTTCAATGAAGATGATCGCAAAGACGATCAGCATCAGCACCCCCGAAAGACGAATGGCTGCCGTGGTATCGCCAAGGGAGAACCAGGCGTTGAAGATGGCGAAGCTGAAGACCCGGACGTTATAGTAGGCGACCACGCCGTAATCGTTGAGTGTCTCAAGCACAACAAGCAAGGTCCCCGCGACCAAAGCCGGCCGAAGCAAAGGCAAGACGACACGGGAAAGCACACGAAAGCGGTTGGCGCCAAGCAATCGGGCGTTTTCCGAAAACGATGCGCTTTGTGAGGAAAGCGCGCTTCGGCTCATCATGTATACATAAGGAAAGAGTGTCATGGTGAAAATGAAGATCGCCCCGGAAAGGTTCATCATGTTCACACGCAACGGGATGTTCGCACTGCGCATGAAACGGGCGATTGTTCCTGTGTAGCTGAACATGTCCGCATAAATGTAGGCGGCGATGTATGAAGGCATGGCCAAGGGAAGGATGAGCATCCACGAAAGCAGGTTTCTTCCCCTGAATTCAAAGCGGGAGACCACATATGCGGAAAAAAGTCCCAGTAAAGCGGAAAAAACGGCCACAAAGCCGATAAGCAGTAAAGTATTCCTGATGTATGCGTTCAGTAGATTCTCCCGGATATGCACCCAGGCCGCCGAAGGCGGGCTCAACACCTCAAGGAGGATGTTGAGCATCGGAATCACAATCAGCAGGGCCGCGATGACGCTGATGACGCTGAACACGTTAATGTTCCGCTTTATTCTGCTAAGCATGATAAACCTTCTTTTCTGTTATTCCCAGCCGACCTCGTCCATGATGATGGTCGCCTGGTAGCTGTTTTCACCGAGGACGCTCAGGTTGATGTCCTGAGCTTTGAACTCGCCCCATGATTTGAGCAGGTCATGCATTTCGACATTTTCATTCACAGGGTATTCGTAGTTCGCGTTCGCAAAGGATTCCTGGGCTTCTTCGCCGGAAAGGAACTCGATGAACTGAACCGCCGCTTCGACATTGTCCGAGTGTTTGGTCACACCGGCCGCCGAAACGTTCACGTGCGTGCCTGTGGTATCCTGGTTGGGGAAGAACACACCGACGGTCTCGGCGACTTCCTGTTCGAACGGATCGCTTGAGTTCATCATACGTCCGATGTAATACGTGTTCATGATGGCGACGTCCGCGCCCCCTTCAACAACGAACTTGGACTGGTCGCGGTCATTGCCCGCAGGCGTTCTGGCGAAGTTCGCCGTAATGCCTTCCGCCCATGCTCGGGCATCTTCTTCTCCCATGATTTCGATGAACGAAGCCATCAGGGACTGGTTATAGATGTTGGTGCTGGTACGTGTGACCACACGGCCTTCCCACTCGGGCTCAGTGAGCGCTTCGTAGGTTGAAAGTTCGCTTGGGTCGACACGGTCGGGATGATAGACAAGCACACGGGCACGCTTGGTAAGGCCGAACCAGTAGTTGTCCGCATCGCGATAGTTGGAAGGGATGTTTTCAAAGAGCGTATCGCTCTCCACGGGTTGCAGGAGGTCTTTCGTCTTGGCACGATGCAGACGACCCGCATCGGCGATGATAAGCACATCCGCGGATGTGTCTTCGCTTTCGTTCTCGAGGCGGTTGATGAGTTCGTCGGCGCCGCCGTCAATGACATTGACGCGGATGCCGGTTTGTTGCTCAAAGAGATCAAAAAGAATCTGATCGGTATCGTAGTGTCTTTCTGAGAATACGGTTATGCTTTCACCATCTGGATTCACGCCGAATGTACAAGCGGAAAGCATAAGGACAATCATACCCACAGAAAGAGACAACAATAATTTATTCATAGGTGTTCTCCCTTTCGGTTTTTAGTATTTATAAACTAAATTATAATAATTATATTTAATAGGCTTACGTTGAACAGTATAGGGATAATTCCGCCATATGTCAACGCTATCAATAGTTTTTATAATTTAAGTGTATGTTTATAAATACATCACTGTTTAAAGCGCTTAAATAAGCCGTATGTAGGACTTGTTACAAATTTGTTATTATTACATTTATTGGGTTATTTTCAACCGCTTTATACTTTATAAACAAAGAAGGCAGCGACCGGAGTCGCTGCCTTTCCTCGTTGTCACTCAGCGTCAATGACTGAGAGTTTCGTCACTTCGTAGCCGGCGTCTTCAATCGCTTCAATGAAGACATCGGCGAGGATGGCCTCATCTTCGAAATGGATGCGACCGGAACGTCTTGCGAGATTGATGTCGGTGTGCTTTGCGCCAAGCGGTTTCAAGACGTTGGTGATGTGGTTGATGCATGAACCGCAATGCATGCCTTCAATCTTGACATTGAGAATTTTTCGTTTGCCATGGAATCATCCATTCTTAAGAAAGTTGAAGTTCTTCTGTCAAACAGGTCCCGCTGTCGTCAAACGTTGCAATTGGTGTGGTTACGCTAAGGTCGTTGGACTCGACGGTCATGGTCGCTTCTATATCCTCCGGTCTCTCCAGATAAATACATTCTTACGATTTCGTTTTTCTCTTCAATTGTGTATTGTCGATGTTTCTTTGTTTTGCGCTCCAATGGAAAACCTCCTCTCAATACCTTTATATAACAAAAGTAGAGCTATGCAAATACATAACTCTACTCTTTTTATTTAACTGTCCGTTTTAATCAAATACTTTCGACGTCTGCTTTATAACTTCCTGTAAGCCTGGTAATAAGACTCCACCAGTCCCGGTTTGAACGGGCCTTCCCTGTTTTCGACCATGGCTTTGAGTCTGTCCAGTTCGATCTCCAGGATCCGTCTCAATTTGGGCGGATACTCCATCCGCTTTTTGTGGCGGTCGTACTCGTTGCGGTCGAGCACCCGGTAGGAGCCGTCCGCCTGGACTTTGATGTCAAGGTCGTAATCGATGTATTTGAGCGCTTCATCGTCAAGGACGTAGGGGGAGGCGATGTTGCAGTAGTAATACGTGCCGTCCTTGCGGAGAATGCCGATGCAGTTGAACCAGTGATGCTTGTAGAAAAAAGTCACCGACGGTTCTTTGGTGAACCAGAAGCGTCCGTTGTTCTCGATGACTTTGGTGCGTTTGTTGGCGATGACGATGCGCTCGTCAGTGTGTTCGACGACTTTCGCGTTCGTCCAGATGCGGTGCAGGTTCTCGTCGTGTTTGTAGCTTTGCACGACAATGGGGTCGCCTTGTTTGTACATGAGATCACGTCCTGTCATTGGTCTAGGTAGTCTTTGCCTTTGAGGGTGTCGGGTTCGTGCGGATACAAGCCTTCGAATCCTTGTTGTCGCGTGACTTCGTAAGCCAGGATGGCCACACTGTTGGAAAGGTTCAGGCTGCGGACGTTGTCGGTCATGGGAATGCGCAGCAGGTTGGCTTTGTGTCTGGCGAGGATCGGTCTGGGAATCCCGGTGGATTCGGACCCGAAGATGAGATAGATTTCCCTGGATGTATCCGCAAAATCCATCCGGTCGGGGGATTTTTGTCCGTAGCGGGTCAGAAAATAGAAGGCGCCGTCGTTTTTCTCGAAAAACTCGTCCAGTGTGACATAGACCTTGTAATCAAGATGTTTAAGATGGTTGACGGCGCTGCGTTTGACGTATTTGTCCTGAAGCGAGAAACCCATCGGTTCGATGAGATGGAGTTTGAAATTGTGGGCGACGCAGGTTCGTATGATGTTGCCCGCGTTTTGGGGGATTTCCGGTTCGAAGAGTACGATGTGATTCATTTTTTGCCTTCTTTCAGTGCTTCTATGTTATCGATGGTCTCGTGGAACCACGGGGTGTTGAGCAGCGTGCCACGCATTTTCTCTAGATAATGGGGGAGTTCCGGGTCTTTCTGCGAATAGAGAATCGCCAGGGCGTTGCGTTTGAGGACGCTGATGCCGCGCCAGGCGAAAGCATAGTTGCGATACTCCCGCATCAGTTTCTTGTTGGATATATCAAGCATGCTTTTCAGATGAATCTGGGCGTTTTCGTCGCTTTGGAACACATCCCGTTCAACCGGCATGATCGCTTTGTTTTTGGGACAGACGTTCTGGCAGACATCGCAGCCGAAAAGGAACGATTTCATCTTCGGGATCTCCTCAGTGGTTAGCGCACGCTTCTCCTGCGTGAAATGGGAGAGACACTTCTCGATGTCCATGTGATGTGGAGAAAGCGCGTCACCGGGACACGCGTCAATGCAGCGAGTGCAAGTTCCGCAATCGTCCAGGAGATACGGGGTGGTCTTGAACGACTGATCGATCAGGATGGTGCCGAGGTAAAGATGCGTACCATAGGTCGGATGGATGAGGAACTGGTTGTGTCCCAGAAACCCGAGTCCTGAAAGATAGGCCGCAAACCGTTCGTCAAGCGGGGAGATGTCGACGTTGGCCTGGGCTTTGATGCCCTGGGACTCAAGTTTGTTTGCAATAGCTTTCAGACGTTCACCGAAGACCAGGTGATAGTCCTTTCCATGGGCGTATCTGGATATGTAGCCGTAGCCTTTCCCTTTGTATCGCGCTTGCAATTTCGGGAATGAAAGGGCGGCCACGATGATGGTGTCGAAAGGCTTGAGAAAAGAAAAGTCTTCCTCAAGGTGCGCGAAATGCTTCTTACGCATGGTGATATAATCCTTCACCGGAACACTTTTATAATCATCGACTTGCTCATTCAACCATTTTTCAATCATCGCGATCCAACTCCAAAAAATTGCAAAAAATTGGTGGATGCGCTAAGCATCTCACCAATTTTATCGTTTCGGCCAGAGGCCGATTGGCGCACCGTCATCCTTCACCCATAGTATACATTTTTTTGCCCTTTTTGCAAAGAGAGACTCTTCAAATTAACGGTCCAGTCTCAGAAGTTTGCGTTGAACCCCACCATGACGGTTGAAAGTGACATCAAGATGGCGCCCACAGCGGGCGAGATCAGAATGCCGACACCGTAAAGCACACCGGCCGCAAGCGGAATGGCGATGACATTGTAGCCGGTCGCTCAGATCAGGTTTTGGATCATCTTGCGTTTCGTGGTGGCCCCAAAGGATACGATGGCCTCCACATCGGCGGGGGCCGAGTTGACCAGAATGATGTCGGCGGTCTCCGCGGCCACGTCGGTTCCTGAGCCTACGGCAATGCCGAGTTCGGCTTGAGCCAAGGCGGGGGCGTCATTGAAGCCGTCTCCGGTCATGGCGACGCGCTTGCCTTCTTTCTGATACGTTTCGACCTCGCTTCCCTTGACAAGTAACGCCAAAGAACCATCCACGTTTATGGATCCGCCGATGGCTTCCTCGCCTTCGGATTTTTCAACCGGGGTCGCCTCTTCGGTAATCATGGCTTCATTAACGCTTGATGACCCTTTGACAATCTCACCGTCGGCAGGAATCTTTTCGCCCACCTTGATAAGAATCCAGTCATCTTTCTTGAGCTCGGAGACTTTCACTTCTCTCACGGTATCGCCCTCAATAAGCTGAGCTTCGTCGGGCATAAGTTTCGCGAGTTCGTCAAGCGCTTTTGAAGCGCTCAAGACCGATTTCATCTCGATATAATGTCCCAGGAGCATGATGGCGATCAGGGTTGCGAGCTCCCAAAAGAAATCATCGCCGGGGAATCCGAATACCGTCATGGCACTATAGATATAAGCAACACTGATGGCCATGGCGATCAAGGTCATCATGCCGGGGTTTTTATCCGAGATTTCTTCTTTCAACCCCTTCAAGAAAGGCCAGCCGCCGTAAACATAAATAAACGTTGACAACCCGAACAGAATGGCCATATCGCCCGTGAAGGCAATTTCAAAATTGAACCACTCCTGAATCATGGGCGAAAGCAATAATACGGGAATCGTCAGTATCACGGTGACGATGAAGCGGCGTTTAAAATCTTCAATCATGTGACGGTGATGATCGTGATGATCATGATCGCCTTGGTCATGACTGTGTTCCTTTTGGGCGTGTTCCTTGTGGTCGTGTTTATTCATGGTATCCCTCCTCAACTAGAGTATAGCATGGCACACAATTGTGAAAATAGTATGAAAAATCCCACTCTCAAAAGAGCGGGATGGGAATCACTGATGTTTTTGACGGATTTCGTTTTTGAGTTCAGGGTTGAACTCGCCTTTGCGGATCATTTCGATTTCTTCTTTATAAGGTGCGTAGATGCGTTTCTTTTCCTCTTCGGTTTTCGGAAGATAGGGCGTTTCGAGGATTTTCGGAAGATGCGCGAACCGTTCATCGTGGATGATGGCGTTGAGCGCATCGAATCCGATGTAACCGAATCCGAGATTCTCATGACGGTCTTTCGAAGCGCCTTTTGGATTCTTTGAGTCGTTGATATGAAGCACCGAAATGCGGTCGAGACCGATAATCCGGTCAAATTCGTCGACGACACCGTCAAAATCGTTGACGATGTCATACCCTGCATCGTGCACGTGGCAGGTATCGAAACAGACGCTCAGACGGTGCGAATCCTTGACGCCGTCGATGATGGCGCGGATTTCCTCGAAATTGCGTCCGACTTCCGTGCCTTTTCCGCTCATCGTTTCAAGGGCGATCAATATATCGAGGTTCTTGGTGTTTTCAAACACTTTATCAAGGCCTTCGACGATGCGACCGATGGCCGCTTCGCTGCCTTGTTTGACATGCGCGCCGGGATGAAGCACGATTTGGCTTACGCCCATGGCGGCGCTTCGTTTGACTTCGTCGGTGAGGAACTCGACGGCGAATTTCTGTTTTTCAGGGTCCGGGTTGGCAAGATTCATGATATAGGGTGCGTGAACAACGACATCCTGTGGTTCGATGCCTTTCTCACGCATCAGTTCCTTGCCTTCATTGATGCGCATTTTCTCGATGGCTTTACGGCGGGTGTTTTGCGGGGCGCCGGTGTAGATCATGAAGGCGGTCGCTCCGTAGCTGAGCGCTTCTTCAACGCTTCCCAGAAACATTTTCGACCCGCCCATGGATACATGGGATCCGATTTTCAACATGTCATTTCACTCGCTTTCTCGATTTTGGGTTGAGGCGTTTCTCTTTTTGATGCACGTGCTTCTGATGCGCACGGGTAAGGACTTGTGAGTCGCTTTCTTTGGTGACAAGCTCCCCTTTGCGGAAAGTAAGGAACTCGAACGATACCTCTTCTTTCATGAGAAAGTCGAAGGCATCCTGGTTCTTTTTGGTATAAAGCGTGTAGACTTCGCCGCTCATGCCCATGCGGCCGCTACGGCCGCTTCTATGGATGTAGAAGGTCATGTCGCGCGGGAAGTCGTAATTGATGATATGCGAGACCCCTTTGATGTCGATGCCCCGCGAGGCCATGTCGGAAGCGACGATGTATTGGACATGGAGTTTGTCGATGTCGCGGAGGACCTGTTTGCGTTCTCTTGGCTTGAGGTCGCCGTGCAACGCGGTGACCTTGTAGCCGAGGCCTCTCAAATGCGAACTCAGCGTGGCTGCGTCTTCCTTGGTGTTGGTGAAGATGATCGCCAGATAGGGGTTGAGTTTGGTAAGCAGTTTTTCAAGTGTGGCCCGCCGGTCTTCTTCCGTGGTCCGGATGAAGTAATGGTCGAGGTCGAGATTCTTGAGGCGTTTTTTGTCCAGAATCACTTTATGGGGGTGTTTCATGCTTTTTTGGATGAAGTGCTCGAGGTGTTTGGGGATGGTGGCCGAAAAGACCATGAGCTGAGCATCGGAGCGCACCGTGGAAACAATCGCTTCGATTTCTTCCATGAACCCTCTGTCCAAAGCCATGTCGGTCTCATCGATGACGACGGTGTGGGCCGGATGGATGTTGAGGACGTTTTCCTTGACCATGAGGTCAAAGATTTTGCCCGGTGTGCCGATGACGATCTGGGGCTGTTTCTTTTTAAGTCTCGCGATCTCCTTGTCGCGGTCGGTGCCGCCTTTGTATGAACGGATGTCAATGTGTTTCGGCGCATGCTCGGCGATTTCGCGGGCGAATTTCTCGATTTGGTTCGCGAGCTCGCGCGTCGGGGTCACGATGACCGCTTGCACATGCTGTTTGTCTTCATCGAGATTTTCAAAAATGGGCAGCAAAAAAGCGTGGCTTTTTCCGCTTCCCGTCTCCGAGGCGCCGATGACGTCACGTCCCTTGATGGCGTAAGGGATGATTTTTTCCTGAATTTCGGTAAACGTTTGAAATTTAAGCGCTTTTAAGGCATTATTAATGTAGGACTTTTGAAATGTGTGCATCATGAATCCCTTCTTTCTCATAAGTCGATTATAACGTAAAAACCTAACCTTTTCTACTATAACACAAACAGGCGGGATATGATTATGGAAGTCATTAAAATATCACCCAGAGGGTACTGTCACGGCGTGGTCGATGCCATCGCCCAGATGAAACACATAGCAGGGGACCCTTCCGTCGAACGGCCCATCCACATCCTCGGGAAAGTCGTCCACAACCAGAAAATCGTCGACGACCTTGAAGCGCTCGGGCTCAGGACCGTCCATGAAGAGGGCGTGAGCCGTCTTGAACTCCTTAACAGGGTCGATCGCGGCACGGTCGTCTTCACCGCGCACGGTGTGAGCGATTCGGTCTACAACAAGGCCGTCAGTCGGGGGCTCAATGTCATCGACACGACGTGCCGGGATGTGCGGACGTCTCAGCGGACCATCGCCGAGCATCTCGAAAAAGGCTATGACGTTTTGTTCATAGGCAAGGAGAACCATCCCGAAAGCGAAACCGCCACCGGTTATGAAGGGGTGCATCTGATTACCTCGGTAAAGGATGTCGAAAGCTTTTCCACCCACAACAAACACATCGCCGTGACCAATCAGACCACCATGAGCCTGTTCGACATCTATTCGATTCACAAGGCAATCCAAAAAAGGTTTCCCGATGCAACGTTGATCGATGAAGTCTGTGACGCCACTCGGATGCGTCAACTCGCCATCAAAAACCAGCCCGCCGATGTGGAACATTGTTTCGTGGTGGGTGACCGGCACTCCAACAACTCCAACAAGCTCCGTGATGTCTCCATGCAGGCGGGTGTCCCCGCCACATTGGTCGAAAGCGTCGAAGACATCAAGATCGGTCTGCTTCAGGGACTCAGGAAAGTCAGTGTCACAAGTGGCGCCTCAACACCGACCGCCATCACCCGCGAAGTCATTGAGTTTCTGACGGCCTATGACCCAAGCGATGCATCCACGCACCGGACCCGTTCCCAAGTCAAACAAAGAAATCTCTTTTTGAAGGAGTGATTCCATGCATATCAACATTGACAATAACCGTTATCAGAAGATGCCTTATCATAAAGTCGGCAACAGCGGACTTTATCTTCCGGCCATATCCTTGGGGCTCTGGCATAATTTCGGTGAGGAAAAACCGTTCGACGAGGCCCGACGCATGGTGCTCACCGCGTTCAATCACGGCGTCACCCATTTCGACCTTGCGAACAACTACGGCAACCCGCCCGGTTCAGCGGAAAAGACGTTCGGGAAAATTCTCAGCGAAGACCTGAATGAGCATCGCAATGAATTGATCATCTCCACCAAAGCGGGCTTTCGCATGTGGGACGGCCCCTACGGCGAAGGGTCAAGCCGCAAGTATCTGCTTTCTTCACTGGATGATTCGCTCAAGCGCATGAATCTCGATTACGTCGACATCTTCTACTCGCACCGATACGACGAACATACGCCGCTTGAAGAGACCATGGGCGCCCTCTCAGATGCCGTCAAACTGGGCAAGGCCCTTTATATCGGTCTGTCGAACTACCCATACGACAAACTCAAAGAAGCCATCGACATCCTCAAGGACCTCGGCACACCGCCCATCCTCTATCAGGGCAAATTCAACATCATCGACCAGACGATCAAGGAAACCAACATCCTTGAACTGTGCATGAAAGAAGGCATCGGAATCATTCCCTTCTCACCACTTCATCAGGGCGTTCTGACCGACAAATACCTTGAAGGCATTCCGGAGGATTCAAGGATGCGCATGGCCGGGACCATCACCGAAGATGAGTGGAAACAGCTTCAAGACAAAGTGTCCTTGCTCGACACGGTGGCGAACAAGGAAGACATGGCACTCTCCGAAATGGCCTTGCGCTATGTGCTCTCCACTCCGAACATCCCTTCCGCCATTGTCGGGGTGTCGTCGATCGAACAGCTCAACAAAAACCTCGACGTCGCCAAACGACCTCGACTTGAAAAACCACTGAAAGAACGCATTGAAGCCATCATCAAATGACCGCACCCGTTGCGGTCTTTTTTTATAATCGTTTATCGCCATCAATAAGTGATACTTTGTCATAATTTTAGGGCGTTTTGTGATAGAATGAAGAATGAGGAGAGTGATATATTCATGAAATTTGAAGATTTCAAATATGAACGACCCGATATGGATCGGTTCAAACAGGAATTCACCCAAGCGCTCGAAACGTTCAAAAACGCTTCAAGCGCCACCGAACAGGAAAAGGCCATGGACGAGATCAACCGACTGCGTTTCGATTTCAGAACCATGCAGACCCTGGCAAGCATCCGCAACTCCATCGACACCAAAGATGAGTTCTACGACAAGGAAAAGCAGTTCTTCAACCAGAACTCGCCCGTCTTTTCACAGCTCAACAACCAATTCTATCAAGCGTTGAGCGACGCGACGTACAAAACCCATCTGATCGAGACGAAGGGCAAACTGCTTTTTGACAAGGCGGAACAATCCCTCCGCACGTTCGCCGATTCGATCATGGAAGACTTAGGCGAAGAGAACCGTCTTTCCAACGAGCATCAGAAACTGCTCGCTTCGGCGGAAATCGAGTTCGAAGGCGAAACACGCAACCTCTCGCAACTCGCCCCCTTCGCCCAAAGCCCCGACCGCAAGATGCGCCAGAAAGCATCCAAGGCAGCAAGCGGATTCTTCGAGTCCCACGAAGATACGTTCGACCAACTTTATGACGACCTGGTGAAGGTCCGTACCCGCATCGCCAAGAAACTCGGTTACGACTCATTCACCGAACTGGCCTACGAACGTCTGGGAAGGCTCGATTACGGACCAAAAGACGTCAAGCGCTGGCGCGACCAGGTCGCAAAGCTCATTGTGCCGATCAACACCGAACTCTCAAAGCGCAAGCAAAAACGTCTTGAGCTCGATGAGCTCTGGCATTATGACCTTTCGCTGGACTACAAGAGCGGAAACGCTACGCCCAAAGGCGACAAGGACACCCTCGTTGACGCGGCAAAAGCAATGTATGATGAGATGAGCGAAGAGACCAAAGAATTCTTCGGCGTGATGCTCGAGCGCAACCTCATGGACCTTGAAAGCAAACGCGGCAAAGCCGGCGGCGGTTACTGCACCTTCATCCCGAACTACGACTCGCCGTTCATCTTCGCGAACTTCAACGGAACCAAGCACGACGTCGATGTCCTCACCCACGAAGCGGGGCACGCGTTCCAGATGTACATGTCCAGACACCACGAAGTCCCCGAATACCTCATGGCGACCATGGAAGCGAGCGAGATCCACTCCATGAGCATGGAATTCTTCGCCTGGCCCTGGGTTCATAACTTCTTCAAGGAAGACACCGACAAATACAAGTTCTCCCACTTGTCCCAGGCGTTGATGCTGATCACGTACGGTACCTCGATCGACGAGTTCCAGCACGAAGTCTACGCCAAGCCCGAGATGACTAAAGAAGAGCGCAAGAATCTTTGGCGCGACATCGAGCAGAAATACTTCCCCTACCGCAAGTACGACGATGACGCCTACCTTGAGCGCGGGGGCGGATGGCACCGCATCATGCACATTTTCGCCGTTCCGTTTTACATGATCGATTACACCCTCGCCCAATCGTGCGCCTTCCAGTTCTGGCACAAAGCCCAAAATGACTATGACACCGCATGGGTGGACTACCTTAGACTCTGCAAGGCCGGCGGTTCACGCACGTTCCTGGAATTGCTCGAGCTAGCCAACCTCGAAAACCCGTTCAAAGAAGGCACCCTTGAAACCGTCATCCCGCTCATCAAGGACTACCTTGACAACACGGATGATTCATCGTTTTAAAGCATGAACACCAAGCCCGGCTCCCACCGGGCTTTTGTTATGCCGTTAAAAAAGACAGCGAGTGTAGACTCACTGTCCGATATGCTGATAAAACATGTCTTTCGTAAGGTCATAGAAGATCACATCGAACGATGTTCCCTCGGGATTGGTCCAATAGGCTTCCTTGATGGCGCTTTCGCTTGCACCGAGCGACTCATAGAGTCTTCGTGCGAGGGTATTGAGGGTGAATGTATCAATCAGGATGGTTAATACATCGAGCGTTTCGAACAAATAGCGGCATAGCCCGATCAACCCTTCTTTTCCATACCCTTTTTTCTGTGCGCCAAGGGTAGCAATCTTCAAGCCGATTCGTACCGTTCCTGCCGTTTGGTCAGGATGGCCATAGGAAAACTCGCCGATCGGGGAGCCGGTTCCCTTGTCGCGCGCAATCAACAAGCAATGTCCGTCTATTTAATCTTCTCCATCACTTTGTCCATGGTGATGTTCAAGCCTTGGGGAATCCGACCGATTCCATCAGCGTGCCGTCATTCCACCACCGCATGAGCGTCTTTGCATCCTTCTCATTCGCCCGGGTCATGACAAGACGTGGTGTCTCAAGTGTTGTGTCCATTCCATCGCTCCTTTTACAAATATACTTCCTTTCTATCAAGCCTTTGCGGCATTGCAACAAAAAAGAAGCCCGGAAATCATCCGGGCTTCTGTGTTACAATGCTAAATCATCAAGTTGAGCCCATGCCGCCATCAATGCGGTATTGCGAGCCGGTGATGTAGCTTGACTCGTCGCTGGCGAGGAACAATACGAGATCGGCGATCTCTTCGCTCTCACCGTAGCGGCCCAATGGAATCATGCTTTCAAAGCTTGATTTGGTACCTTCTGCGTCCTCAGGATTGATTTGACCCTCGATGGAGCGCATCATACGGGTGTTGATCGGGGATGGGTGAATGGAGTTGATACGGATGCCGTCGCCCGCGTTTTCTGCAGCAGCGGTTTTGGTCAGACCGATGACGCCGTGTTTCGATGCGACGTATGGGCCAAGACCCGGGAAGCCTTGCAGTCCGGCAACCGACGAGGTGTTGATGATGGAGCCTTTTTTCTGCTCCGCCATGATCGGGATGACATGCTTCATGCCGAGCCAGACGCCTTTTAAGTTGATGTCGATCAGTTTGCTGAAGTCTTTTTCATCAACGTCTTTCAGCAAGGAATGTTTGCCTTCGATGCCGGCATTGTTGAAGAAGATGTCGATGCGTCCGAATTTGTCCTTGGTCTCCTGGACATACTTCTTGACATCCGCTTCTTTGGAAACGTCCGCTTGCACAGCGTGGATGTCGCCCAGTTTGCCAAGTTCATTAATGGTGTCATCCAGTCCTTTTTTGTCGATGTCCACAACAACGACTTTTGCGCCTTCTTCCAAAAACTTACGTGCGGTAACCTGCCCGATTCCGGCGCCTCCGCCGGTAATCAAAGCGACTCTGTCTTTGAGTCTCAATTGAATCACTCTCCCTATCTATAGTTTGAACCTTTGCTCACATTCAAATGGGGATCGGACATGGTGTATGCATCATCTTTCAATTTTATTATATCAAATCAATTGCCATGGATTAAGCGGACACGCACCAAAAATTTCATCCGTTTATCGTTTAAAATACGAACCATGAATGCAAGAAAGCCTTGCACACTGTTTTTAATGCTGTTATTCCAAAAAGTTTTTTTAACTGCCCAGTGGTTCCTCATCGGTCTCGTAAATGGTTCCCCCGCGTTCGTAACGAAGGGCGATCGCATCACCGGGACGAAGACTCAAAAGGATTTTTCTCAAACGATGACGGTTGCGCACTTCCACAAAATCATCCATGGTCCCGGTACGGATGTGGGTGATCAGATCATCGGCTTCAAGACCCAGTTCATCCGCGGTCGTGTTGTTTGAAACATTTTCCACACAGACGCCGCTGAACACACCACATTCATCCAGATTGGCGATGGATATACCCAGAATGGCCCGTGTAATGGAACCTTCCGTCTCCAGTTCTTCCGCCATCCGCTCGATGATGTTGGAGGAAAGCGCAAGTCCCATGCCTTCAACGTCATCACCGGTGATTTTCAGGGTGTTCATGCCGATGATGCGTCCGGTCTCATCAATCAAAGCGCCGCCGCTGTTGCCGGGCGATATCGCCGCGTCATGCTGGAAAAAGTAAGCGTCAAGCCCATTGCCGTTGATGGGAACGTCCACATTGGAGATGACGCCGGTCGTGACACTGCCGATGAAGGTGAACCCTTGAGGCGAACCGATCGCGTAAACACGTTCTCCGCGTCTTACATCCAAAGAATCCGCAAACTCGAGCACTTCAAAATCCACGGTGCTCGTAAAGGTCAGTACAGCGATGTCCGCGCCTTCATAGCTGCCAAGCAGGTCGATGCCGCTATCATAGAAAAAGACATTGCCGTTTTTCTCAAAGACGACTTCAAGGCTGTCCGCGTCCTCCACAACATGATGATTGGTGAAGACATAGTAGGTCGATCCTTCCTGTTTGTAGATGACGCCGCTGCCGGTTCCGGCGACGGAACCATTTTGAACATTGCGTACGCCGATCACGCCGTCGCCCACACGGGCGATCATGTCCGCGACAACCTCACCGGTTTCGCCATCATTCAGGGACGCGTCAATGAATTTCGCATGAAGTATCAGGTCTTTAGCAGGCATCGTGCCTTCATTGAAAAGTCTGCTGAAGTCGGCATCGTAATACCAACCCAGGAAAATATGGTCGTCGGCTTCAGGGACGGGCAATGTCAATTCCTCTCCATAATCGGCCGTCAATGAAGCGGGTTCGTCAAACGCGCTTTCAAAATCAATAGTGAAACTATTGGTTTCGTATACACCTGTCACAATAAGATTCGATGTAACCTCGGAAAAATCATTGTCCCATTCGAGGAAGGTCATGCCCTCACGCTCCGGGTCCGGAGCGTTGGCGGCTTCGCCGCGTTCGACCAGATCCAGTCCGATGATGTCGGATCCGGCGAAGAACTGAACGAGATATACCTCATCCTTCATCTCAATGTCTTCGACAAGCTCGTTCAATGACACCAGGACCGTCCATTCGGTATCATCCACATAGCGCCAGACAATGGCGTCATTCTCAACAGATAATTCAATCTCGCGGCCGTCGGTGCCATCCTCACCGGATATGGACGCCTTCCAGGCTTCATATCCTTCTTCGATGGAACCGTCATTGACCCCGAGTGTGTAAATCTTATGCACAATCAGTTCGTGTTCGCTTTCAAGGAGGACCAGGTCGAAGCTCACGTCAAAGCCTTCGAAGGTGACATTGATCGTATGGCTGCCCGGTTCACTGAGTTTGTCCAGGTCATCCGGAACGATAAAGTCGTCTTCAAGACGCCGGTAGCGTACCGTATCGTCTTCCATCAGAAGTTCAAGCTTGATGGAGGATAGATCGAAATCGGCGAGCACATAGCGGTCTTCAAGCGTGGTCTTTTGAATGCCGACATCCTCGATCCTTAAGTCTCTCTCAGGAATCAAGTCCGCACAGGCGGCAAGAGAAAACACCAATAATAAGGCTGTAAACAGTAAAAATACTCTTTTCATTTTCATCACCCTTTGTATGGATAGTCTATCACACCCGACAACAAAAAACACTCTCATCGCCCGCATTCGACACGATACAATCAAGGGGTGTCTCATGTTTCATTGAGTGCACATATATCCTTAAACAACCGGAACAGGGAATTTATTGGTAAAAAAAGAAAGAGACTGTTGGGAAGTCTCTTTCAGGAGAAAAGTTATGCGTCAAATCGTGGGCATCACTGCCCGTGGAGTCTCGGTTTCATGATTGAGAGTGTAGGGCCATCATCGATTTCAATCGTATAAAGATAATAATGGCGGCCTTCTTCTTGATGGAGGTTCACAGTAATCAAGCCCTCTTCATCCTCATGCTCGGTCTCGATTTCGTATTCGATGATAAAAAATGAGGCATTGTTTTCAAGGGAGCGGACAAAAATCAGTTCAATTTCGACATTCATGGTTTCATGTTCAATCTCCGCTACTACTTCGTCATCGTCAAACTCAATTTCCATGCTGCTTTCAAAGATGGTTTCACCATTTTTGACAAAGATGTAATCGAACGATTGTTCATCATCCTTGATTTCCTGCTCGATTTCCAGATACGTATCCGACTCGTTTGGATGCGTGGCTTTCATCCACATCTCCATTTCATCGTCATCGAGCTCGATTTCCCCTTCAAGCTGATAGGTGATACCGTTCTTGACCATGATGCCTTCAATGACGAACTCCTCAGAGGAAATCTCGGTTTCATTATAATGAAGCACATGCGAGTAGGGTTCACCATCCGGTGCGGTACCGGAAAAGAAAATCCGGTATGTATACGCTTCAAGCGGCGACATGTCCACGGTGAACGCCATCGCTTCACGGCCCATCATGATCGGTTCGAGCATATTCATGTAGCCGTTGATGAAAGGCATGTAGGTCTCGATCAGAGGAGTGTCGTTTTGGGAAAGTGGCACGGGATATGGCATACCGGTTTGTGCGACATGGTTGTTGGCAAGGGAGGCGTCCAGCAAACTAACGGCAGAGAGGGCGGTGACAGAATAGAATTCTTCGCGTGTGGAAAGTTCGATGGTCTGGCGCGGCTGTCGGCCGTTGCCCGGATCGCCTGGTACTTCTTCTGGCGCCAAAATGACCAACAATGCGAGTAAAATAATGCTCAATGCACCAGCGAACGCATAGGGCACACGGCGACGAAAGAACGGTCTTTTTGTCGGCGCTGGAGCCATATGTTCATGAAAATCAATCGAATCGATGACCTCGGGCGTATGTTTCCGGCCTTCTTCACGAATAGTGGATTCAATGTTTTTACGGTCTTTATTCATTGTTTTTACCCTCCTCACTGCCTTCTCGCATGGTTTTGAGTGCTTTTTGATATAGATAGGTTACCGTTCCTGTTGGCATCTCAAGCAATGTGGCGATGTCTTTATGTTTCATGTTCCCTACGGTCCTGAGCAATACGATCTGTTGTTGGTCCGGTGGGATCAGCGACAGATAATATTCGCTTATAAGCTTCTTTTCAGGACCAGACTGCGAAGCGATGAACAGATCAGGATTGGCATTGGCATCGGTAGAAACGGTGTGTTTACGGGAACGCTGCATGTCAAGCGCGGTGTTTTTCGCGATGGTTAGGAGCCAGTTGATGAACTTATACCGTTTTTTGTAGGTGTGTATCTTCTTCAACATTTTGATGTAGGTCTCCTGCATGGCATCCTCAGCCAAAGAGCGATCTCTCACAATCGGAAGCACCATGGCGTAGACCGCGTGTTTCGTTTCGTGATAGATCGCTTCAAAGGCTGCTTCATTCTGTTGTTTGAGCGCATCCACATGCTTGTCTGGATTCATAGGAACACCTGCTTTGTCTTGATGAGATGATTATATCATGGATGAAACAAAAGTTTAAGCGGTGGTGTTCTCGGTTTCGTCGTCTTCTTCGTCATCTTCGTCGTCATCGTCTTCGTCGTCATCGTCTTCGTCGTCATTGTCGTCGCCTTCAATGATGACTGAATCACCGGTTGTTGTCTCAATGGTGTAAGTTACTGTGTAATCCCCGGTTTCTTCGTTATAGACAATCAGGATTTCAATCTCGCCCTCTTCTACAAGGTTCCCGTCCTCAGTGATCTTGAATTCGATATCGATGGTCGTCTCATTGCCGTCTTCCTCGATTTCGAACTCGTACTCGCTTTCACGGTTGCCTTCGATGAACTTCAGTTCCATTTCAGTTTCATCGTCTTCGCGTTCAAACTCGATCTCGACGCGTTTGGCAAGTTGATTATCAATGAAGATCTCGATTTGTAGTTCAAACTCGTATTCATCGTGTTCTTCTTCGACTTCATACTTGATGACAACGTAGTTTTCATCATCCAAACGAGCGATCAGTTCGAATTCCTCTTCTTCGGGTTCAACTTCACGTTCCCCATACACTTCATACTCGGTACCATTGATCACAAGAACTCCCTCGATGATGCTTTCGAATTCGCCATCCTCTTCGTCCTCGTCAACGATGGTTTCGTTGTAATGGAGCACGTGAGTCTCAAGCTCGCCGGACATGTCCACGAACTGGATGTTCATGACATATTCGTACTCTTCTCTTTCAGAGACGTCGACGGTCACATCGACACCATTCGAAGTGCCCATGAAGGTGCGGACCAGATCGAGATACTCTTCGAGTTCCTCAATGTCCTCAAGGACTTCCAATGTGTCATTCACATTGAGTGTCTGCACGGTGTCCGCTGCGGACGCTGTCTTGATGCGTTCAACATCCCCGAGTGCACTCACAGAAGCGAGTGCGGAAATCCCGACGACTTCCTCGGTCGAACGGGTTGGTGTAGGTGTTTCATCATTCTCAGCGCATGCGACCAAAGCGAATGCACCTGCAACAATGATAAATAATGCTAAGAATTTTTTCATAGAATTGTTCCTCCTGTTTTTTATTGGTTTCATAGTGTATACGGAGTGAACCGTGATTTTGTTGGGATTTTGCAATATTTTTTTAAAAAATGGAGATAAAAAAAGAAAGAGGCCGTTGGGATGGCCTCTTTCAGGAGAAAAGTTTATGCGTCGGGTGATTCGTTGGTGGTGTCGTCATTGGTGTCATCATTGGTGTCGTCGTTCTCGTCTTCATCGTCGTTGAAGAAGTCGGGACGACGGTTTCTTGCGCGTTCACGCATCTCTTCACGGATCTCATGCATTGCCTCGCGGCGTTCATTTCTGAATGTTTCCATGCGTTCTCTGTGGTTGTCGCGAAGGATTTCCATGATGTCACGCATTTCCATTTCCAGTGCGGTCTCATAATCGAGGTCTTCATCGATTTCCACCGCGGATTGGATCAGGCGAAGACGACCGAGTCCGATGTCATAGTCTTCCGCAAGTTCAAGCAGTTCTTCATCCAGTTCGCCGAATGCAACTTGGGCGCCGATGCCGCGACCTTCAAGATGGCTTTGGGCTTTCTCACGAAGTTTTTCAGCGAGACGTTGGCCTTCTTGGCCCTCTTCAGCGGGTTCATCGTTGGTGATGATGGTGATGTTGTTTTCCTCATCGACTTCGAGGTAGCCAAGTTCAACGGCTTCGTCTAAGAACAGTTCAAGGGCTTCGTCTACCGGAAGGCCTTCAAGTTCAAGGTCGGCCGCCACTATCTCGGCGTCCTCGTTGAGGAGAGCGTAGGATACGACGACGTCGTCCTCATCGACGATGAATTCGATTTGCGGGTTGATTTCCACTCTGGCGTAACCATAGTTTTCGAGGTTGTTGTCGAATGTATCCTCGAGATCGCTTGAACAGGCGGCCAGGGTGAATGCACCTGCAAGGACCATAAATAATGCGATTAGTTTTTTCATAAGGGTGTGCCTCCTTTGTTTGATTTCACATACTAAACACACAAGCGGATACTTTTATTGGTAAAATCGTAATTAATTTATTTTTTTCAGTTTGTGTTATCATGTTGTAAATAGGGAAAGGGGAAATATCGCAAGGAGATTTCTCTGATGGAAAATATACTCATGATGCTCACGCCGGTTTATCTGATCGGTTCGAGCGCACTGGCCATTCTTTTTGGCTATCTATATCATAAAGATGGACGCGACTATCTTTTG
>PWHE01000007.1 GCA_003554735.1 Mollicutes bacterium | reverse complement strand
TGAAATGATCGCTCCAATACCCTTCACCGAAGGATGCGTTGATTTTCGGCATGGCCGCGTTGATGATTTCTTTGAGATAGGTGTCCTCTTGGGTGCTTGTCGGGATTTTGTTGTTTTCGACAAAGTTGACCAATTGACCCGGCGTGAAGGGAGAAGACAACAGTCTCTTCATCGGCTTTGAAGATGAAAAATGTTTTTCATTCAACTGGTCGATGGTCTCTGAATCCGCAAACTCATAAAGCGTTCCATTCACAGACAGCGGATTGTAGCCATCCAGTTGAATCAAGGAAGCGAAATGATGGATATTGAACCGTTCGACATGTTTGTTGATGAATGTATCCATTCGACGGTTTTGACATACATCACGGAAATTGCCCGCACCTTGTGAATAATATTCAGGCGCCAAAGAGAAATAGTTGTAATCACGTTCAAGGTCTCCATGTCGTCTTGAATAAAGATGGTAGATAGACTCGCCGATTTCGATCGGATAGCCACCTCTTAAGAAGTTGTCAAGATAGTTTTGTTTGATGTATTCGTTGAACTCGTTGCTTGCGGTATGTGTAGCGACATCCTCAAGCATTTCATCAAGGATGTCCGATGCTTCTTGTTCTTTCTTGTCTAATGCGTCGTTGGACGAAAGTTTTTCGATGTTTTCACGCAATGTCTCATAATTGTTCGCATGGCCGCTCAGAGCATGAAGCGTGAAACTTTCCCCTGCTTTGAGTTCCTTTTTAATCGGAATGAAACCGCAAGGAATCTTGTTGGCAGTCACCTGAGTGCTACCCATGATTTCAACAAGCGATGTATCGATAAAATGATTCGGGGTCGATTTCGAAGTATTGCTGCCGAACACAAGATCCTGATCGACAACCGGCTTCACTTTCTTTCCATCCACGATTCCAACATAGAAATTCCCATCCGTTTTCTCAGAAACCTCTGAGGAATCGTTGGTAGAAGCGCGGAGTTTATAGTACCCGAGATCGTCTTCCAGGTGGTCGACATCCATCCAGCTTGCAAGAAGGTTCGAGGTGGATTTGAAGCCGTCATTGTGAATGCCTGAAGGTAAAATTTGAGTAATGCCGTCCAACATTTCAATGTCCAGTGTCTGATCGGAAATGTTCGTTACGGTCACCTTTCTCACCAATCCTGCAATCGGTGCATTGGGTAGACCAAAATATGTGACAGCGGTTTTTAATCCCATCGCTTCGTTTGTCTCTTCGATGGTGAATGAGGTTTTATTGATTCGCATGGAATGAGGAAGGTCATTGCCTTCCTTGAAAGCTTCATAAAGTTTTCCAATCACTTTATAAAACGTTCGAAAACCGATGGTCCCGACCGTTTCATACGCTTTGTTCGCAGGCGTGAACTCCATAATGATTTTGGCTTTATCCTGCAGTCCATACCCGCTGATGCCTTGTGCTCTGTTGACGTAAAAACTCCAAAGTGGGATTCCTTTTTTACCGGCAACGCCCGGAAGAAAGTTTGCGAATGTTTTTTGCTTGTTATAGTTCTCAATCACGAAGGTTGACCCTTCAAAATAATAGTTCCCCATTGTCACACCTCATAAAATAATAGTCGAAATACTGCGTGGTTTGATAATGGCGTCATATGAGATGTTTTTGTGACAAAAACTCACATGTTCAGCCTGTTCGGTCTCGTTTTGAACAATCACAACAATCTCACCGTCGAGATTTTCAAATGCGACATGGTGCAAATCGGCACCTTCAACAGTGGTCCCAACGCGTATGGCGCCGGGCTTCACATACTTGGAAAAATGGCCGATTGCATAATACGAACTGTTGTAGTGAAGTTTCTTAGCTTTTGTGTCCGCGATGATCGGTGCGTCACAGTAGTTACCGACATGGTTGGGACCGCCGTTCTCATCGAGTACCAGATTCCAGTCGATGTAGCCTTCGCAATAATTGGAGATGTCGCCGATCATGTTCCTGGCATAACGCTCTCCGGTCTCGAAAGACCCAAGTCGCACACCGCCCTCGATACACCCTTCCGTAAAGAGAAGGTGCTTATCGGGAAACCGTCGGTGCACTTCGCTGAGATTCTCAAACGCCTCGCTCACATACCAGTGAACCCCGGTCCCCCATACAAATGGATTGGCTTTATCGTCTTCAAGAACCGTTGTGGCACGTTCTACGAGAATGTCACGATTATGGTCCCAAATGACAATGCCGACATCACGATGTTTCGATTCTTTTAATGTGGGGCCGAGATAATCTTTGACAAAATCGCGTTCTTCTTCGGAGGTATACACACATGAATCCCACGTCTGTACCGCCGCGGGTTCGTTTTGAACACTGATCGTGAAGATATCCAATCCTTCTTTGGTATATTCATCAATGAATTTTACATAATAATCGGCCCATGTCTGTGAGAATTCAGGAAGAAGTTTCCCACCGTTGTTCATCGTTCCGCTGCTTTTCATCCACGCGGGCGGGCTCCATGGGGAGGCGAGCAGATTGATCGTGTCGCCACGGATCGCTTGGGCATCCTTGATCATTGGAATGACCCATTGTCTTTCTCTGGAAATATCAAATGTCTCAAGGGACGTATCCCCTTCTTCGACATACGTGTAATTTTCCAGTGCGAAATCGCAACTGTTGATATGGACTCGCCCAAGATTATAGTTGAGCCCCTCCTTGGGGTCGAAGTACGCCTCCAAGGCTTCTTTCCGCAACGATTCAGGCATCCGTGATAACGTATAGGCGGCGGCTTCGGTAAATGCGCCTCCAAATCCAATCATAGACTGAAAGCGTTTTTCATTATTTATCGATAATTTTGTTTTTGCCGAACGTGTGTCTCTGTTAACACGTTCGAGACGCTTTCCTTCGTAAAGTGAGGTTTCAAAGTGTTTTGCCATGGTGTCCCCCTAATTTACTATATCGTTTTCGTAAGTAGGATACCATGTGTGTAAACGTTTTACTATAACGTTTTCGAATTTTATAAATAAAGATTTTAAATTATAAATAAGCGTATTATAATTTTATGGCCTTATGTAGCTAGCTCTACTTAATACAATAAAAAAGCCATCACAAATTTATGATGGCTTGGTTTAGTCGTACTTACCATGGAAGGGGGGCGTTTTCGATAAGTTGGTGATAGAAGTCTTCCATTTCTTTACGCCTTTGTGGTGTGATTTGTGTTTTGGAAGCATGGAGATGTTCCTTTAACTGTTCAACGGTTCGGATGCCCGGAATAACGGTCGTGACCGCATCGTAGGAAAGAACATAACCAATTGCATGCGGTATGAGCGAGCCGGCTTCATCAAGAAGTTTTCTCAATTCCTCCACAAGATCGTGACGTCTTTTGAGGTCTGATTCACTCCAGCGTGAGCGAATATCTGTGAATGAGTCGTTTTTTGAGTATTTTCCGCTCAGCCACCCTGAATCGAGGGGCACTTTGACGATGATTGAAATCCCTCGTCGTTGCAGTTCGTCGAAATGCACGCGGTTTTGCTGTGAGAAGATGTTGAACAAAATCTCTACGACATCCACATTCAGGTTTTCAAGCGCCATGGACAGTTCATCCGGTGTATCGACACTGACGCCGAAACCATTGATGATGCCTTCACGTTTCAATGCTTTAAATTCGTTAAAATGACCGGTCTTGTTCTTGAGCACATCATGAGGTGGGTTATGAAGAATGATCGAGTCTAGATAATCTGTCTGAAGCCGTTTGAGGCTGCCTTCCACCGAAGTGCGAATCAACGCTTCTCTGAAGTCAATCTCACCGTCAGGATGATGACCGAATTTCGTATTGATGACCACATTGTTACGAATGCCCTTAAGTGCCTCTCCAAGAATGGTTTCGCTACGACCGTCGGCGTAGTTCGGAGCCGTATCAAAAAATGTGATGCCCTGGCGATAGGCTTCCCTGACCAGAGACACACCTTCCTCGATGGACATGGTGTGTCCGTGAGCCGTGTTCCCAAGCGGCCACCCACCAACCCCCAAACGTGAAACTGAGCGCCCTGTTTTCATGTAAGGTTTCGTTTCCATATAACCAACCCTCTATTTTTGGTGATACATTCCACTCAAATCTATGATACTATAATTTTAAGGGAAATAAACCACTAGGAGGAAAATCATGTCAACATTGAAAGAATTTTACACATTGCATAACGGTGTCAAAATACCGAAAATCGGTTTTGGGACGTGGCAGATCGAAGAAGGTGACGATGCTTATACATCCGTCCTTTCAGCCTTGAAAAACGGTTATCGACATATCGACACGGCACAAGG
>PWHE01000099.1 GCA_003554735.1 Mollicutes bacterium | reverse complement strand
GACCGTCGCTCCGTCCAGTTCTTCGTTGCTCGTGGAGTCGTATACAGTACCGCTTACTGATCCGTCGTACGGATCCGGATAAAGGTCTACTGTGTATGTTTCTCCGGCTTCCACGTACTGCGTCTCCGAATCATCATGGTAGTTCGCTATGTCCGTTTCCACGGTGTATTCCTGACTTGCCTCTATATCATCAAATGAGTAGTCTCCACCGGAGTCCGTAGTTGTAGTCTCACCGTTTAACTCCACCGTGACACCGTCCAGAGGATCGCCGCTAACGTCGTCATAGACGGTACCGCTTATCGAAGCATCGTGGGGTTCCGGATACAGGTCTACGGTAATAGAATCGGATTGATCCACATATACATCCTCGCTGTCATCGTTATAATTAGCAATATCTGTCTGAACAGTATAGGTTCTCTCACTTGTAACTTCGCTGAAGCTGTAGTAACCATTACTATCTGTTGTCGTTGAATCATATACACTTCCATCATATATCAGGTCAACAGTCTCACCGCCCATTGAGTCACCAGAAACATCATCGTAGACGTTACCTTCTATAAAGCCATCTGTGTCCACGGTAACGGTAACGTCGTCCGAACCCTGGTTTCCTGCATTGTCTGTAGCTCTTACTTCAAGAGTTCTTTCTCCATCTTCGAGATCCGTGAATTCATGAGAATTTCCTGAATCAGATTCCTTCCAATTTCCTTGATCTACCCTTACTTCATGATAATCAAGTCCACTCTCCCCCGCATCTGTATCCCATTGAACAGTAACAGAATCTGTATCAGATGTATATCCCTCTTCTGGATCTGTTATAGTCACGTCGGGATCCTCTTTATCCACTTGATATGGTGAGTCGCAGGTAGTGTCTCCTGTATTGCCCACGTCGTCTGTAGCTCTGTGACAAAGGGTCCAGTCTCCTGTTTCACCCTGTGTGACCGTTATAGAACTACTGTATTCAGGAGAACCTGGAGTACAGCTTGAGCCCGTGGTCCAGCAATGTTCTATATAGTCTATGGAACTTCCCGAACTGCTGGCTGTTATATCAACCGAAACATCCGTATTGTCCCAGGAACGTGAGGTTGGATCAGCATCTGTAGTTGGTCCTTCCTTGTCTATGTGGAAAGTGTCACTTGTCTGCGTTGACTCCACGTTTCCTGCATCGTCTTCTGAATAGTAACAGACATCGACCTCACATACTTCGCCATCCGGACAGGTCACGGTGTCGGATATCGTCGGAGTATCTGAATTTGCAAAGTTGAACCTTATGTTGTCATACCATATGTATTGTGTTTCACCACTCGACCATCCGTTCGATCGTGTATGAGAATCAGCTGTCTGAATCGCAACTTCTTCTATATTTGTGCTTTGTTTCAAATTACCAGAATAGGTATCGGTATTACCATCTTCATCCTTCCCGTAGAACTCATAAGTCCCATCGTCCCAGTTGAAGGTTATTTCTAGGTAAGTCCAAGTCTGATATGATCCGCTTTCTCCCGTTCCCGTAGGACCATCGGCATCAATAACAAACCATTCTGGATTATCAGATCCAAATCCTATTACCTCATTACCGTTACTGTCTTTAAGCGACAGGCCTCCACCACGACCCGAAGATTCATCATACCACCTGAAACTAACCTTCTTAGGATTTCCTCCTCCCGATAAGGCGTCAGGTTCCAGTGATGCCAATTTCATGTCATATGTGCTATCGGTCTCTATCCCTGCAGAATAACTACCTTCGTAAACAGGTGATGTATATATTTGGAAATCATTGTCGATAATTTCCCAATCGTCTAAGTCACCGCTTTCGAATCCCTCAAGTTTCGACGGACAAGATCCACCACTTGAAATTTCTTCCCAGTACGTAAACTCACAACCCGAGTAGTCGTCCTCACAAGTTATCTGATAGTCCACGTCCTCACTGGTCCAGTCGTGTCCGTCAGGATCTATGGTGCTGGTTGGTGGCGTTGAATCTATAGTGAAATCGTATGACTCGTCGTCATTGGTATGCCCTTCGTCGTCGTGTGCAGTAACCTTAACCCTGGCATCGTTAGTACTCACAGAAGGAACGCTCCAGTCGTAACTCCCCGTATTATCAAGCCCCGTTGCAATAGTGTTCCAGCTCGCCCCACTGTCCGTACTGTACTCCAGATCTATCGAGTCTATCCCACTGTAATCGTCCGACGCCGACCACTGTATTTCCTCCGTATCCCCACCTTTCCAAACCTCCCCACCTGTCGGCCTCTGGATACTAACGGACGGATCCTCTGTATCCACGTAGAACGGACCGATGTTCGCGGAGCTGTCGTCCCAGTTACCAGCGTTGTCCACGGACTGCAGGTGGAAGTAGTTGTCGTCTCCATCAGGGAAACTGCACGTATAAGACTCCACGCCTGCAGAAACGTCCACACCATCAGAAGGCGTCCGGTCACCGGAGTTCTGATCACAGACCGCAGCGTAACCATCCAACCCGGAAATCACAGTATCGGATGCTACCTCTGATCCATGGTATATATTCTTGACCTCTCCCTCACTTAACGCCCGATCGTAGATACGAGCGTCATCTAACTTCATTGGCACTTCACGAGAGTCAGAACCACCGCCCGCTACCTCATTAGCTCTGAGGACAATAGGATCATCTGATTCACCATCGTCACCTATACTGCTAGTATATACGTCTTCACCATTAGCATAGAGTTTTTTAACGCCTTCACCAACATCACGAACACCCACAATATGGACCCATTCACCTAAAGGTGCGTCATATGCACCGTATCCACCTCCACCGCCCAGTGCTCTATCTGAAAAAGCAATTGACTCATCACTATCCCAATAAAGACCAAGTGAGCCACTATAACTATTTTCAACACTTAATATTCCTCTTTTGGTATCCTCGTACTCAAATTCTATATCAGGAACATATAGCCATATCGACCATGTTGAACTCATGCTTTCATCCCACTCTTTGACAACCCCCATATCTGCATAACCCGTTGTACCATCAAATTCAAGGGCAGACCCACGCTTTCCTTCAGTCCATTCTCCCCCATGAATCGTCCCGTGATTGTCTTCCTTCGTTCTGTCCGTTAACGTTTCTCCATCGGCAGAGCCCGAATAACCGTCGCTCATCGGCCACCAACCGGCCAGACCTGAAGTAACCTGATCGAAGTTTATGTTGCCTACTTCGTCGAACGCGTTCAACGTGTAGAAGTATTCATCGCCGTAGTCGGTCGCGTCGTCCCACGTAAAGTCCACGTCCGGATCGCTGTTCCACTCCTCAGTATTGTGCGATGTCGAATCCAGATCGGAGGCTTCATCAGGCGATGTTTCATCCGTTGCATCCTCATCTACTAAACTATTATCAGAAGAATAAAGTCTACTGAGACCTGATTTGTAGTTTTGTTTTATTTCCGACTCTCTTAAGGTTCTATCATATATTTTGTAGGACTTGAAATGCCCATGCCACCTGCCTGAAGAAGTGTACCTGTTTCCTATTCGGAAGTACTCGCCAAGGTCTTCGTCCCAGGAATCATCGGATAATAATCTTTCATCGTCTATTCTCTGTCCGTTGATCCAGAGGTAGCTACCGCTGCTATTACTCATAGCTACCAGGTGAATCCATTGATCCCACCAATGTGAATAACCAGACTCGTATTCAACGGGATAGTTTGCACTTAAATCATTAGAAAAGGTTATATCGTGATCAGAATATTCCGTGAGGAACCATGTCCCACCTCCGTTGCGGGCATCAGAAATATAATCTGTAGTGGTACCAGGTTCCCTGTAAAGCCAAATGTCGTGCGTTATCTCATTATGGCTTCCCATGTCTGAAGGGACTGTCAGACCCTTTGAACCATCAAAGTAGAATCTTCCACCATCCTTATCCTGCCATTCTGGGAACTGGCTGCTGTCTGTGCCGCTTCCGTCAGTATTTGGATCGCCGTATGCATGGTGATCATTCCCGCTTATATCATACCATGTATCCCCTGAACCAGGATAACTCGATTCATCGGAGGCATCCAGATGCATTATTAAGTCATCCTCAACGACCTCTTCGGGAGATACATCGTCCTGCCCTACGACAGGTTCGTAATCACCGTCAGAATCGTCTGCCCTGTACATCCCGTAATTCGCTCTGGACTGGATTTCGTCTTCTGATAAGGCTCTTCTCCAGATGCGGACTTCGTCAAGTTTTCCTGATAAGTAATCACAACTTCCTGCTACTGGGCTTCCCAATTCGAAGTATGTTGGTGTTCCTTCTGTGTCCCAGCTGTAACTG
>PWHE01000019.1 GCA_003554735.1 Mollicutes bacterium | reverse complement strand
TCACGAAACGGGAAAAGAAACGGACAATGCTGCCAAAGAAAGCGAGCGCAAGCATGATGCCGACGATGCGGTAAAGGCCGGTCGGGTCGAAATTCTCCCTGAAATTTTCAAGAATGCCTTCATCGGCGATGTAGCGGTCGATGCCGTTGGCGAAGAGCGTAGGGATGTAGAGGGTCGCGAGGGTTGCGCCCAGAAGGAGCACAAAAACCATGAGAACCGCGTATTTGTAGACCCCCATGTAAGAAAGCAGTCGAAACACGGTCTGACGGATATTTTTCGGTTTGGAACCCACCGGGCCGGTCCGTCTGCGCCCCATGCCTGAACGCATCTGGTTTTTCGGATCCGTCGGATCGATGTCTTTTTTCAGGCGTTCCTTGATTTCCTTCTTGGAAAGAATGAGTTTGTCATTTGACATCGTAGCCACCTCCGTTCCCAAGCTGTGAATGAGCTATCTCGCGGTAGGTCGGCGAAGCTTCCATCAGGGCATCATGGGTGTCGAACCCGTCGATGCGTCCGTCGTTGTCAAGCACGAGAATGCGGTCCATCTTGCGGACGGTGGATACTTTCTGACTGATCAGAAGCAAGGTGGGGGTGTATTCAAGGGCGTTGATATGGTTGAGTATCTTTTGTTCGCTTTGAGCGTCGACGGCACTGGTCGCATCGTCAAAGATGAGGATCGGCGGACGTTTGACCATCGCCCTGGCGATGGAGAGGCGTTGCTTTTGGCCGCCCGAAAGGTTGGAGCCTTTGGAGCGCACCAGATAGTTGAAGCCGTCCTCCTGATTATCGATGAAATCATCCAGGAGGGCTTCCTGAGCACTTTTTTCAAGCGTTCCATATTCGGCGGACGCGTCGCCTTGGCGTATGTTCGTCGCGATCGACCCGCTGAAGATGGTCGCGTTTTGCGTAACGTAGCCAATCTTGTCACGAAGATAGGATAAATCGATGTCACGGACATCCTGTCCGTCGATCCGGACGCGTCCATTGATTACGTCATAGAGCCGCGGGATCAGATAGGTGAGCGTCGATTTCCCGCTGCCCGTAGAACCGATCAGACCGATTTTCTCACCTGGTTCGATGGTAAAGGAAAGATCGCTGACGGCACGGTTGGATGCTTCACCATAGGCGAAACTGACGTTCTCAAAGGCGATCGCGCCTTTGATGTCGGGCCGCTTGCCGTTTTCAGGGTTCTGAAGGTCGATTTGCGTATCGAAGATTTCGTTGATCCGGGCCGCGGAGACATTGGCACGGGAAAGGAATATCATGATCATCGCGAACATCATCAGGCCCACAAGGATCTGCATGCTGTAATTTTGGAAGGCCATGATGACGCCGACTTGAGGAAGGCCGTTCGTCATGAGCAGGCCCTGATCGAGGTAATACGCAGCCACAAACAAAATCCCCGCAATCCCCATGTTGAAAATGAACTGGATGACGGGCTCGGCGAACGCCATGACGGTCTCCGCACTGGTGTTTGCGTTGCGGTATTGCTCGTTGTCCCGCTCAAACCGGTCCTTTTCATAATCCTGGGAGACAAAGGACTTGATGACTTGTGGAGCGCTCGCGGTTTCAAGCACCGTATTGTTAAGATCGTCCAGCGCATACTGGACACGCTTGAATCTCGGATAGGCGAAGACCATGATGATGAGAATGCTGATGATCAGCAATGGAATGGTCACATAGAACACCTGCGACAGCAAAAACGAGGTGCGCAAAGCGAGAATGAGACCGATGAGCACCATGAGCGGCGCGCGGATGACAATTCTTAACATCATAGTGAAAAACATCTGAACACGCAATACGTCGTTCGTCGCATTGGTGATCAGACGGCTTTGTTTGAAATCATCGACATTTTTGAAACTGAGCGACTGAATCTTCCGGTAAAGGTCAAGTCGCAGGTCCGCCGAGGCATACTGGGAGATATACTGCGATGTATATGTGTTCACGATCCCCGCGATGATCCCGATGAAGGCCACACCGAGCATGAGGAGTGCGGTGTTGATCAGCGAATCGAAATCGCGGGCGGGAAGATAGACATCGATGATGTCGATGATCAAAAAGGGAATGAAGAAGCTCGCGAATACCTGGATGACCATGGTGAAAATCGCGATGGACAAAAAAATCGGGAATGGCTTGGCATACCGAACCAGCCGGAATATATCTTTCATGGGGTCAAAACTCCTTTGCGCCGCGCTTCAATAGCTCGACATAGAATGTGAAGTCCTCGAAAGCCTCCTCGTAGGTGGCTTTGTCACTGATGATCTTATGAATGAGCTGGAACTTGAGATGAGCGAGCAAACGCATCAGCTTCAACTGCTTCTCGTGATCGAATTTGCCGATGTGGCGTTTGCTCAGATACTGAAGCGAATACTCATGGAAACGGCTTTTCCGTTTCTGGAAGTGATCGATGTTGATGCCGATCATGTGGCGTTCTTTGAAAAACTTGCGCATCAGTTCGTAGTAATCGGTCGTTTTCAAGAAACGGTAGTCGCTTTGAAAACTTTCTTTGAAGAACGTGAACACATCCAGGTCCGGCTTACGCTTAAGCGTGTCGTAGATGTATTCCTCATACTCCTTGATGGTTTGTTCGAAAAGGTACTGGTAAAGGTCTTCGAGATCCTCGAAATATTGATAGAAACTTCCTCTTGGAATGCCGACCGAACTGACGATCAGGCTGATGGTCACTTTGTTATAAGGGTGGTTCAAAAAGACCTCCAGGGCCTTTTTTTCGATATGGCTACGTTTGGAATGCGAAAGATTCATGAATGTCTTTTTAGGCATGGTGTCCTCTCCTTTGTGTGACAGTATGTCATTGAACGGGATAAAAATAAAACCTACTGGCGTAGGCTTTATTCTTTACGCGGTTTTCCATCGGCGCGGAAGACGGTATATTCCATGCCTTGTTCTTTCGCAAAGTCGATGGCTTCTTTCTGATACTGGAAGACGCGGAGCGCCTTCTCGGCACCTTCTTCAATCAATTGCCATCCTTTGCTGTGTTTTTTGATGTGATAATGCTTGGCGTCACCGGAGGCGGATTCCTTTTGCGGGGACGACGCTTGGGCGGGTTCCGATGCTTCCCTTTCACTGGAAGGGACAGCCTCGGCCTCGGTCTTCGTCTTCGGTGTCTCTTTCTCTACGGACTTGTCTTCACGAACCGTCTCAACATCTTCAAGCCCTTTTTCGACATCCTCAAGAGAAACGTCGCGTGCATCTTCTTGTGACTTCGCTTGAGGCTGTTCAACAGATTCCTGTTTTTTCTTCTTTCCGAATAAACGCTTTAAAATTCCCATTTACAACCCTCATTTCGTAGTTTTTTCGTAAAACTGTGACACATTTCATTTTTCATAATATCACAGTGGTATGCAAAACGCAATTTTTTAAGCCTTAAAATGTCTTTATAGAGGGATTTTTATATGAGAGGCCAATTTAGTTGGTTTACGTATCGTTTTTGTTTGTGAACGTATTGATTATGTAGTCAAGCGTCAAAGGTTTATAAAAAAGGTAGCCTTGAACATACTTGACGCCGAGCGATCGGATGAAATCATACGCTTCGCGTGTCTCTACGCCTTCACAGATGACATCAAGATCGAATTCATCCGCAAGGTTTACCATCGCACGGATGAGGCTTCGGTTCGACTCGGATTCCTCGAGATCATTCAGGAAGGTTTTATCGATTTTGATCCGGTCCAGCTGACTTTTGGAAAGTCGCATCATGCTCGAATAACCGCTGCCGAAATCGTCAATCGCTATTTTGAACCCATGTTCGCGCAACTTGTCGATGAAACTGAATTCATTTTCGATTTTTTCCGGATCCACGGTTTCGGTGAATTCGATGATGATACTGGAAGGCGGAACATCGTGTTGACGGGCCATACGCACCAAATAATCGATGAACCATTCATTGTGCACTTCACTGCTTGAAATATTGAGTGCGAGGAACTCGAAGGGGACACCGTCCCCCACAAGTTTCTGATATGTTTCAAAACTTCGCTTGACCACAAACCGGTCAATCTCGCCGATCAGATTGAAACGTTCGGCATAATTGATAATCTCGGCGGTAAAAAGGAGACGGTGCTTGTCATGGAAACGTAGCAGGGACTCAAAGCCCACGATGCGCTCGTCCTCCGTCGCCACGATCGGCTGGAACTCAAGGAAGAATTCGTTATGCTTGAGGGCTTTTTTGATGACCCTGAACATTTCGAAGGCGGAATCATGGGATTTCTTCAGATCGTCGGTGTATTCGACCAGTTTGTCTTTCCCTTTGTTTTTGGCGCGCTCCAGAGCCAACTCGCTGAAATAAAGAGCGTCCTGGAAACGGGCCGAAAGGGAGTTGATGTGATAACTGCCCACGGATACGGTCAGGCTCATCTCCTGGT
>PWHE01000033.1 GCA_003554735.1 Mollicutes bacterium | reverse complement strand
CATTTGAAAAGATAGATCAGGATGCTCGCGATGACCGGTATGAAAATCAGAACCACCGAGAGATTGATCATGATTTGACGTCCTCTCTGGAGAGGACCTCCTTCCATTCAACCGTGCCGTAGTGATGGAACACTTTGATACAAAGCATCAATGATAGGGCCGTAACGGTCGAACCGATGACGATGGTCGTAATCATGAGCGCCTGGGGCAGCGGGTCGACAATTTGTGTGACCCCCTCACTCAGGATCGGGATGGCGCCGCCTTCGAAATTCCCGAGATTGAGAAACAGGAGAATGACTCCGGATTCGATAATGGTGACGCTGAAAACGCTTTTGATGACATTGTCGCTGGTTGAAAGGCCGTAAAAACCGATCAGAACGACGAGGAATGTGAGTATGGGATTCATGTTAACGCCCCTCCTTGAGGAATGCCGTGAAGATGGTCCAAAGCCCCAGTGCGACCTTGAAACCGATCAGGACATTGAGCAGCACGAGATAGATCGCTTTGGTGTCCTGGGTCGCATCGAGTGGGAAGAAATTGGTGAAAAAGGTGCCCCGTGTGACAATGGATACCGAGGCAAGCACGATGATCAGCAGATAGACGATTTTTTCCACCGTGACAATGAGGCCGATGTTGGTCTCTTTGTCCGCATCGATATAATAAAGAATGAGAATCGCGGTCGCTACGATGGTTCCACCCTGGAACCCACCACCGGGTGAGAGGTGTCCGTTGACGATGACATAAAACCCGAAAGCAAGCATGAGGGGATAGACGAGGCGCGAGAACGTGATGAAGAGATCGGGGGTCTTGAACTTGTCGATCATGAAGCGTGCGTTCTTCTCTTCGATGTCATGCTTGGAAATCCAGATGACGCCACTGACCGCAATCAGAAGGATGCCCGCTTCGAACAGAGAGTCGAACAAACGGTAGTCCAGAAGGATTGCCGTCACAAGGTTGTTGGACCCGGTGTCGCTTTGTCCGTATTCCAAGAAGTATTCTTTTCCGAATGCGTTATATAAGCCTTCAAGCTCGATGATGCTCATGGTGAACACCGCAAAGAGCGCTCCGAGCAATAGTATCAATACAATTTGTCTACTCACCGAAATCACGATCCTTGAACTTGATGACTCGGATGTTGTCATAATCCTTGGTCATCTGTTCCAATTTGTTCATGAGAATGTTTGACGCTTTGCCCTTGAGAATATACTCACCGGAGGCGGGGTCCTTGGAGACAATCAGATCCACGTTCGTCTGTTCGCAAAGGATCTGGTCTTTCCCTTCACCAAGCCTGCAAAGCAAGGGGTCATTGGTAATGTTGAGTTCAAGATGATAAAAATCGCTGAACCGTTTGAGAAGGATGTATCCGATGCCCGTGAACTGGTTGTCGGAAATGATGAAATCGTCCATCGCCTTGTCGAGCACGATGAACTCACGCTGTCTTGAGATGCTGATGACATAGATCAGCGGGATGATCGCACTTCCGATCGCGACTTCCGCAATGGCCACATCGGGTGCGTTGTTGATAACGTACAGCGAAGCCGTGACCAATGAGAAGGAAGCGATAAGAATGATGATGGTTCCGTTGTTTTTGTGGACGACGATCGCCACAGCGATGAAAATGAGGAGAAATTGAAGTGCGTAGGCGGTATAGTCGATCAGGCTAAGATCGGTGATATAATTAACCATATAATTCGCCCTCCTCTTCCGCTTTTTTCTTTTTGTCCTCTTCATGTTCAAGCTCCTTGACCTCAACACCGGTCAGATAGGCACTGCGGATAATGACATGTGAGGAGATCGGCGTGGTGATGATCAGAAAGCCAATCAGCAATATGAAACGGATGATGTAATCGTATTTGAACGTGAAACCTTCCTCAAAATCGCCTAAGAACGAAGAAATCAACAGGGCGATTAGAATCACGAGGCTTCCGACCGTGTCAATGGTCGCCGCGGAGAGAATGCGCGTATAGAGATTCTTGAGTTTGAAGACACTGGCCATGCCGAAAAAGATGAAAATCCAGGCAATGACGAGCAGAACGACGGAGACATAAATCATTTCTCACGCCCCCCTGTCATGATGTATTTGGATAAGAGCGTGATGGTAAGGAATCCGATGATGCCGTATGAAATGGCGATATCGAGAAACAGGATATTATCCACATAAATCGCATATACCGCAATGAACATGACTACTTTTGCGCTGATTAAATTGACCATGAGGATCCTGTCCCAGATGGTCGGACCGATGACCAAACGGATAAAGCTGATGAGAATCGCGAGTATCATCATGAACAATGTCAGAATCAAAAACCAATCGAATATCGTCATCAGAGATCCCCTTTCTGTTTGAGCAGTCGCTCGAACTTGTTTTTGACATTCGCTTCGAGTTCTTCCGCGGTCGTGCCCGGCTTTGCGAGCGTCAGCACCGTGATACGGTGCGTTCGTGAATCGCTGTCGATTGTGATGGTCCCGGGTGTCAGGGTGATCGAGTTCGCGATGATGCCAAGCAAGACGGCATCGTCCAGATCGACTTTGACATCGAAGACCACCGGTTCATAGCTATGTGCCACAAGGTTGTAGACATAAAGGACAGCCGATTTGAAAATCTCCGCAAACAAAAAAATCACATAGACAATGATTGTACGCATCTTGATCGAGTGATACATATAGCCTTTGTCGTCATAAAGGACATTGTACGAGGCCGCGGTGACCACACCACAAATGAAGATGCCTGCAATGATTGTCTCAATGCGGAAATTGAGTGCCAGCAGAAACCAAAATACCAACAACACTAAAAACAGCTTATAACGTAATTTTATATAAGCGATCATATTTTTCTCTCCTTATTCTTATAAAACGGTTATCGTTAACATTATAACACTTCAATTCAATAATTCCCGGAGAAATTAAACATTGACGCTTAACAGTGCCAATGCGGTCTTTGAATCGACGATTTCGCCTTGTTTCGCTAGCTCTATAGCCTTTTTAAGCGGCATGACGACAATTTCGACGTATTCATCGTCATCACCCTCAGGGGGATTGTTCATCCTCGTTGCGTCTCGGGCCACAAAAATCTCGATGCGTTCATCGGAGAACCCGATGGCCGTGTAGACATCCTGCAGCTTTTCAAACACGCTGGCCGTATAGCCGGTTTCCTCTTCGAGTTCACGCCGGGCGCACTGGATGCCGTCCTCATCACGGTAATCCTTCTTCCCTGCGGGAATTTCAAGCGTGTCACCGCCCGTCGCGTAACGATGTTGCCTTACTAAAATCACGTCATTATCCTTCGTGATCGGTAACACCGACGCGGCACCGATGTGTTTTACCACAACGCGTTTTCCCTCTTTTCCACCAGGCAGCAAGACATCGTCCTCCACCACGGTGAGGAAATCGCAATCGTATTTCACAACACTTCGTATCTTCTTTTCGCTTGGCATGCGTTTCATCCACATCATCGTCCTTTCGCCGACGTTTAGAGAATATAACATTTCACCATATTTTTCAACACGAACCGCCAGAAAATGCAAAATAATAAGGACGCGCACGTGGACGTCCTTATTTTAATAGCCTCAGACTGTTGAGAACCACCATGACGGTCGATATTTCATGCACCAGAACACCGAAAGGCAAATTGATCCGGCCGACAAAATTCCCGATCATCAATAGCGCTATGACAAGCACCGACAGCGCCACATTAAAACGTATGATGCCCCTGAGGCGCGAAGAAATAACAAAAACCTTGGTAAGACTGAACAGATTGTCGTCGATAAAGACAATGTCCGATGTCTCAAGCGACACATCTGTTCCGGTCCCCATCGCAATGGCCACATCCGCCTCACTGAGTGCGGGCGCATCATTGATGCCATCCCCGACCATCAAAACTTTTCCGTATCTTCGTCTCGCGCCTTTGACGATGTCCACTTTATCTTCGGGGAAACAATCACTATAAAGGGTGTCGATGCCGATTGTATCGGCAAGCGCTTGTGCCGTACGCTTTGAATCCCCCGTCATCATGATGGTATGAATGCCTCGTTCCTGGATGGCGCTAATCGTTTTTTGAACTGAAGCACGAATGGTGTCTTTAAGACAGACATACCCGACCAACACATCGTTTTTGATGATGTTCACACAGGTCTGGCCTTTTTCCAACGATTTGGTGAGCTTCGCATGCAAGGCTTCAGGAACATGGCACTCAAAGCGCCCGATCCGCCATGTGTCTTCATCCACCACCGCTTCCATGCCAAAACCGGGCTTTTCTTTAGTTTGAATCCCTTCATAAGGCGTAAAATCACGGTACGCTTCCGTAATCGCCCGCGCCAAGGGATGGTTCGACTGTTGTTCGACCGTATAAAGCAGACGTTTCAGTTTCTCTTTCTCGACACCGTCGCTTTCAAGGTG